>JBIKKW010000030.1:0-26032 GCA_044360115.1 Bacteroidia bacterium
TATTGGCACATCCATTAACTTAACGGCTAATGGTGCAACTAATTATACATGGATGCCGAATACGGCAATTACTACAACAACAGGCGCTAACGTAACAGTAAATCCAACGGTTACTACAACATACTCGATCATAGGTGAAGCAGCAACTTGCACAAATACAGCTGCAAGAACGGTAACGGTAGTTAATTTACCGGTAATTAGCATTGCATTAAGTACACCAAACATTTGTATGAATAATTACAATGGTTCAAACAATGCGGTGAATGTTACAGCAAGCGGAGCAACATCATTCAACTGGGTAGGCTTTACCGGTCTTGCACCAAATACATTGTCAGGGGCAAATGTGAGTGCAACAGCTATCCCTCCTTCGGTGATAGGATCCGGAACAGTTATTGGAACAGCTAATACCTGTACCAATGTGGCAACATTCAGCATGGCGATCATTCCGAATCCGATCATCAGTGTTTCATCAGCAAGTATGTGTTTTGGCACGAGTGCAGTATTAACAGCAAGTGGTGCTAGCTCTTACGTGTGGTCGCCAGCTACAAATTTAAGTTCAACAACAGGAGCATCAGTAACAGCATCACCTGCACAAACCAGTGTATACAGTGTAGTTGGTACAAGTTTAAATTGTAATAGCACAACACAAACAGGAACGGTAACCGTTGTTGCAAATCCTGTGTTGGTTATCTCACCGGTAACACCAACCATTTGTGCGGGTAGTCCAATTGGCCTAACGGCATTTGGTGCAAATAATTACACATGGTCACCGGCAGTAGCTATAAATACTTTGAACGGAAACTTTGTGATCGTTAATCCAACGGTAACTACAAATTATGTGTTGATTGGTGAAGCAGCAACATGTACATCATCTATTGTTCGTCAGGTATTGGTAACGCCATTACCAGATCTACAAGCGGTGTCTAACAAAACAGCTATTTGTTTAGGTGATAAGTTAAACATCAATGCAAACGGCGCAACCAGTTATACCTGGACACCATCAACCGGTTTATCTAGCAACAACTCTAATTTTTTAGTGGCTAGTCCGCAGGTGTCAACCATATATACGATCACGGGTAATAACAGTCAATGTGTAAAATCAATAACTTTTGCAATAAATGTACTTAGTCGTCCAATATTGAATATCAGCACCAGCAAACAAAAGATATGTATCGGTGATAATACAACTATTTTTGCAACGGGTTGTCAGTCTTACAGCTGGCATCCATCAGGCTATCCGATACCTACCAATACCACGATGGCTATCATTACACCAACGGCAAGTATGAACTTTACAATCACCGGTTATAATGGAACAGATTCTTCTTCTTGTCCATTCACTAAGGAGATCTTAATTGAAGTGGTTCCACAGATCACAGCTACTGCTGTATGGACGGTAGGAGTTTGTGAAGGAGAAACGGTTAAGATACATGCCGAAGGAAGTAATACATATAGATGGATGCCTTGGGAAGGATTAAGCAACCCGAGCATAGCACAGCCATTTGCATCACCAAAAGTAACAACTATTTATACGGTTCATGTATCTGACAACGGATTCTGCGGCACTACAACCACGGTAATGGTTAGAGTGTATCCGCAGCCTACAGTAAATGCAGGTGTTGATATGAATGTGAACTCCGACGAGGTAATTAATTTGAATGCAACAGGCAGTGGTACATTAACCTGGGTGTTTGGTGATAATATCATCTGTCATGTTTGTCCGAACTCACAGATCACACCAACACGAAGCGGAGTGTATCAGGTACAATCTACAAATCAATATGGTTGTAAAGCAACTGATGACGTGTGGGTTGAATTAACGGATGATTATCCGATCTATATCCCTAATTCATTTACACCTAATTACGACGGATTGAATGATGTGTTCTATGTATATGGTCAGAGTATCATTAAGTTCGAGTTGAATATTTACAACCGCTGGAATCAGAAGATCTACACATCTAATGATCAATTACAAGGTTGGGATGGTGTATATAAAGGCGAGATCGTGAAGAACGATACTTACATGTATATCCTGAACTATACTACAGCAAATGGACGTAAGCATACCAAGAACGGATATATTACGGTGCTTAAAGAAGATTATTAGTAGATCATATAAGCTCAGTTGAATCGAATAGATCATTCAAATTAAAAAACCCCTGTGCATTCAGGGGTTTTTTAATTTTGTGTAATTAATTTGATGTAAAGGGTTAGAAGAATTAATGCGTTTTTTAATTTCTTAAGGCTACGTTCTTTCAAATTAATTTTTAGTACCCTCGCCAGGAATCGAACCTGGATTTAGCGTTTAGGAAACGCTCGTTCTATCCATTGAACTACGTGGGCATCTGCTCGTTCTATCCTCCGCCGCGGCGGAGAACTTCGTGGGCATTTATTATTTCTTACAGATCAATACCATTGAGGTATAAAATACCAACGAACAAAGGTAAGAATTTAATTATATTTATACTTTAAACTAAAATGTATGATCGCTAATATTTTCCATAAAGGACGTGAGTATCAGGTTGATTTTTTTAAACCAATTGATATTTCTATTCCACTTACAAACACCGCGGATTGCGTAAGCGCTTGGTATGTTGAACCCATGAAGCTAGAGCCGGTTGTTGCAGGCGATTGGGTTGGTGATGTGAATAAAGGCGGTAGTGTGAACTTCAGGAACATTACCTTCAACCCTCATGGTAATGGCACACACACCGAATGTGTTGGACATATCAGTAAAGAAAACATCTCGATCAATAAAACCTTACAACGTTTTATGTTCATTGCCGAATTGATCACAATCCTTCCTAACCAACTTGAGAACGGTGATTATGTTATTACGCGCAAACAGTTAATGGACGCATTAAAAGAAGCGGAAAACACCGAAGCGTTGATCATTCGCACATTAAGTAATGGTTTGAATAAGCTGCACATGCAATACAGTAATACGAACCCGCCATACATTCAAAAAGAAGCAATTGAGTATTTGAATGAATTAGGCGTTGAACATATTTTGATCGATCTGCCAAGTATTGATAAGGAAGTGGATGGCGGAAAACTTGAAGCGCATCATACGTTTTGGAATTATCCCGAGAACACACAACTTCATAAATCCATCACAGAATTGATCTATGTGCCTAATGAGATCTTTGATGGTACTTATTTATTGAATTTTCAAATTGCACCTTTTGAAAATGATGCAAGCCCTAGTAAACCGGTAATTTATAAAATGTATTAGATACAGAAAGCACAGAGACCCTTAAGGGTCTCGCGGAGTATTGCACAGAGACCACAAGGATTTTGTGAGTTACTACAGATCGTAGCAAGGAATTCTGTATCCTGAATATAGCTTTGCGTCATGAATGAAAATGAGTTAGCAACCAAAATTATTGGGGCAGCAATGGATGTGCACACTAAGCTGGGTCCGGGTCTGTTAGAAACATCCTATAGAGAATGTTTGTTTTATAAATTACAAAAATCAGGTCTATTTGTAGAAAAGGAAAAAAGCATGCCTTTGATTTTTGAAGAGGTAAAATTACAATGTGGCTAAAGGATTGATATGGTAGTTGACAAAAAAATAGTTATCGAACTAAAAAGTGTTGAGGCTTTGAACGATGTTCATTTAGCTCAAACGCTAACCTATTTAAGATTAGGGGAGTATAAACTTGGTCTGCTTATAAATTTTAATGTTGCCAGGCTAAAGGATGGATTAAGAAGGGTTATTAATGGTAGGTTGTAACGCCTTAGTGACCTTTGTGTAAACTTTGTGAGGGTCGAAGACACTCTGTGGTTCCTGCCTCTTCTAAAATACAATAATTAATCACTTTGTCTGCCGGCCAGCAAATACATGGCGGCCATACGAACTGCAACACCGTTCTCAACTTGCTCTAAAATAATTGACTGGTTGCTGTCTGCTACATCGCTCGTAATTTCAACACCTCGATTAATTGGCCCGGGATGCATGATGATGATCTTTTTTGATAAACTATCCAAGATCTCTTTATTTAAACCATAAAGCATCGAGTACTCGCGGAGCGTAGGGAAATATTTGATGTCTTGTCTTTCTAACTGAATGCGCAACATGTTTGCTACATCACACCACTCTAATGCTTTTTTAAGATCGCTTTCAACTTCAACACCAAGGCTGGTGATGTATTTTGGAATAAGTGTTTGTGGCCCGCACACTTTTACTTTTGCGCCTAGTTTTTGCAAGCAAAAAATATTTGAAAGGGCCACACGTGAGTGTAAGATATCACCTACAATAACAATTTTTTTATTCTTTAAGTCGCCTAATTTTTCCTGCATCGAAAACGCATCTAATAATGCCTGTGTTGGATGTTCATGTGCGCCATCACCCGCATTTAATATTTTGGCATTTATTTTTTTAGAAAGGAATATCGCCGCACCCGGACTGCTATGACGCATCACGATCATGTCCACTTTCATTGCTAAAATATTATTTACTGTATCAACCAAGGTTTCGCCTTTTTTAACAGACGAATTTGAAGCAGAAAAGTTAATGATATCAGCACTCAAACGTTTTTGCGCTAATTCAAACGATAAACGTGTACGAGTAGAGTTCTCAAAAAATAAATTAGCAACAGTGATGTCTCTTAGGGATGGAACTTTTTTAATAGGGCGATTAATAACTTCTTTGAAATTCTTAGCGGTGTTTAAAATTAATTCAATGTCGTTTTTTTTCAGATCTTTTATACCAAGAAGATGGTTTACGCTAAGATGGCTCATTTTTTTGAAACTATTCAAAAGCTAAAGTTAATTTAAATTTCGTGATGAGCCTAACTAAATGTAAAAAGTTAATCATTTTTATTAACTAATTTTCTAAAGCAACCACATAGCGCTCTTTTAAAACCTGAATATGATGTGTGGCATGCCCGCAGATAACGTATCCCAGCGAAAGCACAGTGGTTTCGCCCGACTCTAACATGCCTTTTAGTTTAAGTTGTTTCTCGGTAAGCTGTTTATAAAACAAAATGCTTGCATCTCTTACAGCGTTAAACTCCTGTATTTGGAGCTCGATGGTTGTGTTAACTAATGATGCGTTCGCTGCATATAAATTCTCGTCGTAACTTTTTAATTGTTGTGCATCGCCTCTGGCAAATCTTAGAGCTCGATAACAAAATATACGTTCGGTATCTATGATGTGATGGAGTAATTGCTTAACGGTCCATTTTCCTTCTGCGTAAGCATGATCTCCTTTGGATCCGTGAATTTTTGAAAGTATGGCGTTGATCTCTTTTTTATTTTGTACTAAGGCCGAAACTATATCGTTTTCGGGCACCATTGAAATGTAATTTTCAAAATAAGGAATATGATCTTCTTTATTTGGGCGCATTATTTATCTATTAAAGTAACCTTGTCTTTCCCCTCAGTTTCTTTCCAGTCTACTTTTACATTTTGCTTTTCGATCGAATCAATTGTTATACCAACATATTTTGCTTGAATTGGCACATGTCTTGCAAAACGTCTGTCTACCAAAACCAACAATTCAACATCTAAGGGTCTTCCAAAAGCTAACATGGCATCCAGTCCGGCTCTTATGGTACGTCCGGTAAACAAAACATCATCCACCAAAACAACATTTTTATCTTCTATAATAAAATCAATATTCGTGCGATTTGGGATCAATTCTTTTTTTCTGAAATCATCTCTGAAAAAAGTAATATCCAACTCACCGCAATTGATCTTTTTGGTTTTTAAAATTTGTTGTAAAACTTGCTGAATGCGTTTGGCTAATAAAACACCACGAGGCTGCAAGCCAATGATAACCGAATTTTTAAAATCACCGTGCACCTCAATTAGTTGATGGCATAAACGAAGAATGGTAATTTCAAATTGTTTGTCTTGTAATAATATCCTAGGTTTCACAAGTATAATATTGGTGTTTAAATATACATATTTAATTCAAAAGTTTATGCCAAAAGTCTCAGCCGGTTATTCCTTTAAGATCGTTTGTTTTTTTCTTTTGAACTTGCTTTCGTAACTCAATTCTATTCTCTGTTCTTGCTGTCAATGAGTATCGTAACGGGTCCGTCGTTTATCAATTCTATTTGCATATCGGCGCCAAACTTTCCTGTTTTAACCGGTAATTGCGTTAGTTCGCCAATTTTTTTAATGAAACGTTCGTATAACGGAATGGCCATCTCCGGCTTTGCCGATCTAATAAACGAGGGCCTGTTACCTTTTTTGGTTGATGCAAAAAGTGTAAACTGACTAACAATCATAATTTCGCCATTGATCTGTGTCACATCCAAATTCATTTTCCCATCGGCATCGCTAAAAATGCGCATAGCCTCCATTTTAGCCGCCAGCCAATCAACATCCTCCTCTGAATCTGTTTCCTCAATACCAACCAAAATAAGCAAGCCTTTTCCAATTTGCGAATAAACATCATCGTTAATTCGTAATGTACTTTTTAAAACTCTTTGTGTAACAAGGCGCATATCTGTTTGTAAATTTATCTCATTAAATTTTATTTACCAATTGAATATTTCGCTAACTTAAGGCATCCTAAATTATAATTCATTCTATATGAAAAACGCTATCATTTTCACACTAGCTTTAACTGTTTTTTTCGCATGTAAAAAAAAGGAAGAGCCTGCACCCGAGCCTCAAACAACAACTACCACTACAGGTCCAACTGTAAATTGCCCAACGTGTAATTTTCCTGATACTGCTTGGACAATGACCGGAAGCGCGCCTCGCCTCATTTTTAAATTTAAATTTGATAGCACACAGGTACGTTTGAATAGTTTTGGTCAGCCAACTACTGTTGCAACAGCAAGCAACGCGGCTTATTCGCCAAAATTCAATGGCATGAGCGCGCATTATATTGAGCTATCGCCTAATGATATGACCTTAGCCGGACAAGGTGTGAAATTGTATCATGCGCCAGAAACATCATGCGGCGGAACTACGGCCATTATTCATTGCGAAGGAAAAGTGGTTAAGGA
The DNA here is from genome assembly GCA_044360115.1 of Bacteroidia bacterium. Lineage (GTDB taxonomy): Bacteria > Bacteroidota > Bacteroidia > B-17B0 > Aurantibacillaceae > Aurantibacillus. The sequence continues at coordinate 6,972 of JBIKKW010000030.1, forward strand.
TGGTGATATATTTTTCTCTACACCAATAACAGCAACATTGGCCGGAACATATAAATGGTTAAGGGTTTCGTTGGCATATCAAAATTACGACATCAAAGTTAAAACAACATCGGCCGGTATAATTGATGGCACCATTGCTTCATTTGTTGGTTACAACACCTACGTTACAAAGTATAAAATGAAAAGTGCGGTTATGACCCCAACAGCGGGCGGTGGTGCAGGTAACAAACTGCAAGGTTATTGGGGTTTTTATACTAAAGTATTCAGTGTTGATTATTTTTCTGATGGACAAAGCGGACAAACCACTGTTGTTAACCCAAATCCTAACTCACCAATACCTCCGGGTAGTTGTTTAGTTACTGGCGAATTTGTTACTAATGCTAATCCAACTGTTGGCGCGCCATTGGTAATTACAGGAAATGAAACAAGCGACATTATCATTACTGTTTCATTATCAACCAATAAAAGTTTTGAATGGAAAGAAATAACCTTTGATGGTTATTTTCAACCCGAAATTGGTGAGAAGCCGGTTGACATGGGTATCAGAGGGATGATACCAAAATATTAAAAGAGCAAACATGTTTTATAAAGATATTGTTGGACAGGAGGAGACGAAGGATCGATTGACCCGCATGGTAAATTCGCACCGTGTGCCGCATGCGTTATTATTTACTGGTCGTGATGGATGCGGACATTTATTGGCAGCCATTACTTTTGCGCAGCATTTATTTTGTAAGAACAAACAAGAAAGCGAACCTTGTGGTATTTGTCCTTCTTGCAGTAAAGTTTCAAAGTTGATCCATCCCGATCTGCATTTGGTTTTTCCCATTATCAAAAGCAAAACAGTTCGTACAAGTAATGATCTGATAGCTGATTTTAGATCGGCATTTGCAGAGCAGCATTACTTAACATTGAATGATTGGGTGGCAGAGTTGAATGCAGAGAACAAACAGCCAATTATTCCTACCGAAGAAGCTTCTGATATTTTAAAAAAACTGAGTTATACAAGTTTCGAAGGAAGCTACAAGATCATGATCATTTGGCAGGCGCAGTGCATGAATATTCAAGCGGCAAATGCCTTATTAAAGATCCTGGAAGAACCACCTGAGGACACCATTTTTATTTTGATAGCTCCTGAAACCGAGCAGTTGATGGCTACAATCTTATCGCGAGTGCAGCAAATACCTTTTTACAATGTGAAGGAGCAATTGATCAGTGAAGCGCTTGTTGCAGAATATAATGTGCAGAAGGAATTAGCAGATCAGGCAGCTTTTTTAAGCGAAGGAAATTACCGTGAAGCCTTAAATGCATTGCATAAAGATGATGAAGGAATATCTTTTTTAGCGCATTTTCAAAACTTCATGCGCTTGGCATTAAAGTTTGATTGTGATAAAGCCATTACATGGGTAGAGGAGAATGCTGTTAACGACAGAGAAAAGCAGAAACAATTCATCAATTATGCATTAGCCATTTTCAGAGATGCTTTGATGTTGAATTTTGGCAACAAAGAATTGGTAAGATTATCAGGTAATGAAAGACAGTTTCTTGAAAAATTTGCACCATTCATCAATCAGCGTAATTATCAATTACTGATCGAAGAATTCAACTCGAATTTTTATTACATAGAGCGTAATGCCAATCCTAAAATATTATTTATGGATCTGCTATTGAAAACCAACGAATACATTAATTTAAAATAGAATATGAATACGCGTTTTTTATTATTGTTATTGATCACATTTAACTTGTCTGCGTTTTCACAAACCGAAAAGAAAAATATTTTCAAAGAGAAAGCCGATAAGCTCCGAGAACTCGCTAATCAGGATTTTGGGAAAAAGATGGACCAAAAGAAAGAAGAGTTTGATGAGAGTAATTACAACTATGCCATTTCGTTCATAGATAATAGTGCTTTGTTTGAAGCCGATGAGAAAGGAAATTCGTTAACAACCTCGCTGATCAATAATGCCAGCTTGGGTAATACCTATACCGGCACTGATGAAAGTATGGCCTATAACAGTTTAAAGCAAGGCGAAGCGCTTTTGGCAGCTAACAAAATGTTTTTGGCCGAACAAAGTTTTTTAAGGGCTCGCATGTTATATATCAAAGCTGGTAAATCGTTAAGCACAAATGGCACACAGGCTGTTACCGATCTGGCGCTTACATACCAAAACCGAGGCTTGTACGCAAAGGCCATGCCTTGGTGCGATTCGGCAATTAGTTTAAGGCAGTCGTCAGAAAATAAAGTAATGTTAGCCGTAGCCTTAAACAACAAAGGTGTTTTAAATAAAGACATGGGTAATTACACTGAAGCAGAGAATTTTATTAAAAAGGCATATGATATTGTTACCGAACAAAAAAATGATCTTGGCATTGCACTTACCTTAAATAATTTGGCAATGGTTTATGTTGGAATGAATAAGCTGAAAGATGCCGAAGCCAACATGACCAAAGCGATGGAATATGCTATTAAAGCGATGACAGGAACTTCAAAAAATTATTTTAAGTTGGAAGTAAATCAGGCATATGTTTATCGCGCCCAACAGAAGTACGAAGATGCAGAAGGGATCTACAGAAAGGCGATCATGATCAAGGAAAATAATTTGGGCGCAAGTACCGATCTGGCTCAATTGAAATCGGGATTGGCAGAATTATATGTGGAGATGGGTAAATACAATGAAGTTGAAAAGTTATTAAAGAGCGCGTATGATATCAATAAACGAAAATTAGGGGAGAACAATCCTGCAACAGTTAAGGTGATGCAGGCACAGGCCAATTATTACAGGATCACCGGCGATAATGCAAAGGCTCACGAATTGATCAAAAAAGTGTTACAGCACAAAATGCAGTTGTATGGCGAAAACCATCCATCATACATTCAAGCCTTGGAAGAATTGGCTATAGTGCAATGGAACTTGAATGATATTGCCAGCGCAAAAGAAACATACCAGCATGTATTGGACGTAAATAGAAACTACATATCAACCTATTTTAATACCCTTAACGAAAACGAAAAGAATTTGTATTGGGAAAAAACACGCAACACCTTGCAACGTTATTATGGTTTTGTGCATGCAAATTATAATAGAGATTCTGCTTTGGTAAAACAAATGCTGAATACAGTTATTGTTACAAAAGGTTTTTTATTAAACGGTTCTTCAAAATTGCGTAATACTATTATGGAAAGTGGCGATGCCGAGTTGAAAGCAATTTACAAGAACTGGCTCGAGACAAAAGAGAACCTGAATAGCGCTTATCAATTAAGCAAAGAAGAGTTAGCGCAGGAAAAGATAAATATAGATAGTTTGCAAAAGAAGATCGATGAGTATGAACGCCAGTTATCTCAAAAAAGTTCATTATTCAATGAAAGCAATTCAAAGGGTGTAACATCTTATGATACCATTCAAAAATTATTGCTTCCAAACGAAGCGGCCATCGAAATTGTTCAGGTAAATGAATTCAGGAACAAGTTTACAGGGCGCTCTTACTACCTAGCCATTGTTCTTACCAAAAAAGAAATTGTATTCAAGGAAATTGGAAATGCAGACAGTATTGATAAAGCTGTTGGTGAATTCAGAGCTAACATCATTGATCAAAAACCCGAAATGGATATTTATCCGATCGCATGGAGTAAGTTAGATTCGTGTTTAAACAACATCAATAAAGTTTATTTATCTGTTGATGGCGCTTATCACCAATTAAGTATTAATGCACTAAAAGATAAAGGCGGCAATTATGTTATTGATAAATATAATTTGCAGTTTGTTGGAAACATGAAGGATGTGGCATCCTTAAAAAAATACGAGAACAAGATCACTAAGCCTAAATCTGCATTTTTAATTGGTAATCCAATGTATGGTAAGAACGAGCTCATTCCTCAGTTGCCGGGTACAGAAAAAGAAGTGAAAAGCATAACAGCGACGTTGAAATCACTCAATCTAACTACCACAACACTTTATGGTGTAGATGCAACAGAAACAAAGATCAAAGCAATAAAATCACCTAACATTTTGCATATTGCAACGCATGGTTATTTTTTAGCGGATGTTTCTAAAATGGAAACCAATAAGGTATTAGGAATTGACATTTCTGTTGCAAAAGAAAATCCACTTTTAAGAAGTGGTTTGTTATTGGCAAATTGCGATAATGTATTTGATGAGAATTACCGCGCCACTGGTCCGGATAACGGCGTATTAACAGCCTATGAGGCTATGTCGTTGAACCTGGATAAAACAGATCTTGTTGTATTAAGTGCATGCGAAACCGGCTTGGGCAGCGTGAAACAAGGCGAAGGTGTTTATGGTTTGCAACGTGCGTTCTTAATTGCCGGTGCAAAATCCATTATCATGAGTTTGTGGAGTGTTAGTGATGAAGCCACCATGGAATTAATGACAAACTTTTACAGCAATTATGCTAAAACCGGTAATAAGCAAGTGGCCTTTGTTGACGCACAGAAAAAATTAAAAACAAAGTATAAAGATCCATTTTATTGGAGTGCATTTGTGATGTTGAATATTTAAAAACAAAGAATTGAGTAAAGTTAAAACAACATATTTTTGTCAGAATTGTGGTGCCCAATCAGCAAAGTGGGTTGGTAAATGTTCAAGTTGCGGCGAATGGAATACCTATGTAGAAGAGGTCATTCAAAAAGAAACCAAAAATTCGCGATTACAAGTTTTTTCGGGAAACAAAAATCCAAACGGCCAATCTAACAAACCGGTTTTATTGCAGGAAGTGGGCACGCAGGAATATCCGCGTATTGCTGTTCCGGGAAAAGAATTAACGCGTGTGTTGGGTGGTGGAATTGTTCCGGGAAGCATTGTTTTATTTGGTGGCGAGCCCGGTATTGGTAAATCAACCTTAATGTTGCAATTGGCGTTGCGCTTAAAAAATTTAAAAGTGTTGTATGTGAGTGGCGAAGAAAGTGAGCAGCAAATAAAAATGCGCGCCGATCGTTTGGGTATTACCACTAATTCGTGTTTCATCTTGCAGGAAACAAATACGCAAAATATTTTTCAGCAGATAGTGGAAATAGAACCGCAATTGGTGATCATTGATTCTATTCAAACAATATACACTAATATTATTGATAGCAGCCCCGGAAGCGTTAGTCAGGTTAGAGAGTGCGCGGCTGAATTTTTACGATTTGCCAAAGAGACCAATACGCCTGTATTTATGATTGGCCATATAACCAAGGAAGGAAGCTTGGCAGGTCCGAAAGTGTTAGAACATATGGTTGATACGGTATTGCAATTTGAGGGCGACCGAAATCATATTTACCGTTTGTTACGCGCAACAAAGAACCGTTTTGGAAGCACTAATGAAATGGGTATTTATGAAATGCAGGGAGAAGGTTTGCGCGAAGTAACCAATCCATCAGAGATACTCATCACAAACCGAGATACACCAACCAGTGGTGTTGCTATTGCTGCTACTTTAGAGGGAAACAGACCAATGCTTATAGAAACACAGGCCTTGGTGAGCAGCGCTGCATACGGCACACCACAAAGAAGCAGCACCGGCTTTGATCTGCGCCGTTTATCAATGTTGTTGGCCGTGCTTGAAAAACGTTGTGGCTTTAGGCTGGGAGTTAAAGATGTATTCATCAATATTGCCGGCGGTATACGTGTTGAAGATCCTGGAATAGATCTGGCTTTGGTTTGCGCGGTATTAAGTAGTAATGAGGATCTGCCGATCCCTCAGAGTGTTTGTTTTTCGGGTGAAGTAGGTTTAACTGGCGAAATAAGACCTGTAAATAAAATTGAACAACGCATCAGCGAAGCAGAAAAATTGGGCTTTGAACGCATCATCATCAGTTCGCATAATTTGAAAGGCATTAATCGTAAATCATTTAAGATCGAGATCATCAGTGCAACAAAGGTTGAAGAGGTTTTTAGCCTGATCTTCGGGTAACTCTGCACAAAAACATACATGCTTATTTTTTAACAATTTAGGGTGGATTATTTAAAGTTCACTTCAGTTGTAAATTTCAAATAAAATAATTATCTTGTATGTATGAAGTTGTTACCTATATTAACAGTGAGCATGACCATTACAGTAGGACTTGTTTTTTACAAAAAGTTCTTGCTATTGTATTCGGTTTTGTTCTTATCATCAGGTAATCCAACGCACACCAATCCTATACCGGATAAAGTAAAGAAAGACGGTAGTGAACCTATTCTCTGCTCGAACGTTATTGGCGTTTGTCATCCGCAAAATAAATTCAGCCATAATTATGTGTTCGATAAACAGATCTACGATTTGCATTGTGATACCATAGCACAAGTTAAGTTCTGGCGTTCGATCATGAATTTACATCAAGATAGTTCGATCATTAATGTGGCAACTTATCGTCATGCGATCCAAAAAGTGCACACTAGTGAATGGACAAAAAGACCGGATGAATTAAAATCAGCATTTAAAGATAGTATCCGTTGTTTGATGGGCTTGGATTCATCTCATCGAATTTTGGTAACAACCGGTAAAAAATTCTTTTACGATTTTAATAATGCATTCAATCAATTTGAAAAAGGCATTAATTGTTTTATTGAGAACGATGTTGACCCTTGGTACGCACAATCGATCTTATTAATTGAGAGCCCTAATAAATTACAAAAATCAAATGTTGGTGCTTATGGTCCGTTTCAGTTAATGAAAGACGTTGCACGTATGTTCGGTTTAAAAGTTAACCGCCACATGGATGAGCGCGCTGATTTTGAACGCTCGGCATATGCTGCAAGCAGCTTGATCAAAAAAGTGTGCATTCCAAAAACCAGACAGATATTGGATACGCTTGGTATAACAGGTTATAACGAAGATGAATTGTGGTTCCGTTTATTAGTGATGCATACTTACCATGCAGGTCCTGGAAACGTGAAGCAAGCGTTAAAAACATTTATGCCAACCAAGGGCGATATGAATATCATTTACAATATTTGGAAAGCAGAGACAAGACATTTTAAATCGGCCTCACAAAATTATTCGCAATTGGTTTTAGCAGCACATTTGGAAATGAACGAACGCATGAAGAACCAGATCGTTTATTTGGCTGTTGAAAACTCCGACCAACAGATTTCACAAAAATCAATCAAAAGGAAAAACTAACTTTTTGTAACTTATTGATAACAAACAAGTTATTGCTTGTTATAGGTTTTCTGATTCCAATAGTAAAAACCATTCTAGAATTAACATGTTTAAAAACTTATTAACGCAGCTAGCAAAGGCATTTTTTATTTATTAAATTAGCTATTCACAAATGTATTGTAATATGTTACAGGAGAAACAAATAAAAAATTTTACAAAAGCTGCATTAAGCGTTTGTTTTATTTTTCTTTGTCAGATCTCTCAGGCGGGTGGCGATCCATTTAAAAAGATCTCATCAGGTGATACATTAAAATCGCCAACCTTGGGAGCACAACTTGATAAAGATGAAGCGATCAAATGCACACGCGCTGAGTTATTATCTAAAGAGTTCATTACCGTTGGTAATAAGAGTTTCCCTGAATTGTTGCGTATTACTTTCCAAGACCTAGAGCGCGGTAGCCGTGAGATCATCTTCCAAAAGAAAATTGTGGAAAATGATGAAGTGAAATTCACCATGCCTATGGGCTTGATAAAAGAAACCGCTATGGCCGTTTTAATTGTAATGAAAGGCGAAAGCATGTTCTTCAAAAAAATTGATATTGTAGAAGAGTAATTAAAACTAAAATATTTATAAAAAAAAACGCCCTCAAGAAATTGAGGGCGTTTTTGTTTTTTTAAGTATGAATTAATTTACAATTAACTTTCCTCTGCTTTTTGCAACATTATTCTGTTCAACAGTAAATGTATAAATTCCTTTAGCGAAATGTTCAAGGTTAATTTTACAAGTTCCGTTCACCATTTCTAATTTGCTAACTTCTTTTCCGATAGCGTCATATAGTTTTACTTCACAATTGTTTTCAAATGTAAGATCACTTACTTCAATTGTTGCTTCTTGCGAAGCCGGGTTAGGGTAAACGCTATTCTCTAAATTGCTTGGCATTGTTTCGTTCAAGCCAACGCCAACAATAACTTGTCCTAATGGCAAACGAACCATTCTGCCCGATACACTAGTTTTAACGGAAGCAACAATATAATTTCCACTAACTGTTACTTTGGTCATTAAATTTTCAAAGTTTGAAAAGTTCAAACCGTTATTCTTTCTTTGCCAAGTTGTACCACCATTAGTAGAGTATACAAAGCCTGAATCGGTAGCACAAAAAATATCATTATTTGAATAGATATAAATATCATTAATGCCATAAAAACCGTTATTGTCACCAATGTTGTAAACGGTTGACCATGTAGCACCATTATCAGTTGATCTGCAAATTTTTCCGCCGATAGTACCTGCAAACAACGCGGTACTGGTTGCGCCTAAACAATTAATATATTTATTGATGTTCTCCGTTGGCATTCCTGTTGACGATCCGCTGAAGGTCATACCGCCATCAGTTGATTTAATAACACTTGAATTGGTTGTACCTGCAAATAATGTTCCGTTCAGGTTACGGATACATCTTACAATTGCCGAATTGGTTGGCGATGATTTTAAAGCCCAATTGCTACCATTCAATTGAAAGATCTTGAAACTTACAGGGCTATTAGGACTTGCACTTGCAATTACTGAACCGTTAATACTGGTCATAGATTTAATGATCAACGATGATGACATAGAGCTGGTCATACTTGTCCAGTTATTGCCGGTTGTTGTAGTAAACACGGTGTTATTGCTGAACGCGTATAAGTTAGAACCACTAAGTGTTCCAAAACTTACACCGCCTGTTGGTATGCCGGTATTGCTGGCCGACCATGTTCCACCGTTATCGGTTGACACGTCCAATCCATTTGCAAACACATCGGTAGCAAAAACTTTCCCGAATGCCGAAATACAATCTTGCGCCGAGTTGTTGTTTGTTGTTACCCATTGTGAAAATGAGCTTAACGAACTGATGACGAATAAACTTAGTAATGTTTTTTTCATGATTTATTTTTTAGGTTAAACAAATTTAATTTAAAAAAGAATACGTTTAACAACGTAATCTTACAACATTACTCTATAAAAGGTCATTAGCCAAATTAGCCAATTCACTTCGCTCGCCTCTTTCTAAGGTAATATGCGCATATAATGGCTGGCCTTTTACCTTATCAATTAAATAACTTAAACCATTACTTTGGGTATCCAGGTAAGGTGTATCAATTTGGTAAATGTCTCCCGTAAATATGATCTTGGTATTTTCGCCGGCACGAGTAATAATGGTCTTTACCTCATGAGGTGTTAAGTTTTGCGCCTCATCAACAATAAAGAAAACATTACTTAAACTGCGACCGCGTATATAAGCAAGTGGACAAACAACTAATTTTTGGTTCTCAACCATTTCGTTCAATTGTTTGTGCTCTTTATCTTTTTCGCTGAACTGACTGCGAATATATTTTAAGTTATCCCAAAGTGGTTCCATATAAGGGTTTAACTTACTGTTCACATCACCCGGTAAGTAACCAATATCTTTATTACTTAACGGTACAATTGGTCTCGCTAAATAAATTTGGTGATAATTACGACGTTGCTCTAAAGCACCTGCTAACGATAACAAAGTTTTTCCAGTTCCTGCCACACCTTGAATAGTTACCAATTTAATATCCGGATTCATGATCGCATCTAATGCAAAAGCTTGCTCTGCATTTTTCGGGATCACACCAAATGCTGCTGATTTTACTACGCGGTTTACAGTATTCTCATCTTTATTATAACGTGCTAAAACACTTTGGTTGCCGTTCTTTAAAATGTAGTAATGGTTAGGTATTATCTCACTTTTTTTTAAAACATCCTCTGCTTTGCAAAAACCATTATTATAAATGCTGGCAATAGCATCTTGTTTGATCTTTTGAATTTCGCTACGCCCGGTGTATAACTCATCAATGGTTTTGATCTTTCCGGTTTCATAATCTTCTGCAATTAAGCTTAACGATTTTGCTTTGATACGAAGGTTAATGTCCTTGGTAACTAAGATCACTTTTCTATCAGGATGTTGTTCGGCTGTATAAAGTGCCGTATTTAAAATACGATGATCGGCCTTTTTATCATCAAAAATACGCTCAGCATTTATTTTGCTGGATGTATGCATTTCAATTTTAAACTTGCCACGAGTAGGGCCATTAATAGCGGTCCATTCCTGTAAGGTGTTGTTACCACTTAACGAATCTATGTAGCGTGTAAATTCGCGGGCTGCGTAATTCTTAGTGTCATTTCCTTTTTTAAAGTTATCCAGTTCCTCTAAAACGGTAATAGGAATAACAACATCGTGTTCGGCGAAATTCTTGATAGCGGTGTGATCGTAAATGATTACTGAAGTATCGAGAACAAAGATCTTTGGAGTTTCTTTTTTGTTTGAAGGAGATTTTTTTAAAGCCATATTAAAAAACGATTTGTGCTAAATTAGACTTAAATGATAGTTGTTTAGATCAAGGAAAGTATTTTAATAAACACCTAAATGTTTATTTGTAACTACTTTTAAACAGTTCACATTTTTCAACACTTTTCAACATCATTTACGTAATTCTATCAATCTTTTACCTTTGCTTTTTTATATTCATGAGCAACTTAAAACAAATAAAAAGCGCCTTAATATCAGTATATTATAAAGATAATTTAGAGCCGATCATTAAAAAATTACATGCCCAAAATGTGACCTTATATAGCACCGGCGGAACTTTATCCTTCATCCAAAAATTAAACATTCCGGTAACTGCGGTTGAATCACTAACAAATTACCCTGAAATTTTTGGTGGACGTGTTAAAACACTTCACCCTGCCATATTTGGAGGCATTTTAAACAGAAGAGATAACCCAAGCGATGTTTTAGAAAAGGAACAGCATCATATTGGTGATATTGATCTTGTGATCGTTGATCTGTATCCATTTGAAGAAACCGTTGCGTCAGGGGCTTCAGAGCAAGATATTATTGAAAAGATAGATATTGGTGGTATTTCATTGATTCGTGCGGCAGCCAAAAATTTTAATGATGTAGTGATCGTTTCGTCACGTAACGATTATTCGGAATTGTTGAGTTTGTTGGAAGATAAAAAAGGTAATACCGATCTGTCGGATCGCAAACGCTTTGCTGCAAAGGCTTTTGCCACATCTTCTCATTACGATACAGCCATATTCAATTACTTTAACCGTACTCAAAACATTCCACAGTTCAAGCAAAGTATTCAGGCAGGTCATGTATTGCGATACGGCGAAAATCCGCATCAACAGGGTATTTTCTATGGCGATCTGGATGCCATGTTCACAAAACTGAATGGTAAGGAACTTTCATATAATAATTTGTTGGATGTTGATGCGGCTGTTGCATTGATAGCCGATTTTAAGGATGCTGACCCAACTTTCGCGATTTTAAAACACAATAATGCTTGCGGTGTTGCTACACGCCCTACCTTAATGCAAGCTTGGAACGACGCATTGGCCGGAGATCCGGTATCTGCTTTTGGAGGTATATTGATCACCAATAAGGAGGTAGATGCCGAAACCGCAAAGGAGATCAATAAGTTATTCTGTGAAGTGATCATTGCGCCGTCTTATAGTGCTCAGGCCCTAGAAATCTTGAAGGGTAAACCAAACAGGATCATCTTAACACAAAATCAAGTCGAATTACATCACCGTTCATTCCGCACCCTTTTAAATGGTGTGATCGAACAGGATAAGGATCTGAAATCTGAAACGGAGAAAGATCTGCAAACCGTAACAAATACATCACCTACGGCTAGCGAAATAAAAGACCTACTTTTTGCAAACAAATTGGTGAAACATACAAAATCAAACACCATTGTTTTAGCTAAGAATGGTCAGTTGCTTGCCAGTGGCACAGGGCAAACCAGCCGTGTGGATGCTTTACGTCAGGCTATTGCTAAAGCACAAAGCTTTAACTTTGATCTTAAGGGTGCTGTTATGGCCAGCGACGCGTTTTTCCCATTTCCGGATTGTGTTGAAATTGCACATTTGGCGGGCATTACAGCGGTTATACAACCCGGCGGCTCAATTAAGGATAAGGACAGTATTGAATATTGTAACAAGAACGGCATGAGCATGGTGTTTACCGGTAACCGCCATTTTAAACATTAAAAAACAGAAACAATTTATAACTTTAAGTAATTATTTACGTACACCTGATTAGATAGACATTTATGGCATTACTGGATTTTTTGACGCAAGACATTGCAATTGACTTAGGAACGGCTAACACCATCATTATTCACAATGATAAAGTTGTTGTTGATGAGCCTAGTATTGTTGCGGTTGATCGTACCACTCAAAAAGTGATAGCGGTAGGACGCGCTGCGCAAATGATGCACGGTAAAACACATGAGAACATTAAAACCATTCGTCCATTAAAAGACGGAGTTATTGCCGATTTCCAAGCTGCTGAAGAAATGATCAAAGGGATGATCAAAATGATCAATCCCGGAAATAAATTCTTTAAGCCATCATTACGTATGGTTATTTGTATCCCAAGTGGTATCACCGAGGTTGAGAAACGTGCCGTACGCGATAGCGCTGAACATGCCGGTGCCAAAGAAGTTTATATGATCCACGAACCTATGGCAGCCGCAATTGGTATGGGTATTGATGTTGAAGAACCAATGGGCAATATGATCATTGATATAGGAGGTGGTACTTCAGAGATCGCCGTAATTGCATTGGGTGGAATTGTTTGTGATAAATCAACGCGTATTGCGGGTGACGATTTCAACGCGAATATTGAAGAGTATATGCGTCGCCAGCATAACATTTTAATTGGTGAACGAAGTGCAGAGCGCGTGAAAATTGAAGTTGGCGCAGCTATGACCGAGATCGACAATCCGCCGGCAGACTATGCGGTGCAAGGTCGCGACTTAATGAGCGGTATTCCAAAAGAGGTTTACATCAGTTATGTGGAGATCGCTCATTGCTTGGATAAATCTATTTCAAAAATTGAAGAGGCGATCTTAAATGCCTTAGAGATGACACCTCCTGAGTTGGCTGCAGATATTTACCGAAAAGGTATCTATATGGCAGGTGGTGGTTCACTTTTACGTGGCTTGGATAAGCGTATCTCCATGAAAACAAAATTGCCGGTTCATGTGTGTGAAGATCCATTAAGAGCTGTTGCAAGAGGAACAGGAATTGCACTTAAAAATGTTCATAAATTCCCTTTCCTTATCAAGTAATACAAACCTTTCCTTACTAGATTTAAAACAGATCCCGGAAATAATTCCGGTTTTGTTTTTGTATTGTATCATAACTTAAATAAGTTGAACCTTGCGTAATCTTTTTGCCTTTCTATATAAACACCATTTCATCTTTGTGTTTTTATTGGTACAGGTTATTTGCTTATGGATGATGATGCGTGGAAGAAATTTTCAAGGTTCTAGTTTGATCAATTCATCCAATAAAGTTGCTGCAAATATTTACGAGGCAGAAAAAAACACAACGGAGTATTTTGCCTTAAAACACGAGAATGCTTTGTTGGCCGCAGAAAATGCCGCATTAAAAAATAAACTGCGTGGTAATTATATCGCTTTGGGCCAAACCGAATTTAAAGTGAATGATACGGTATACAAACAGCAGTATCAATACATTGGTGCCAAGGTAGTGAACGCATCCGTAAATAACCGAAGTAACTACATTACATTGAATGTGGGTACTTCAAGCGGCGTAACCCGCTATATGGCCGTTGCAAACACATTAGGCATCATTGGTTTTGTAAAAGATGTATCAGAGAATTTTTCAAGTGTGATCAGCGTGTTGCATAAAGATTTTCATGTGAACTGTCAATTGAAACGTGATGGAAGTTTTGGTCCGCTTATTTGGGATGGAAAAGATTATGAATATTGTTTGCTCACCGATATTCCTACGCATGCAAAAATAAAAGTGAAGGATACGGTTGTTACAAGTGAACTTTCGGGTATTTTCCCTGAGGGAATTATGGTTGGAACAGTGGATGGCTATGAGCGTCGACAAAACGAACCTTTTTATACTGTTCGCGTAAAGTTGAGTGTTGATTTTAAAAAGCTGAATCATGTGTACGTGATCAAAAACAGATTCAAGGAAGAAAAAGACTCATTGGAACAAAAAACACAAATTCAAATTGACAAATAGGGTAGTCATAAATATTGTTCGTTTTATTGTGCTTGTTTTATTACAGGTGCTCATTATACGTAACATCAATTTAGGTACTTATTTTATCATGTTGCCTTATGTGTTATTCATTATTTCATTGCCTTTTGAAACACCACGTTTAATGATCTTGGCCTTATCGTTTTTAGTTGGTATTACCATTGATATGTTCTATAGCACGCCCGGCTTGCACGCTTCAGCATGCACCACCATGGGTTTTGCGCGCTATTATGTTTTAAAATTTATTTCGCCACGTGAAGGTTACGATGTTGTTGTTCAGCCAACAATTGATGATATGGGCCTAGAGTGGTTCATTAAATACGCAGGTGTATTAATATTAGTTCATCATTACATGTTCTTTTATTTGGAAGTATTTCGTTTCGATGAATTTTTCAGAACATTTTTCAGAGCATTCCTAAGCAGCTTCGGAACATTTTTAATGGTGTACCTTATTCAATTTTTGTTTTACAATAAACGTAGCAGAAAATGAGCATCAACAACACACAATTAACGGATAGAAAATATTTCATTGGCGGTTTTTTTATTTTGATTGTTGTGATATACATCATTCGCTTGTTTTACATTCAGGTGGTTGACGATCGTTATAAATTTGATGCGCAAAGTAATGCAGTGCGAAGCCGTACCGAATATCCGGTGCGTGGATACATTTATGATCGTAACGGAAAATTATTAGTATTTAACGAAGCCTCTTACGACTTAATGATCGTGCCGCGTGAAACAAAAGGTTGTGATACCATGGCACTATGCGAAGTTTTAGGTATAACCAAAGAGGAGTATTTAAAACGCATTAAAAAGGCAAGTCAACACCCTAACTCTCCACGAAAGGAAAGTATTTTTGAGAAACAGTTATCCAAAGAAACATACGCCGTATTGCAGGAAAAGATGTTCAGGTTCAATGGATTTTTTGTTCAAAAGCGAACCGTAAGAAAATACCCGAGACCAATTGCTGCGCATTTGATGGGTTATGTTGGTGAGGTAAGCAAAGAAAAAGCGGAAAAGGATTCGTATTACCGTGAAGGTGATTATATTGGTATAAGTGGGATCGAACGAAGTTATGAAGAAGCACTGCGAGGAAAGAAAGGTGTACAAAAAGCCTTAACCGACGTGCACAATAAAGTGGTTGGCCGTTATATGGATGGCAAATACGACACCTTGGCCATTCCCGGTAAACCATTGTATTGTTCAATTGATGCCGATCTTCAAGAGTACGGCGAAAAATTAATGACCGGAAAACGAGGCGCTATTGTTGCAATTGAACCATCTACTGGCGAAATATTGTGTTTGGTGTCAAGTCCTGCTTATGATCCAAACCTTTTAGTTGGTGGAAAAGAACGAGCAAGAAATTTTGCAAAGCTTTATGCCGATACGCAAAATGTTCCTCTGTTCAATCGCGCATTAACTGCCATGTATCCTCCCGGATCGATTTTCAAATTAATAGATGCATTGATCGCGCAAAACGATGGTTTAATTAATCGCAATACAGTGTATCCGTGTATTGGCGGTTATCCCCCAATGGGAGGTAAACCAAAATGCCATCCGCACGGAGGCGGAAAAGATCTGGTAGGTTCTATTGCTGTTTCCTGTAACTCCTATTACAGTTATGTTTTCAGAGATATCGTAGATCAAAAAAAATTCCCAAATTTTAAAGATGGTTACAATCATTGGCGCGATATGGTTATGACATTTGGACCGGGTACTCGATTAGGAACCGACCTCCCGTATGATAAACCCGGTAACGTACCAAGCGCAAAGTATTATGATAAGGTGTTTGGTAAGAATGGTTGGAGAAGTAATACCATTGTATCTTTAGGTATTGGCCAGGCGGAGTTAACACTGGTTCCATTGCAAATGGCAAATGTGGTAGCCATTATTGCTAATAAAGGATTTTATTACACACCGCATTGTATCAAAGGCGTAGGAAAAGAAAAGTATTTAGATAAAAACTTTACCGAGAAACATTTTGTTGGTGTGCAAAATCAGCAAGCTTATGATATTGTTATTGAAGGTATGCAACACGCGTTAGAACCGGGTGGTACAGCATACGCATCGCATTTAAAAGACATCATTGTTTGTGGTAAAACCGGTACGGCACAAAATCCGCATGGAAAAGATCATGCGGTGTTCTTGGCCTTTGCACCAAAAGATAATCCAAAGATCGCTATCGCTTGTTTGGTAGAGAATGCCGGATTTGGTGGTGTATGGAGTGCGCCAATTGTAACATTAATGATCGAAAAATATTTAAAAGGAAAAACAGACAGGCCGGAACTTGAAAAGCGCATGATGGAATCAAGTCCGCTTACCGGAATGGGAACAAAAACCAATACCATACATTAATGCTCAGTAGAAATCAAAATAGTTTGTTTTATGGCGTTGATCGTTTCACCATATTTTTATATGTGATAATGGTTATATTGGGCTGGCTTAATATTTACGCAGCGGTATATAATGAAGAACATAGTAGTATTTTAGACATGAGCATGAAATACGGCAAACAGTTGATCTGGATTGCCGGTGCAGCCATTATTGCGTTTTCAATTTTATTAATTGATGCCGATTTTTTTACCGCATTTTCATTTATTTTTTACGGTATATTAGTATTGGCAAACATTGTAGTTCGATTTGTAGGACGCGATGTTAAAGGTTCGCACTCTTGGTTCATTTTAGGTGATTTTCGCATTCAACCTGCAGAGTTTATGAAATTTGCCATGAGTTTAGCACTTGCTAAATTTTTAAGTAACTCGCAGATCATCGTGAATCAACGTTTCCGCTTAAAGCTAAAAGATATTGTTAAGAATTACAGAAATACCTTTATAGCATTGGCCATCATTGTTGTGCCACTCATATTAGTTAAAAAATTGCAGGACGAAACAGGATTGGCAATTGTATTCATTGCATTTATGATCGTATTATACCGTGAAGGTCTTTCAGTATCATTTTTAATGATCGGTCTGTTGGTGGCCATTTTGTTTGTGGTGGCTTTAGTTGTTGCCAATACCAAAGCCGTTTTAATTTCTTTAGGAGTATTAGCCTTACTTTCATTTTTGGTGATCCCGCGCAATCGCCGAAATTTATTGATCGTTTCGCTCATTTATGTATTTGCAGCAGGCGTTGTATTAGGCACAAATTTTATTTACCAAAAGTTAGAGCCGCATCAAAAGGACCGTATTGATGTGTTATTGGGAAAAAAGACCGACTTAAAAGGTGTTGGTTACAATGTTAATCAGGCTAAGATCGCGATCGGCTCCGGAGGATTTATGGGTAAAGGATATTTGCAGGGCACGCAAACCAAATATGATTTTGTACCTGAGCAGGAAACCGATTTTATTTTTTGCACCGTTGGAGAAGAGTGGGGCTTTGTAGGAAGTTCACTCGTTATATTCCTGCAATTGATCCTTATTTTGCGTGTGATCTTTTTGGCAGAACGGCAGCGCTCATCCTTCAGTAGGATTTATGGTTATGGCGTGGCTAGTGTGCTTTTCTTTCATTTAGCTGTGAATATTGGTATGACAATTGGGTTGATGCCGGTAATCGGAATTCCATTACCATTCTTTAGCTATGGCGGATCGTCATTGTGGAGTTTCACCATTTTACTCTTCATTTTTATTAAGTTAGACGCGAATCGTTTATTGATCTTGCGTTAAATTTTAATTCCTACTAAAATAGTAGTATATTTACTGTCAAAAAACATTAAATGCTACCTAAAAAGACCAAGTATGCCATCAAAGCCTTAACAGCATTGGCAAAAGTGTATTTCGATAAAAAACCATTGCGCATCTCACAGATCTCTGAGAGTGAAAAAATTCCACGTAAATTTTTAGAGGCCATTTTGTTAGAATTACGTCACCATGGTTATGTAGGAAGTAAAATGGGAGTAACCGGTGGTTATTATTTGGCCAAGCATCCGGAAGAGATCATGTTAAGTCATGTGATTCGTGCAACCGGCGGGCCAATAGCCTTGCTGCCTTGCGTGAGTTTGAACTTTTACGAATCCTGTAACGAATGCGCTCATGAAGACACTTGTGGTTTAAGAGATGTTGCACTCGAAGTTCGCGAGGCCAGCTTAAAGATATTATCAAAAACAAGTTTAACGGATCTTATTTTGCGAGAAAAACGCCTTGAGCGAAAATCAAAAAAATAAGCATTGACGGTATTTACAATTAAAATACTCCTATAATGCAGATAGGAGATATAGAAAATAAATCGAAAAAAGCTTGCGTAGTTTTTTTTCTTGCCTTTACTTTGCACCACCAAATGATAAATGTTACAAAAAATAATAAGGCCACTAAGCACTCAATGTGTTGCTTCATGCGTTTAATGCCGAGCGGATGAGGTAGTATTATTATTTTTGGATATGAAACCCTTCCGCATAAGCGTGAAGGGTTTTTTATTTTTTAAACAAAAGAATTAGAGTATGCAAAGTTTCAGAACAGAATTAGAATACATCAATCATTCAACCAAAGCTTTGGTTGAGAAAGATATCATTGATCTGGATAAAAAGATCAGGGAATTCCGTGAAGGAAAGATCCATGATGAAAAATTCAGAAGTTTGCGATTGGCACGCGGTGTGTATGGCCAGCGCCAACAAGGTGTACAAATGATACGCATCAAATTACCTTTCGGTAAAGTGAGCACAAAACAATTGTTACGTATTGCAAATATCAGCGATGAATATTCAAATGGCAATTTGCATTTAACAACCCGTCAGGATATTCAGATCCATCATGTGAGTTTGGATCGTACCCCTGAGTTATGGGCCAAATTGGAACAAGATGATATCACCTTACGTGAAGCTTGTGGTAATACGGTAAGAAATGTAACGGCCTCTGCCGAAGCCGGCATCGATCCCAATGAACCATTTGATGTG
>JBIKKW010000031.1:0-26027 GCA_044360115.1 Bacteroidia bacterium
AAAAAAACCCGACGCGTTATTGCAAACTGTTTGGTGAGCCATACATGACCTTTCAGGTTTTAGAGAACCCTGAAGTAAAAAAGACCTACTATTCAGCGCAGTGTCCTGAAAATAAAAAGTAATTTACTTTAGCAGATCTTGCATTTTTTTACTGATGAAACGGGTAGCATAACCCGGACTCAATCGGTATAAAAAGCTCATGAATTTAGAATCTTTACCTACATGAATATATAGTTCATCATTCTCCATGCCTTTAATGATCTGTTCAGCCGCTTCATTTGCCGGTAAAACAGGAATGGATGCGTTCTTAGAATTGCTTTCAGGCATTTTAGGAGCAGCAACGCCCGAGTTACCTGTAATATTAGTGCCAATGGCTCCCGGAAAAACAACCGAAACTTTTACGGAAGTATTTATAAGTTCAGCATAAATGGCTTCGGTTAGCAGTTTTACCGCGGCTTTGGAAGCGCCGTAAATACTTTGGCCGGGAACAGGCAAAAAACCACCCATACTCGAAATATTTACAATATGCGCTTGCGGACGTTTAAGTAAATGCGGTAAAAATGCTTTTATCATATATAAGGTGCCATAGAAATTTACATTCATAACACGTTCAATAGCCGAAAAATCAAGATCGTTAACGCGAACAAAGGGTTGAATGATGCCGGCATTGTTAATGATGCCATCAACATGGCCATGCTTGGCAATAACCTCTGCTGTAAATTTTTCTACCGCAGGTTTATCGGTAATATCCAGCACATGGGTTGAAAGCTGAGATGCTTTATCACCGGCCAGTTTAACGGTTTCGGTCAAATAAGTTTCACGCATATCCACTGCGGCAACTGTGGCGCCTTTTTTTAATAAATTCAAAACGATCTCACGGCCCATGCCATTTCCACCACCTGTAACAACTATTGTTTTGTTTTTTACTTGCATAACCAAATTAATTTAGCTCAAATGTAATGCAATACCGTTGTAGTATAAATGATAATAGTCACACCTTGCAAATAACAAACTAACATTTGTCATTTGTTGGCTTCTTTTAAAATGGTTTGGTAAGTGAAGTGCTTATTTTCTGAGGATCTTTTCCATGGCTTTGCCTTTAGCCAATTCATCAATCAGTTTATCCAAATAACGAATTTGTTGCATCAACGGATCTTCAATTTCTTCAACGCGGTAACCGCAAATTACCCCGGTTATTTTACCTGCGTTAGAATTGAATTCAGGAGCATTCTCAAAAAAGGATTCTATATCAACCTTGGTGTCAATTTGTTTTTTTAATGCTATTTGATCGTAACCCGTTAGCCAAAAAATAATCATATCTACTTCTGCCTTTGTACGGCCTTTTTTTTCAGCCTTAGCTACGTAATGGGGATACACACTAGCAAAGGGCATTGAGAATATCTTGTGTTTGGTCATATTTATTCGGTAAACAGAATCAGGATCATTTTATTGTTCCTTAGGAAATTTTGACAAATCCATATAAAATATTTCCCAGGTATGTCCGTCATGATCTTCAATACTGCGTTGTTGCATAAAACCATAATCTCTCATTTCGTGTGGTTCAGTACCACCGGCTTTTAAACCATTTTCCATTATTGTATTCACTTCATCGGCACTGCTTACTGATAATGAAAATAAACCAGCTAAAGCGGATTTTGTATCGGCAATGGGTTTGGTTGCAAAGGAGGCAAATTTTTCGTGTGATAATAGCATTAAAAATATGCTATCACTCCAAACCATGCATATTCCTTTATCGTCAGAAAACTGAGGGTCGATTGTAAAACCTAAGGCGGTATAGAGGTCCTTTGATCGTTGCAGATCTTTTACGGCTAAATTGATAAATATTTGTTTTGTCATTTAAAGGTTTGAGATTTTATTGTTAATTAGTAAAATGTAAAAGCTTCTTCGGCATTGCCGTTGAAATTAGCATGAGGATTGATGTTTGCCATAGTTTAATTTTGATCTAGATAAATTTCATATAAATATCTAGAGTATTTAGTATCTCCCCAGTTTGCATATCTGTTTGCTTCACGATAACGGTAATCCCATAGGTCTAAATGTCCTTCTTCAATAAAATTTGTTTTTAGTTGATTCAACACCTCTAGTTTCCTTTTCCAATGATTTATTCCTGATGTGGTAAGGTCAGTAAATGAATAACTAAGTTTAAGTTCCCTTAGTGCCTTCGCCAGGTGCGTGTTTTCTGCGTGTAAATTCTCACTATAATTCTCATCCATTATCCATTGAGAGAAATAAGCATAGATACGACCATTTTTATTCAAATGTTTAATGGCTTGTTTAATAGTCTCTGTTAAACTGTTAGCATAATACAAGGTGTCTAAGAACAAAATGCAGTCGAAAGTTTCTGCGCTATTAATGCTATTTAAATTACCTTCAAAAAAATGTAAACTGTTGTTTCCTTTTACTCTTTCATTCGCGAGTTTTACCGCTTCATTCGAAATATCCATTCCAGCACAATTTGTTTGCGTTTGTTGCGATATCCACTCTGTTATTTTACCGTTACCACATCCAATATCTAAAACGGTGTTTGGCCTAAACGTATTTATTTTATCAATTAAAACCTGAAGTTCTGCTTGATCAATAAGTCCATGTTGAGACATGTCTTTACCATAAACTTTTTCACAGAACAGGCTATGCGCTTTGCTTTTGCCTTCTAAACTAAAGTAATTGTTGTATTCGTATTTGTAAAATGGCTCTTCCGCATCAATTTCGGTCTTCACAGTTTCGCCAAGTTCGGTTAATTTATATTCCTCGTTCGTGCAAGTAATTATTTCTTTTTGTTGTAAACTAACCAATGCCTTATCCCAATTTTCTTTATGATCGCCAATCCAAACCTTTCCAAATGCTTCAATGCTTGCCCAATCTGCTTTTCTGTCAAGATTTAAACCCATGAAAAGAGCATATCTGCTCCTAAACCAGGCTAGTGTGGTTATCAATTGTTTTTCAGCATTTGTATATTTTTCATCCATCTGATATTTGTATTTAATTGTGTTGTATGGATTGCCACAATGTTAAATTACATCTAAGGTTTTGCGGCCTTGGCTCGTGTAGATTCAACTTTTCCAAACATTAAAGCTTATTCAATTATTATTTTCTTTGTTTCAGTACCGTTTTTTGAATTGATGTTTAATAAGTAAAGTCCGGGTGCAAAATGAGATACGTCGATATGCATTTCGTTCTTTAAAACATTATCAATTTGTAATAATGTTTTACCAAACAAATCATAAAGTTTGATTTCTTTTATAACTTCACCATGAATAGAAATACTGGAAGAGCATGGGTTTGGAAATACTTTATAATTAAATTTATTGCTATTATTTTCAGAAACACTTGTAGGATCCACTTCCAATAACCATAATTCTCGCCCTCTTAAATCGCTTGCTGAAAAATACAACTTGTTGTCTTTTGTTGCCACCAAGTATGGCGCAAGACCCCCCAAAGGAAAGTCATATACAATAGATGTTCCTTGAGGTGTGCCATCTGTTTGCCACAATTCCCTGTTATCTCCGCCTATGGTATCATCGGCGCTAAAATAAACCTTATTACCCATTACTTTTAAGTGAACCGGGTCGCTACCTCCTGTACCCAATTGAATGTCTTTTATAATTGTTGTGCCATTAGCTGTACCATCGCTTATCCATAACTCTTTTCCATTAGCAGCATCAATGCCCGGGAAAATTAATTTATTATTAATAACTGCCATATCTTCAAGGGTATAAATTCCATTTTGTGTGCCAGGATAAATTTCTTTGACCATTGCTGTTCCGGCAACCGTGCCATTTGTTTTCCATAATTCAACGCCTGTGGTTGGGGTGTAGCCCATAAAATAAGCTTCATTATTGTAAATGGTATAATTGTATGCATAGATCCCGGAATTATTTAATGGACTTAACCTAATAGTACCCGCTGACGTACCATCGCTGATCCACGGGGCCCATCCATTGATACTATCATTACAAGTAAATAAGAACTTATTCCCAAATACGGTAGTTCTCGCAAGTTGCGATCCGTAAGCAGCCGGTGCAATATCTTTTAGTAATGTTGTGCCAGCCGCAGTTCCATCACTGCTCCATAACTCTTCACCATAAGAAGGGTGTTTGGCTCTGAAATATAATTTGTTATTGCAATTTACCATGCAACATATACCACCATTTCCTACACCCGGATAAATATCTTTAACCAAAGTAGTTCCTGCTGCTGTTCCATCGGTTCTCCATAATTCCCGTCCGTTAGTTGCATCTGTAGCAACAAAATAAACATACGATCCCATACTCGTAAAAAATGCCGGATAGGAGTGGCCGCCTGGATAAATATCTTTTACAAGTGAAGTGCCTGCAGATGTTCCATCTGTTTTCCAAAGTTCAACACCAAGAGTACCATTATTATTGGCATAAAGTGCGTAATTACCTAACATGATAGGGTCTTCAAACGTGTTTCCGCTTGATGGCCCAAGAGTATAATTTGTAAGATTGGTTGTGCCTGCTTCAGTGCCATCTGTGCGCCATAGATCAAAGGCATATCCTGATCCTGATGGTAGAGTTGTTTGAAAGATCAGATCATTACCTATGAATATTCCGCGCGAAGGACTCGAAGAACCGATCGTGTTTTGAGAAATATTTTTTACTACTGATGTGCCCGCAATTGTTCCATCTGTTTTCCATAGCTCTCTCCCAATAGTGCCATCATTTGCGCCAAAGTAGGCAACATTGCCATCGGTAATAAATCCGTAAATGTATGAAAGCGTTGGACCAGGCATGATATCGTTAAGAAGAATTGTACCTCCGGCGGTGCCATCACTTGCCCAAATCTCAAAATTAGTTGTATTGTTAGCCGCTCTAAATATTACCTTGTTACCAATAGCGGTAAGGTGGTTAATGCTTGAACTTTGACTCCCGAAAAAAATATCGTTTACTAAAGTTGTTCCGCTCATAGACCCATCACTTTTAAACAATTCCCAACCTGTACTTCCGTTATTGCCTACAAAAAATAAAGTGTTTCCTGTTACCGCAAACATTGGACTGGCCCCATTATTATTTCCCAAAAACAAATCTTTAACAAGGGTTGTGCCTGCCGTTGTGCCATCACTTTTCCATAATTCATTGCCAGCAATTCCATCATTTGCCGTAAAGTATAACGCATTACCCATTACGGTCAATCCTGAAGGTGAAGATGAAATTGATCCGGTAGCAATGTTTTTTAATTTTATTGTACCCAAAGCAGTGCCATCTGTTTGCCAAAGTTCTCTTCCGTCTGTTGTGTCAGATGCAGCAAAAAACAGCGTGTTTGTTAAAACAACTAAATTGTCGGGATTAGAACTTCCAGGGCCTGTCCAAATATCTTTAACTAATGTTGTACCAATAGTTGTGCCATCGCTTTTCCATAATTCAACACCTGAGACGGTTGATGATGTTGCCGAGAAATAAAGTACATTATTAAAAACCGTAAAGTTTGATGGTTGCGAAGATTGGGGACCAGGAAAAATATCTTTTACTTTTATTGTTCCTGAATTTGTACCATCGCTTTTCCAAAGTTCGTCGTCAAAACCATTATCGCGGGCATAAAAAAAGATCTCCGATCCAACAATTGTAAGTCGGCTAGGAAAACTATATCCTGTACCTGGATAAATATCTTTGATCATTAAAGTTCCTGCTGCAGTACCATCGCTTTTCCATAATTCTCTACCTTCTGAATTAGTAGCTGCCGTGAAATATATTGTATTGCCTAAAGCAACAAATCCCCATGGACTAGAGGAGCCATTAGGTTCAATATCTTTTACAAGAGTTGTACCTGCTGCACTTCCATCGGTTCTCCATAATTCAGCACCAGCAGATGTTGTGGCTTGAAAATAGTAATAACCATTGCAAAATACTCCTAAACCGGGATCAGAACTATCTTCAGACAGATTAATGTCTTTTACGCAAGTAACAGTTTGTGAGAATGTATTTAAACTTAAAAGCAAAGCTATTGCAATTAGCGATTGTAAGTGATTTTTCATAGGCTTAATATTTATGTGATGAAATTGTTAAGTCTTGATCAGGTTTATTTTAATGTAATTATTATTTCATTTTTATAACCAATGCATATAACATTTTGCAACTACTGGCTGTTGCACTTCCGATGCATCAACTGTATATAACCACAACTGTTTATATAAAGATACAAAACGGAATTAGAGAGGGCAAATGAAATTATGATCAGTGTTTAATCAGATCAAATGAAGAATAGGGTCATAATCAGAAGTTATTTTAGAGTTTCAATTGTCTTTTAGGTCTGTGTCAATAGATGAGTTTTCCGCCGTTTTCCGGAACAATTCTACAAAAAAACCAATTTGAAAAAAGTCTCTACCGGTTTCATCATTTATTTTGTAATCAAATTGATGCTGATAACCAACTTGAATTGTTGTTGCTTTTGAAGGTTTGTAGTTAATTGCTATTAACATTCTGTTTCTTTCAAAATAAGGCTCTTTATCGGTAAAAAATATTTCATTACTTGCACTTATTTGAAAAGGTTTGTATTCGTTTTGTTCCTTTCCAAATGGGTAAGAAACACCAAGTCTGTATCGAAAACGGTTCCTATAGCCATTACTTGTAAACCTGAACTCTGCACGATAGCGTTGTTCTATTTTGATATCACCTATTGATTGAAAAAGTATGAACTGAGGCCAAAGTCTAAATTCATCATTGTTTTTTGGTAAAATAAAATCTCCGCCTTCTTTGTAGGTTTGATAGCTGCCTGCACTTAAGCTTAACTTTACATTTTTGTGTACTTTGTAGTTAATGCCGCCCTTATATTCGTAATAGTGAAAGTTGCTGTAAAATTTCAATGAACGTAACTGAGCTTCGCCAAATACACTCCATTTTTCAGTTTGATTGTATTTTAAATTCAGTATGTTCCAGCTTCCCAGATCAAAGTTTTGTGAAAAAATTTTGTGTGTACAAAAAACAAGAATAATTATTGAAAGTGCTTTTTTCATCAACTTTTTTAAAGTTAGATTCAATTTTGTTTGTAGTTACATTTAATTGATCAGCATTAACTCAATTTAAGTATTTGCAATGTAGGTTAAACTTGCAGACAATTGCTAAAATTTCCGAACTAATTTAAATTACTTAATAGATCGCAATCAAATTAACCTAGATCTAAAGAATCATCTCTACCACACAAACTCTAACACCTGTTTCAGATCTGGATGTAAGCTTTTGGCAACAGGACAGGTGTGAGCGGTGTGCTCATATATCTTCTTCTCTTTATCGGAGTAATTGTTTTTAGGAAAAGTTAACTTTATGTGTATCTCGCCAACACGGCGTGGCTCAGCATACATGATCTTTGTTACTTCGGCGGTTGTGCCGTCAATACTGGTCATGCCTTCGCCTTGTGCTTTTATGCCCATTACGGTTAGCATGCAGTTAGCTAAGGATGTTGCCATCAGATCGGTTGGCGAAAACGCCTGGCCTTTACCATGGTTATCTACCGGCGCATCGGTAATTAGTTGCTGTTTGCTTGCTAAGTGTTCGCTCTCGGTTCTTAGGTCGCCTATATATTTAACAAAACTTGTTGCCATAATGGTTGTTTACTTACAAAAATAGGTTTTTTAGTGAGAATTATTTAATTTTGTTAGAATGTTACGACTCAGTATAGTTGCTTTTTTGGTTTTCATTTTTGCCGATCTCTCAGCGCAAATTGTGCCTGATTATGAGAAAGACGGAAGTGATCTGAATGTGCTATACCGTAACGAGCAAACCTTTGAAATTTATGCCCACACACGCGGCTATGGCGCGCTTTATCGCCGAGCTAAGCATGTTACAGGTAAAACCAAATCGTTTTTAGAGGTCGATCTTTCTACCCTAAAACATCCCAAAGAAATTAAATTAACCGGTTCCGATGTGGAGCGCAAGCGTTATGTATACGGCAAACTAAACAATGTAATGCTTTTAAAAGCATCGGTTGGTAAACAACATGTTATTGCCGGCAAAGCCGATAAAAAGGCTGTGGAGGTGCGTTATTCCTACAGTTTAGGGCCCGGTATCGCGTTTGCAAAACCGTATTATTATTCAACCGTAACTAACGACGCCACTAACCTTAATCGTTACCGTCGTTTTAACGCATCTACTTTTACGCAAGATAGCATCATGGGCCGTGCGCCTTTCTCAAACGGACTGGGAGAGCTTTCCGTATATCCCTTCGTTACAGGTAAATTTAATTTGAGTTTCGAATATTCGCCTTACGGTAATTTAGTTAAAGCACTTGAAACCGGTGTTTCAGTAAATTATTTTCCTATCGGATTGCCAATAATGGCGCGTAATCCAACCGAAAATGTAGTGGTAACCATTCACATTGGTTTTGTGTTTGGAAAAAGATGGTATTAGCAATGAGTACTTCAGAAATTAAAACAGAAACTTCTTCAGAATCAAATACACCTAAGGTTAAAAAACCCGATTGGTTGCGCGTTAAGCTACCAACCGGTGAAGAATACCTGAAGGTTAGAAATATTGTAAGCAAGCATAAATTACACACCATTTGCGAAAGCGGTAATTGTCCGAACATGGGTGAATGCTGGGGTGCAGGTACTGCAACCTTTATGATCCTCGGAAATATTTGTACGCGCAGTTGTGGTTTTTGTGCTGTTGCAACCGGTAAACCAAAGCCGGCAGATTGGGATGAACCCATGCGTGTAGCCAATTCGGTAAAATTAATGGGAGTAAAACATTGTGTAATTACCAGTGTGGATAGAGATGATCTGAAAGACGGAGGAAGTATCATTTGGGCAGAGACCATCAAAGCCATTCGTTCTGTTAGTCCCGAAACCAAATTTGAATGTTTGATACCCGATTTTGCAGGTAAATGGGAAAACTTACAACGTATCATTGATGTAAAACCCGATATTGTATCTCATAATATTGAAACTGTGCGCCGATTGACCGCTCAGGTGCGCATACAAGCCAAATACGATCGCAGTATGGAAGTATTGAAACGTTTACACGATGCGGGCGTAAAAACAAAATGCGGCTTAATGGTTGGTTTGGGCGAAACAGAAGAGGAGATCATTGAAACCATTAACGATCTGGCAGCTGTAAATTGCGATGTGCTTACTATTGGTCAGTATTTACAACCAACTACCAAACACTTGCCGGTAGCGCGTTTTGTGCATCCGGATGAGTTTAAGCGTCATAAAGAGTATGCCTTAAGCAAAGGATTTAGATATGTGGAGAGCGGACCATTGGTAAGATCATCATACCATGCCGAAAAACATGTTTTTTAATTTTTGGGCATAGGAAATTGTTAAAATCACCTTTATCGTTTTAGATTTTTTAGATTTCAGCATCAAAATTTGCTTTGAAATTTAATTTTCCAAATTCGTTTTCGTCATCCATTTTTCCCTTTTGGTGACATATTTTTCGAAAAAGCAATAAAATCGTAAAATATTGCTAAAAAAAAACTTGTCATTTGAAATTAAATTATTATCTTTGCCGTCCCTATTTTAGAAAAAGTTCTGGAATAGCAGTAAAATCAAGTAATACAAAGGATTAAGATGCCTACAATATCACAATTAGTAAGAAAAGGCCGTATCAAAGCGGTTAACAAAAGCAAGTCTGCTGCGTTAGACTCATGTCCGCAGCGTCGTGGTGTATGTACAAAAGTGTACACAACTACACCTAAGAAGCCAAACTCTGCTATGCGCAAAGTGGCTAAGGTACGTTTAACCAACAAGCAAGAGGTAATTGCTTATATCCCGGGTGAGGGTCATAACTTGCAAGAGCACAGTATCGTATTGGTACGTGGTGGTCGTGTTAAGGATCTACCAGGTGTACGTTACCACATTGTGCGTGGAAGCCTAGATACTGCAGGTGTTGAAGGTCGTAAGCAACAACGTTCTAAATACGGAGCTAAGCGTCCTAAGGCGGGTGCAGCAGCAGCTCCAGCAAAGAAAAAATAATAATATAGAGATTATATACAATGAGAAAAGCTAAAGCGAAGAAGCGTGTTTTGTTACCTGATCCAATTTATAATGATGTACAGGTAACTCGTTTTTTGAACAATTTAATGTACGATGGTAAGAAGAATACCGCGTCTAACATTTTTCATGAGGCTATTGCAGTAGTTGCAAAGCGTACTAATGAAGATGGTTTAGAGGTATGGAAAAAAGCGTTATCAAATGTAACGCCTCAGGTTGAAGTACGTTCACGTCGTGTGGGTGGTGCAACATTCCAAATTCCTTCTGAGATCCGTCCTGATAGAAAAATATCAATGGCTATGAAGTGGTTAATTTCTTATTCACGTAAACGTAATGAGAAATCAATGGCTCAAAAATTAGCCGGTGAGATCATCGCTGCTTCAAAAGAAGAGGGAGCTGCTTTCAAAAAGAAAGAAGATGTTCACAAAATGGCAGAAGCAAACAAAGCATTTTCACACTTTAGATTTTAATTAATAAAATGAGCGACTTAAGATATACAAGAAATATTGGGATTGCTGCCCATATCGACGCTGGTAAAACAACAACTACCGAGCGTATTCTATATTACACTGGTGTTAATCACAAAATTGGTGAGGTACACGATGGTGCAGCAACAATGGACTGGATGGCGCAAGAGCAGGAGCGTGGTATTACCATTACTTCGGCTGCTACAACTTGTTTCTGGAACTACCGCGATAACAAATACAAGATCAATATCATTGATACACCGGGCCACGTTGACTTTACAGTTGAGGTGAACCGTTCATTACGTGTATTGGATGGATTAGTATTCTTATTCTCAGCGGTTGATGGTGTTGAGCCTCAATCTGAAACAAACTGGCGTTTAGCTGACGGTTACAATGTTACCCGTTTAGGTTTCGTTAATAAAATGGACCGTCAGGGTGCTGATTTCTTGAACGTTGTTAAGCAAACTCGCGAAATATTAGGTGGTAATGCAGTTCCATTGCAATTACCTATTGGTGCTGAAGATAATTTCAAAGGTGTAGTTGATTTGATCAACAACCGTGGAATGGTTTGGAATGAGCATGATAAAGGTATGACTTACGAAGTTGTTCCTATTCCTGATGATATGAAGGATGATGTAGCACATTGGAGAGAGAAGATGTTGGAAGCTGTATCTGAATTTGATGATAAGATCATGGAGAAATTCTTTGATGCTCCTGAAACTATCACTGAAAGAGAAGTATTAGATGCATTGCGTAAAGCTTGCGTTGCAAATAAAATTGTTCCTATGGTTTGTGGTTCATCTTTCAAAAATAAAGGTGTACAAACTATGTTAGATCTAGTAATGGAGTTAATGCCTTCACCACTGGATAAAGATAATATCAAAGGTACAAACCCTGACACTGGTGAAGAGATCTCTCGTAAGCCGGATGTAAAGGAGCCTTTCACAGCTCTTGCATTTAAGATCGCAACCGATCCATTCGTTGGTCGTTTGTGTTTCTTCCGCGCTTATTCTGGCCGTTTAGATGCAGGTTCTTACGTATTAAATACACGTTCTGGTAATAAAGAGCGTATCTCTCGTATCTTCCAAATGCATGCAAACAAGCAAAACCCTATCGAGTTCATCGAGGCAGGTGATATTGGTGCAGCAGTAGGTTTCAAAGATATCCGTACCGGTGATACCTTATGTGATGAAAAAAATCCAATGGTATTAGAGGCAATGAATTTCCCTGAGCCTGTGATCGCGATCGCTATTGAGCCTAAAACTCAAGGTGACTTAGATCGTTTAGGTGTAGGTTTAAATAAATTAGCTGAAGAGGATCCAACTTTCCGTGTTAAAACCGACGAAGATTCTGGTCAAACCATTATCTCCGGAATGGGTGAGTTACACTTAGAGATCATTGTTGATCGTTTAAAGCGTGAGTTTAAAGTAGAAGTTAACCAAGGTTCTCCTCAGGTTGCTTACAAAGAGGCTATCAGCGGTTCAGTTGATCACCGTGAGGTTTACAAGAAGCAGTCAGGTGGTCGTGGTAAATTTGCTGATATCAAGTTTACTGTTGGTCCGGTTGATTCTGATTGGGATTTTGCTAAAAATGGCGATCTACAGTTCGTTAACGAGATCACTGGTGGTAACATTCCTCGTGAATTTATCCCTGCAGTTGAAAAAGGATTTAAGTCTTCGTTAGCAAACGGTGTATTAGCGGGTTACCCGTTAGTAGGATTAAAAGTTGTATTGAAAGACGGTTCATACCACGCGGTTGACTCGGATTCATTATCATTTGAGATCTGTGCACGTTCTGCTTACCGTGAGGCATTACCAAAATGTAAGCCTGTATTATTAGAGCCGATCATGAAAGTGGAGGTTTTAACACCTGAGCAAAACATGGGTGATGTAGTAGGTGACTTAAACCGTCGTCGTGGTCAGATCGAAGGTATGGATAGCAAAGGTAACTCTCAAGTTATCAAAGCAAAAGTTCCATTATCAGAAATGTTTGGTTACGTAACTCAATTACGTACATTAACTTCTGGTCGTGCAACTTCAACAATGGAGTTTAGCCACTACAACGAAGCTCCTGCGAACATTGCTGCAGATGTGATTGCAAAATCAAAAGGTACAAAAGAAAAAGTTTAATAATAACAAATATATCGTTCTTTAACATGAGCCAAAGGATTAGAATCAAATTAAAATCATACGATTTCAACTTAGTTGACAAATCGGCTGAAAAAATCGTGAAAACTGTAAAAGCTACAGGTGCAGTAGTAAATGGTCCAATTCCATTGCCTACTAACAAAAGAATCTTTACAGTGTTAAAATCACCACACGTAAACAAAAAAGCGCGTGATCAGTTCCAATTATGCTCTTACAAGCGTTTATTAGACATCTACAGCTCTTCATCAAAAACTGTTGATGCTTTAATGAAGTTAGAATTGCCTAGCGGTGTAGAGGTTGAGATCAAAGTTTAACAGCAGTTGGTCGGTTCTCATTAAAAAAAAGTAATTAAATAAAATAAATAAATAACAAACAAAAAACATGTCAGGAATAATTGGTAAAAAAATAGGAATGACGAGCTTCTTCGATGCCAATGGTAAGTATGTACCATGCACAGTTATTGAAGCGGGTCCTTGTGTTGTTACACAAGTAAAAACCAATGAAAAGGACGGTTATGCAGCTTTACAGTTGTCATTTGATGAAAAGAAAGAAAAGAATACATCAGGTGCAATGAAAGGACATTTTGCTAACGCAAAAACTACTCCTAAGCGTAAAGTTGTTGAGTTCCGTCATTTTACAGATGAAAAGAATTTAGGTGATACAATTACAGTTGAATTGTTTACCGAAGGTGATTTTGTTGATGTAATTGGTACATCAAAAGGTAAAGGTTTTCAAGGTGTTGTAAAACGTCACAATTTTAGTGGTGTTGGTCACGCTAACAAGTCACACGGTCAGCACGATCGTGAAAGAGCTCCGGGTTCATTAGGTGCATCGTCAGATCCATCGCGTGTAATGCCAGGTATGCGTATGGCTGGTAGAATGGGTGGTAACCGTAAAAAGGTTCAAAACCTTGAAGTAGTAAAAGTAATGGCCGAAAAGAATGTGATCCTTATCAGAGGTTCAGTTCCGGGCGCTAAAGGGTCTTACGTTTTAATTGAGAAGTAATCATGCAAGTAGAAGTATTAAACATAAGTGGTAAAAAAACAGCAAAGAAAGTTGATCTAGTAGATTCAATTTTTGCAGCTGAACCGAATGATCATTGTATCTATCTTGATGTTAAGCAGTTTTTAGCTAACCAACGTCAGGGTACTCATAAATCAAAGGAACGTGCAGAGATTGCACGTACCACAAAGAAGCTTAAGCGTCAAAAAGGTACAGGTGGTGCACGTGCCGGTTCAATGAAATCTCCGGTTTTCGTTGGTGGTGGTCGCGCATTTGGTCCTAAACCACGTGATTATTCATTCAAATTGAATAAAAAAGTAAAGAACTTAGCTCGTATCTCTGCTTTAACTTATAAGGCAAAAGATAACGCTATCACAGTATTGGAAGACTTCAATTTTGAAGCTCCTAAAACTAAGAATTTTGTTGACTTGATCAAGAATTTGAATTTAGACAACAAAAAAACTTTATTGGTTTTAGGTTCAAACAATGCAAACGTTTACTTATCGTCAAGAAATTTAGAGAAGTCAAAAGTTATCAATGCTTCTGACATCAA
This sequence comes from Bacteroidia bacterium, assembly GCA_044360115.1. Lineage (GTDB taxonomy): Bacteria > Bacteroidota > Bacteroidia > B-17B0 > Aurantibacillaceae > Aurantibacillus. Next base: position 14,137 of record JBIKKW010000031.1, read on the forward strand.
CACTTACGATATCCTAAACGCTGACAATGTGATCTTAGCAGAAAGTTCAGTAAAAGTAATCGAAACAATTTTAAATAAGTAAGATGGAAATTTTAATTAAGCCTATCATCACTGAAAAAATGACCACTCAAGGCGAGAAGTTAAATCGCTATGGTTTTGTGGTAGATAAAAAGGCTAATAAGGTACAGATAAAAGCGGCAGTTGAGCAAATGTACGGTGTTAAAGTTGATACTGTAAATACTCAGCAATACGTTGGTAAAGTAAAAACACGTAATACAACTCGTGGTTTAGCTATTGGCCGTGTTAACCGTTTAAAGAAAGCTATTGTTACCTTAAAAAATGGCGAAACAATTGATTTTTACGCAAGTATTTAATTTTTTAAAAAGAATTTAAAATGGGATTAAAAAAATATAAGCCATTAACACCGAGTTTACGCTACAAAATTTCAGCTGATTTTGCTGAGATCACTGCGGATAAGCCAGAGAAGAGCTTAGTTGTTTCAACTAAGAATTCAGGTGGTAGAAATAATACCGGTAAAATGACCATCCGTTACATTGGCGGTGGACATAAGAAAGCATTACGTTTGATCGATTTCAAAAGAGATAAAGACGGAATTGAAGGAACTGTAAAAACGATCGAGTACGATCCAAATCGTTCAGCTCGTATCGCTTTAGTATATTACAAAGATGGTGAGAAGCGTTATATTATCGCTCCACAAGGTTTAAAGGTTGATCAAAAGATCGTATCTGGTAAGGATGCAGCTCCTGAGATCGGAAACACCTTATTCCTTTCTGATATTCCTTTGGGAACTATCATTCACAACATCGAGTTACGTCCTGGTCAGGGTGCTGCTTTAGCACGTTCTGCAGGTACTTACGCTCAATTAACTGCTCGTGAAGGAAAATACGCAGTATTACGTATGCCTTCAGGTGAGGTACGTATGATCTTAATTACTTGTAAAGCTACAGTTGGTGCGGTTTCAAACCCTGATCACAACTTAGAGGTACACGGTAAAGCTGGTCGTCGTCGTTGGTTAGGTCGCCGTCCTCGTAACAGGCCAGTGGCTATGAACCCGGTTGATCATCCAATGGGTGGTGGTGAAGGTAGAGCATCAGGTGGTCACCCACGTTCACGTAAGGGCTTACCAGCTAAGGGCTTCAAAACTCGCTACAAAGCTAAAGCGTCTAACAAGCACATTATCGAAAGAAGAAAGAAATAATTAATTAACGTTTAATGGTCCCAACGTTTAAGGCGGGGATTTCAAAACAAAAAACAAAACAATATGGCAAGATCATTAAAAAAAGGCCCTTTTATCGACCACAACCTAGCAGGTAAAGTGGATAAAATGAACGCTAGCGGCAAAAAGTCTGCAATCAAGACTTGGGCTCGTCGTTCTACTATCCCACCAGATTTTGTAGGTCACACATTTGCAGTGCACAATGGTGCAAAATTTATTCCGGTTTACGTAACTGAGAATATGGTTGGACACAAATTAGGAGAATTTGCGCCAACTCGCGTATTTAAAGGTCACGCTGGTCATAATAAAAAATAATTTAAAGGCTAGAAATCATGGGTAAAAGAAAAAGGTTAGTTGCCGAGAAAAGAAAAGAAGCAAATAAAACAACATATTTTGCAAAACTAAATAATTGTCCTACATCGCCTCGTAAAATGAATCAGGTAGCTGATCTAGTAAGAGGTTTAGATGTATATCAAGCTTTGAACGTTTTAAAATTCAACACACGTGAGGCTTCAACTCGTTTAGAGAAGTTATTGAAGTCTGCCATTGCGAACTACGAAGCAAAATCAAACGAAAGAGTGGAAGAGAATACATTATTCGTTAAGAAGGTTGTTGTTGACAGCGCTTTAATGGCAAAACGTTTACGTACTGCACCTCAAGGTCGCGGATACCGTATCAGAAAACGTTCAAATCATGTTACATTAGTATTAGATAAAAAATAATAAGAAATTAAAATGGGACAAAAAGTAAATCCAATAGGTTTTAGATTAGGTATCATCAAAGGTTGGGATTCTAACTGGTTTGGTGGTAACGATTACTCTGAGAAGTTAGTTGAAGACGAGAAGATCAGAGGTTATTTAAAAGCACGTTTACCAAAAGGTAGCATCTCTAAAATTGTGATAGAGAGAACGTTAAAGTTAATTACTGTAACAATCAATACAGCTCGTCCGGGTATCATTATCGGAAAGGGTGGTAAAGAGGTTGATAAGTTGAAAGAAGAGTTAAAGAAATTAACTAAGAAAGAAATTCAGATCAACATTTTTGAAATTAAACGTCCTGAGTTAGATGCGCGTCTAGTTGCAGACAGCATTGCGCGTCAGATCGAGGGTCGTATATCATTCCGTCGTGCAGCTAAAATGGCAATGTCTAGTACAATGCGTTTAGGTGCTGAAGGAATTAAGATCAAAGTAAGCGGTCGTTTAGGCGGTGCTGAAATGGCAAGAACAGAAGGCTATAAAGAGGGTCGTACTCCGTTACATACGATTCGTGCTGATATAGACTACGCTGTTGCAGAAGCTCATACATCATACGGAAGAATTGGTGTTAAAGTGTGGATTTGTCGTGGTGAGGTTTTCGGAAAACGCGATCTTTCTCCAAACATTGGATTAATGAAAGATAAGAAGAGTACCGGAGGCAATGAAGAGCGCGGTGGAAACAAATTCGCTGGAAAGAGAAGAAGCGGCGGTAAGAGAGAAGAAAAATAAACTATTAAGTAAGTAAAAGAAATTTTAATCATGTTACAACCAAAAAGAACGAAATTCAGGAAGTCGCAGAAAATGAAGATGAAAGGCAACGCCAAGCGTGGTGATCAATTAGCCTTCGGTTCATTTGGGATCAAAGCTTTGGAAGAAGCACGTGTTACTGCACGTCAGATCGAAGCCGCTCGTATTGCCTTAACACGTTATATGAAACGTGAGGGTCAGGTTTGGATCCGTATTTTCCCAGATCGTCCTGTTACATCAAAACCAGCTGAGGTTCGTATGGGTAAAGGTAAAGGTGCTCCTGAGTATTGGATGTGCCCTGTTAAAGCAGGTCGTATTTTATTCGAAGCAGAAGGTGTACCTGTTGAGGTAGCAAAGGAAGCTTTACGCTTAGCTGCTCAAAAATTACCTATTTGTACTAAATTTGTGATCAGAAGAGATTACGAAGCAACTGAGGCATAATTAAAACATTTAAAGACATGAAAAACAAAGAGATACAATCTTTACCTGAACAAGATCTTAAATCAAAGATCCAGGACGAAAAAGCTTCATTGGTGAAAATGAAAATTAACCACGGTGTTTCTCCTTTAGAAAACCCTGCTTTAGTGCGCGCTAACCGCCGTACCATTGCCAGAATGTTAACTGAAGTAAACAAGCGTAAAGCATCAAAAAAATAAACTGCTTTTAAAATGGAAAGAAATTTAAGAAAAGAAAAAACTGGTATCGTAACCAGTAATAAAATGGATAAAAGTATTGTAGTGGCTGTTATGCGTAAAGTAAAGCACCCTAAATACGGTAAATTCGTTAACAAAACCAGTAAATTCGTTGCTCATGATGAGAAGAACGAGTGCAGTATTGGTGATACAGTAACAATAGCTGAAACCCGCCCACTTAGTAAAACTAAGAACTGGCGTTTGGTTGCCATTGTTGAAAAAGTTAAATAATTAGTATTATCGTTTAATAAATTAAGAAATGATACAAAACGAATCAAGATTAGCAGTTGCAGATAATAGCGGAGCTAAAGAAGTATTGGTTATTCGTGTGTTAGGTGGTACCAAAAAACGTTACGCTTCAATTGGCGATAAGGTGGTAGTTACTGTTAAGCATGCGTTACCTAGCGGAAACGTGAAAAAAGGAACAGTAAGCAAAGCTGTGATTGTTAGAACTAAAAAGGAAATTAGCCGTGCAGATGGTTCTTATATCCGCTTTGATGACAACGCAGTGGTATTGTTAAACAACACCGATGAGATCAGAGGTACCCGTATTTTCGGCCCTGTAGCTCGTGAATTGCGTGATAAGCAGTTTATGAAGATCATTTCTTTGGCACCAGAGGTATTATAATTAAAAGAAATTTAAAATGAGCAAGTTAATCTTAAAAAAAGGAGATACGGTTAAAGTTATTTCTGGCGAAGCAAGAGGCCAGGAAGGCAAGATCATCTCTATAGACAGAAAAAAATTAAGAGCCATTGTAGAAGGTGTGAACATGATCAGCAAAAGCGAAAAGCCGAATGCTAAGAACACCAACGGTGGTATCGTTAAAAAAGAAGGTTCTATTCATATCTCAAACTTAATGTTTGTTGAAGGTGGTAAAACCGTGCGTTTAGGTCGTCGTACTGATGACAAAACAAAGAAAACTGAACGTTATTCAAAAAAATCGAAGGAGGCAGTTAAATAATGGCAACAACAACTTACCAACCGCGCTTAAAAGGTAAATACCACGATGAGATCGTGAAGAATTTACAAACGCAATTCCAGTACAAAACTGTAATGCAGGTACCTAAATTACAGAAGATCTGTATTAACCAAGGTATTGGTGATGCTGTTTCTGATAAGAAAATGATCGAGTCGGCTGTAAAAGAAATGACCACAATTACCGGTCAAAAGGCAGTACCTACTTATTCAACAAAGGATATCTCAAACTTTAAATTACGTAAAGGTGTAGCTATTGGTGTTCGTGTAACATTACGTGGCGATAAAATGTATGAGTTCTTAGATCGTTTGATCGCTTCATCATTACCTCGTATCCGTGATTTCAAAGGTGTTAACAATAAAGGTTTTGATGGTAACGGTAACTATACTTTAGGTATTACCGAGCAGATCATCTTCCCTGAGATCGATATCGATAAAGTTACAAAGATCCAAGGTATGGATATTACTTTCGTAACTTCAGCTCCAACTGATAAGGAAGCTCATGCATTATTAACTGAATTTGGTATTCCATTCAAAAAATAAGATAGAACACAATGGCAAAAGAGTCAATGAAGGCCCGCGAGGTCAAAAGAAAGAAACTAGTTGAAAAATACGCAGCAAAACGCGAAGAACTTAAAAAAGCAGGCGATTACGATGCTTTACAAAAGTTACCTCGTAACTCTTGCAAAGTGCGTGTTCGTAACCGTTGTAAGTTAACAGGCCGTCCAAGAGGTTACATGCGTACCTTTGGCGTGAGTCGTGTTACCTTCCGCGAAATGGTTCTTTTCGGTTTGATCCCGGGGTTAACTAAATCAAGCTGGTAATTTTCCGGATTGAGCACATCGGTTAAAACCCGATCGAAAATAAAATTTGTTAGTTGCGTAAAGATTATTATCTTTGCCGACTATTTTAGAAAAATAAATATTGTTTCATATAATTATTCCGGTTTTCGGGATAACATATAAACTTAAGAAAAAATGACAGATACAGTTGCAGACTACTTAACACGCGTTAGAAACGCTATTAAGGCTAATCACAGAGTAGTAGAGGTGCCAGCCTCTAACCTTAAAAAAGAGATCACAAAGATCCTGTTCGAAAAAGGTTATATTTTAAACTACAAATTCGAAGAAACTCCAAACAAACAAGGTTTAATTAAGATTGCGTTAAAATACCATCCGGTATCTCAACAACCAGCAATCCGTACATTAGATCGCGTTTCATCACCTGGTTTACGTAAGTATTCTGGTGTTGATTCAATTCCTCGTGTATTGAATGGTTTAGGTATTGCCATCATTTCAACTTCAAAAGGTGTTATGACCGATAAAGAAGCTAAGAAATTGAAGGTAGGTGGTGAAATTTTATGTTATGTTTCATAATTAATTAGGAGGAAAGAGACATGTCACGTATAGGAAAAGCTCCAATTTCAGTTCCAAAAGGTGTTGAAATTACAGTAAATAAAGGTTCAGTTACAGTTAAAGGTCCTAAAGGTACTTTAACTCAAAAAATGGATTCAGATATCGAGGTTGCCGTTGCAGACGGTGTTATCAACGTTAATCGTCCAACTGAGCAAAAGCGTCACAAAGCATTACACGGTTTATACCGCGCTTTGATCGCTAACATGGTAAAAGGTGTAAGCGAAGGTTACAAAACCGAGCAAGAATTAGTAGGTGTAGGTTACCGTGCTACAAACAAAGGTCAATTATTAGAATTATCATTAGGTTACTCACATAACATTACATTTGAATTACCGGCTGAGATCAAAGTTACTACAACTTCTGAAAAAGGTCAAAATCCAAAAGTGATCATGGAGAGTGCTGATAAGCAATTGATCGGAATGGTTGCAGCTAAGATCCGCAGCTTACGTAAGCCTGAGCCATACAAAGGAAAAGGTATTAAGTTTGCTAATGAGGTATTACGCCGTAAAGCAGGTAAATCAGCTTCTAAGAAGTAATAATTAAATGAATTTATAAATCATCTTTAAAAAGATATAGGAAAGATGGCACTAAGCAAAGAAGGAAAGAGAATTCGATTAAAAAAGAGAATCAGAAAGGCTCTTAAGTCAACAGAAAGAAACCATAGATTAACTGTGTTCAAAAGCAACGCCGAGATCTATGCACAAATAATTTCAGATAAAGAAGGTAAAACTTTATTGTCTGCCGGTTCAAACGATAAGAGTTTAAAATCGGTAAAGGCAACTAAGTCTGAAAAAGCAAAGTTAGTAGGTAAGTTAATCGCTGAAAGAGCAGTAGCTGCTGGTATCAACGAGATCGTTTTCGATAGAAATGGTTTCTTGTATCACGGTCGTATCAAAGCTTTAGCTGATGGTGCTCGCGAAAATGGTTTAAAATTCTAATTAGAAAAAAGGAAATAAAATGTCAAAAGAAATTGTAAAGCGCGTTAAATCGAGCGACATTGAATTAAAAGATAAATTGGTTGCCGTTCAACGTGTAACCAAAGTAACCAAAGGTGGTCGTCACTTTAGTTTTGCTGCGATCGTTGTTGTAGGTAACGAAAAAGGTGTAATTGGTCATGGTTTAGGTAAAGCTAACGAGGTAACCGATGCGATCACAAAAGGTATCGAAGATGCTAAGAAAAGTTTAGTGAAAGTGGCTGTATTAAACGGTACAGTGCCTCACATGCAAGAAGGTAAATTTGGTGGTGCTCGTGTTATGCTTAAGCCTGCTGCTCACGGTACTGGTGTAATTGCCGGTGGTGCGATGCGTGCAGTGTTAGAAAGCGTTGGTATTACTGATGTATTAGCAAAGTCAAAAGGTTCTAGTAACCCTCACAACGTGGTAAAAGCAACGTTTGATGCATTAACAAAAATGCGTGATTCAATTTCAGTTGCTCAGCAACGTGGTATTACTTTAGATAAAGTGTTTAACGGATAATTTTTGAAATCATGGGAAAAGTTAAGATAACATTGGTAAAAGGAATCTCTAAAAAATCGCCGGCACAACGCGCAACGTTAACTGCTTTGGGTTTCAAAAGAACTTACCAAACAATTGAAAAAGACACCAATCCTGCTATTGATGGCATGATCGCTAAGGTGAAACATTTATTAAGATTTGAAAATATTTAATTTATTTTAAAATGAAATTAAGCTCATTAAAACCTTCAAAAGGTTCTGTAAAAACTAACTTCCGTCGTGGTCGTGGTCAAGGTTCAGGTGGTGGCGGAACTGCTACACGTGGTCATAAAGGTGCTAAGTCACGTTCTGGTTATTCAAGTAAGCGTGGTTTTGAAGGTGGTCAGATGCCTTTACAACGTCGTTTACCTAAATTCGGTTTCAAAAACATTAACCGTGTTGAGTACCGTGGTATCAACCTTTTTGCTATTCAGCAATTAGTTGATAAAACAAAAGCAACTGAAATTACAATTGATCTATTGATTAAAAATGGTTTAGCAAGTAAAAATGATCAAGTAAAGATCTTAGGTACTGGCGAACTTAAATCAAAAGTAGATATTAAAGTACATGCATTCACAGCAGCTGCTAAAAAGGCAATTGAAGAAAAAGGTGGTGCAGCAACTCAAGTAAAATAATATATGAAGCGTTTTTTAGATACTTTACGCAATATTTGGGCAATTGAAGAATTAAGACAGCGTATCTTAACCACGTTAGCGTTGGTTTTGGTATACCGTTTAGGTTCTTACGTTGTTTTACCGGGTATTGATATTAATGCCTTAGATGCAGCCAGAAGCAACGCTGGTGAGTCAGGTGGTTTAGTAGGATTGATCAATATGTTTGCGGGTGGTGCGTTCTTGCGTGCATCTGTTTTCGGATTGGGTATCATGCCTTACATCACCGCATCCATCATTATCCAATTATTGGGTATGGCAGTTCCATATTTCCAAAAATTACAACGCGATGGCGAAAGCGGCCGTAAAAAGATCAACCAGTTTACGCGTTTATTGACCATTGGTGTTACTGCAGTTCAGGCTCCTGGTTACATCGCATCTATCAAACAAACAGCTCCAAACGCCTTTACCGATCTTTCAACTTTCTGGTGGGTACAAACCATCATGATCCTTGTAACCGGTACCATGTTTGTAATGTGGTTAGGTGAGCGTATCACCGATAAAGGTTTAGGTAATGGTATCTCTTTGATCATCATGATCGGTATCATCTCTCGTTTACCTTTTGCTTTCTTATCTGAAGTAAAATCAAGAATGTCGGGTAATGGTGGTTTGATCATTTTCTTGATCGAGATCGTTCTATTGTTAATGGTAATTGTGGGTTGTATCTTGTTAGTTCAAGGAACACGACGCATACCGGTGCAATTTGCGAAAAAGATAGTTGGTAACAAGCAATACGGTGGTGTACGTCAGTATATTCCTTTAAAGGTTAATGCTGCAGGTGTAATGCCTATCATCTTTGCTCAGGCTATCATGTTCATTCCTGCTGCTATCGCTGGTTTCTCTAGTGGTTCAAGTGGGATCTTCCAGGAGCGTTATGGTTTTTGGTATAATTTGATCTTTGCAACATTGATCATCTTATTTACCTACTTCTATACCGCTATCATGGTTAATCCAAAGAACTTGGCAGATGATATGAAACGTAATGGTGGATTTATCCCTGGTGTTAAGCCGGGTAACAAAACTGCTGAATTTATTGATGCTGTAATGAATCGTATCACTTTACCGGGATCATTATTCCTGGCAGGTGTTGCTATCATGCCTGCGTTTGCACAAAAATTAGGCGTAAACAGTGCATTTGCTGATTTTTATGGAGGAACATCTCTGTTGATCTTGGTTGGTGTGGTTTTAGATACATTACAACAGATAGAAACGTATTTATTGAACCGTCATTATGATGGTTTGATGAAGTCGGGAAGAATTAAGGGTCGTGGTGCTAATGCTATGATGGTTCAACAAGGATAATTATAGAATGGCAAAACAAGCGAACATTGAAATTGACGGAACGATCATTGAGGCACTAAGTAACGCCATGTTCAGAGCGGAGTTAGAGAATGGCCACATTGTTACAGCGCACATCTCAGGAAAAATGAGAATGCACTATATCAAGATCCTGCCGGGCGATAAGGTGAAGTTGGAAATGAGCCCATACGATCTAACAAAAGGAAGAATTACATTTAGATATAAATAAGAATTTAAACAAGAAGCAATGAAAGTTAAAGCATCCATCAAAAAAAGAAGTGCGGACTGTAAGATTGTACGTCGCAAAGGAAAATTGTACGTAATCAACAAAAAGACACCGAAATTTAAGCAAAGACAAAAATAATTTTGTTCTAATACATTTATTAAAATAGTAAAGAGAAAATGGCACGTATAGCTGGTATTGATCTACCAAAAAACAAAAGAGGAGTAGTAGGATTAACCTACATCTACGGAATTGGCCCAAGCAGAGCGGCTAAAATTTTAAACGAAGTTGGTGTACATCAAGATAAAAAAGTATCTGAGTGGACTGATGATGAGCAAAATGCTATCAGAAATGTGATCAACAACGGTTTTAAAGTTGAAGGTGCATTGCGTTCTGAAGTGCAATTGAACATCAAACGTTTGGTTGATATCAACAGTTTCCGTGGTCAACGTCACAGAAACGGTTTACCGGTTCGTGGACAACGTACAAAAACTAACGCACGTACCCGTAAAGGACGTCGTAAGACAATTGCTAACAAGAAAATGGCAACTAAGTAAAATTAATCAAGTTTAGGATTTAAATAAAATGGCAAAACAACAAACAAGTGCAACTGCTGCAAAAACTAACGCTAGAAAGCGTGTGGTTAAAGTAGAAGCGAGTGGAGAAGCGCACATCAATGCTACATTCAATAACATCATTATCTCATTAACTAACACTGCTGGTCAGGTTATTTCATGGAGTAGTGCTGGTAAAATGGGATTCCGTGGTTCTAAGAAAAATACCCCTTACGCTGCACAAATGGCTGCGTCTGATTGTGGTAAAGTAGCTTTTGAAGCGGGTTTACGTAAAGTAAAAGTTTATGTAAAAGGTCCGGGTGCTGGTAGAGAAAGCGCTATCAGAAGTATTGCTGCTGCAGGAATTGAGGTATCTGAGATCGTAGATATCACACCTATGCCGCACAATGGCTGTCGTCCTCCAAAGCGTCGTCGCGTTTAATAAAAACAAACAATAAGCCAGCCCTGTTAGGTCACAGGGTTTGGAGTCGGGTTCGTAAGATCACGACTTAAATAATAAAATAAAAAAAAGAACAAAAGATTATTTAAAATGGCAAGGTATACTGGTCCAAAATCAAAGATCGCTCGTAAGTTCAAGGAACCAATTTTTGGTCCTGACAAAGCGTTAGAAAAAAAGAATTACCCTCCGGGGCAACATGGTGCTGCTAAAAAGCGCGCAAAACAAAGTGAATATGCTGTTCAGTTAATGGAAAAGCAAAAAGCTAAGTACACTTATGGTATTTTAGAGAAGCAATTTGCTCGTATTTTCGACAAAGCTGCTCGTGCTCAAGGTATCACTGGTGAAGTTTTATTACAATTGATCGAAAGTCGTTTAGACAACGTGGTTTACCGTTTAGGTATTGCTCCAAGCCGTCGTGCTGCTCGTCAGTTAGTTTCTCATGCTCATATTAATGTAAATGGTAACGTAGTAAACGTTGCATCATATACTTTGAAGCCAGGTGATGTTGTTAGCGTTCGCGAAAAATCTAAGTCATTAGAAGCGATCGTGAACTCAGTTGCCGGTTCAGTTAACAAATATCCTTGGATGGATTTTGATAAGAATACAATGTCAGGTAAGTTCATCAACCGTCCTGAAAGATCACAAATTCCTGAGAACATTAAGGAACAATTGATCGTCGAGTTGTACTCTAAGTAATAATTAATATTTTAAAACATAATAAATTAATAATATGGCAATTTTAAATTTCGTAAAACCTGACAAGGTTATTATGATTAATTCAACTGAAACCGAAGGGCAATTTGAGTTTAGACCACTTGAGCCAGGTTTTGGTATTACAATAGGAAATTCTTTACGCCGTATTTTGTTATCATCATTGGAAGGTTTTGCTATCACTAGCATTAAATTAGAAGGTGTTGATCATGAGTTTTCTACAATTAAAGGCGTTGTTGAAGATGTTACTGAAATTATCTTGAACTTAAAACAAGTTCGTTTTAAAAAGCAGATCGACAACCATGATATCGAAAAAGTAGTAGTACATTTTGCAGGTTCTGAGAAATTTACAGCTGGTGATATCGGAAAATATGTAAATGGTTTTCAGATCTTGAATCCGGATCTGGTTATCTTTAACTGTGATTCTTCAGTTCGTTTGAAAATGGAGATCACTATTGAAAGAGGTCGTGGTTATGTTCCTGCTGAAGAGAACAAATCAAACAGCGCACCTACCGGAACGATCTTTATTGAATCTATTTACACGCCAATTAAAAATGTAAAATACACGATCGAAAACTACCGTGTTGAGCAAAAGACCGACTTCGAAAGATTGATCCTTGATATTGTTACTGATGGTTCAATTCACCCGAAAGAAGCT
>JBIKKW010000032.1:0-25990 GCA_044360115.1 Bacteroidia bacterium
GACTGCTGTAATACTCTTACCGAATCTATTGCAAAGTGCGGCCATCCACCATTAAACACCCAGCCGTTAAAAAAGTCAGTTAAGTTTTTTCCGCTTGATGTTTGCATCAGGTCGCGCATCTCAACACTGTTTATAGTTTTATTGGCTTTTTGTATCATTAAATACTTACAAGCATTAAAAAATAATGTATCACCTAAATAACTTCTTAATGTGTGCGCCACATCCGATCCTTTTTTATATACATGATCGCCATACGTTAAATTGTGCGGTATACCCGATATGGCCCTGAACCCGCCTTCGTTGTGGTGTAATTGTTTTAACAAGCCATCGTGTTGCGCGCGGTAATCAATTAAGTAAGCGGGTTTTCCGTATTGCCATTCGGTAAATAAAAATGCGCTGTACGATGCCATACCTTCGTTGATCCACATATCTTCCTGTGTTTCGCAGGTGATCAGGTCGCCCCACCAGTGATGCGATAATTCATGCGCCATTAATTGCGCCTCGTAAGCCAGTGAACCAAACGTAGCACGCGGGTAAGCAATGTTTGTAGCATGTTCCATTGCTCCGCTGTTAAAAGGCACGCCGCAATAACCAAAGCGGTTCCATTTGTACGGACCAAAATAATTTTCAAAACCGGCAATGCAATTTGGTAAATTCACAAAACCATTTTTCATGGCGGTAGTATCACCTGCTGCAGCAACCAATATTATTGGCTTTGGTCCGCTTAATGTATTCACGGTCCAGTTCACCTGGCGGTAATTAGCCAATGCCACGCTCGCAAGGTAAGTTGGTATCTCGTCATTCATTACCCAGGTGCGCGTACGGTTTGGCAGCGTTACAACATCCGATAATAAGTAACCATTGCAGTAGGCTCTACGGGCGGTATCGCTGGTAATGGCAAACTGGTATCTGCTGCGTTCGGTAAAATTATCAAAACACGGAAACCATACACGGCCATAATTATGTGGTTTAGCATCAAAGCCAACACCAAGGTTGTAAGCATATTGCGCACTGCCACTATTATCAAAATAAAAACCGCCCCAACCGCTGCCATCGGTTTGTGGCAAGCCATGGTAGTAAACAGAAATAAAGGAGGTATCGTTCAAATTTTTTGGAGCCGCAAAATTTACTTTTATAACGGTATCATTATAGGTATAAGTTAAAAGTGTGCTACCTTCTTTAATAGAGTCAACCGTTAATTTTAAAAGATCGAAGCGAATAAATGTTTTGTTGTTTTGCTTTGGCGCAAATTTTACGGTAGTATAACCTTTAATGAATTTATTGTTGGTGTTACCAATTTCAAGGTTTATAAAGTATTTGAAAATATTAAAGGTGTCGCTTCTTAAATTTTCGGCACAATAGTATGGAGGAATGGCAGTTAAGTTAGTTTTTGATTGCTGACAAAATTGACTTTGAGAATACAATAAAGTGCTTAAAAATGAGAGAAAAAGAGCAATACGTATAGATTTTAACATGGTCATGACAATTTGATGAAACTAATTTACAGAAAAAAGATTATTTTAACCCCTCAATAAAGATATTTAACAGAGCTAAAAGGGCATGATAACCTGGAACGATATAGAAGATCTAATATCTAAACTCGGAAAAGCAGAAAAACGCTTCTTCAAAATGATGGCTTCTACTGAAAACAGAAGTACAGACGTTTTAGTGAAGCTTTTTGATGAGATAGACAAAGGCAGTGCCAGTATTGAGAAATTGGAACGTAGCGGATATTACACCGATTTAGAAGTAGAGGCATTGTATCAATACATCCTTAAAAGTTTACGCAATTTTTATGCCGATAGCGAGGCCAGTTTGCGAATTAAGGATGAACTGTTGAATTTGAGGTGTTTAATGGATAAAGCGCAATATCGCCAGTCACGCAAAATGCTTACCGCCCTTAAACGCGAATTGTATGATACCGAGCATTATTGTTTTTTATTAAAAGCATTTGACATTGAAAAAAGACTGGTGATCTTTGAAGAGGGAAAACAAATTCAACTTAAACCGGCTTTAATTGCCAACGAAGAACGCGGCGTATTAAAGAAGAAAAAACTGTTGGTTGAATACCATCAATTGTATTTACAAATTGATATGCTTAAGCCCGGCGATACCGAAGCGGCAAATGAATTACTTCATCACCCAATGTTACAAGATCATTTAGAGGCATTAGGACTTACCGAACGCGTTTTTGTTTTAAAATGTAAGGAGTTACTATACCGTATTTTAAATAGCAAAGCCGAGGCCGCTTTATATTATGATAAAGCCAATGAACTTTTTGGCAAGCATCAGTTTTTATACGACCATTTTGTGAACCGATTAAACCTTGATCCGGCATGAAACCCAGTTTGATATTACACGAGATCGTAAGATCCTTATCTAACGAAGAGAAATCTAACTTTCTTCAGGCCGCATCTTTACAACAAGGCGAAAAAAATTACATGAAGTTGTTTTCGTACCTCGATTCGGTTGAGGTTTACGATGAAGAGGATGCAAAGGAATTTTTTAAGAACGAGACTTTTGCCAAACATCTGGCGTCCGAAAAAAATCAGCTGTTTCATCATATTTTAAAAAGCTTACGTCAAAAACGCATACAAGATAATAGCTCGGCTTCTGCCTTTGAAAAAATAAAGGATGTGTTTTTGCTTTATAGTAAATCATTACCATCTCTTGCCGCGCGCGAAGCCGAACGTATTCGCTTCAAATGCCAGCGCGAAGAGTTGTTTTACGCTTTGCTTGATCTTATTGAAACGGAGATACATTTTATTTCGGAACACAATTACTCCAAAGAAGAGAAACATAAACGCCTAAGCGAACTGTTGAACGAAAAGGAAGAACACCTTCAAAACATTTCGGTATTAAATAAATACCTTCAGTTAAAGGGCGAGATCGAGTATTACTTCAATCAAAACATTTTGGTGCACGATCAGTCAAAAAAACATTTACTCGAAAGCTTTTTAAATAATCCATACATTGCTGATCTTAAACATGCCAACAGTAAAAAGGCCTTGTTGCTGGCAACCTATTGCCGCCTTATTTGCTATCGCCTAGTGAGAGATCATGATAAACTGGGCGTAGAAGTAAAAAAAGCAATTGAATTATTTAAAACACACGCGCATTTAATTAATGAGTATCCTAAACTGTACATTCATTTATATGGTTTTTATGCGCGATACAGGGCAATTAGCGGTGATCTGAAAGGCGCTAAAACGGCAATTGATCACATACACTCTATTAAGGATGACCGCTCATTCAGCACACAGGATCTTCAAAACACCATCTTTACGCGTTTAGCGGTATATGACCTTACATTTTATAATTATTCGGGTCAGTTCGAAAAAGCAGATGACATGCTGCCTTACATCGAACAAAAAATGATGGAGCCTACAAGTCATTATCCCGCGCACGAACTTACGACCATTAATTTTTTAATGTTTGTTACCAACTACTCAAAAAAGAATTATAACAAGGCGCTTAAGGCCATTAACGATATTTTAAATTCCGATTTTGATGAGTCGCGCCAAGACCTTTACAGATTCGCGAAGATCTGTAACCTCATCGTGCACTATGAATTAAATAACACCGAATTTTTAAACTATTCATTTAAATCAACTCAACGTTTCTTTAAGATGATCGATTATCCGTTTGAATATGAAATGTCGTTTTTAAAACACTTTAAGAACATTGCCATTTCTAAAAAACGTCCGGAGAATAAGAAGTCTTATTTCATTGAGTTCAGAGCACATCTGGAAGAGATCTTTAAAGATCCTTACCAAATGATAGCGAGCGAATATTTTGATCTGATCGCCTGGGTTGATTCAAAGATCAATGAGACCGATTATTCGCAGGAGATCATTAAATTGCGCACCAATCAAAAGTAACGCTTACCTATCAAATAATTTTTTACGTAGTCGGTAACACCTTCTTCTAAACTTGTAAATGGTTTGTTGTACCCGGCCTTTACCAATTTGTTCATGTTTGCCTCGGTAAAATACTGGTACTTGTCACGTATATCAATTGGCGTATCTATGAACTCAATGTTGGGTTCTTTATCTAAGGCGTTGAAGGTGGCCAAAGCCAGATCTAAGAATGTACGCGCCTTTCCGCTTCCTAAATTGTAAATACCGTTATGTGGTTTTTGTTCAAATAAGAACGTTAATACATTCACCACATCCTTCACGTAAACAAAATCTCTCAACTGCCCGCCATCTGTGTAGTTTGGGTTATGCGAGCGGAACAACTTCACTTTACCGTTCGCATGAATTTGATTGAATGAGTGAAATATAACCGATGCCATGCGGCCTTTGTGAAATTCATTGGGTCCGTATACATTAAAGAATTTCAAGCCATACCAATTTGGAGGCGTTTGTTTTTGTTGCAAAGCCCATTTATCAAAATCATTTTTACTGTCGCCGTATGGGTTCAATGGTTTTAATAAAGGAATTTTTGTTTCATCATCATCATATCCATGTTCGCCCAAACCATACGTAGCTGCCGAGGAAGCATAAATGAACGGAATGTGTTTGTCGGCGCAAATTTGCCATAGGCTTTTGGTGTAGTTCAGGTTCAATTCATCAAAAATGGCAACATTAAATTCGGTGGTATCGGTTCGCGCGCCTATATGAAAAATAGCTTTAACCGAAGCCGCATGTTGTTTTAACCAATCTATAAAAACGTTGCGTTCTATTTTTTCTTGAAATGTTTTTCCCGATAAATTTTCTGCTTTTTCAATTTTAGAAAAATCGTCAACCAACACAAGATCTTTGTGTCCCATTTGATTGAGTTTGCTTACCAAGCAGCTTCCGATAAAGCCCGCTGCACCTGTTACTACTAGCATATAATTAAAAGTTTAAAGATAACTATTAATATGCATTTTAAGAATTTAAAAATTAGTTTATATTAGTGTTTTATTATGGCGGAAATCACACGTGTGTTTGATGTTTTAGAAAAGCTTAAACACGAAAACAGTAACCCTGCGTTACTTAATCGAAAAGAAAATAAAACCTGGCGTTCGTATAGCACTGCCGATTTTATTGATAACACCAATTTGGTAAGCTATGCCTTATTGTCGCTTGGTTTTAAAAAAGGCGATGTTGCCGCCATCATTTCAACCAACCGCCCCGAGTGGAATTTTGCAGATTACGGTTGCCAGCAAATTGGCGTAGTAACAGCACCAATATTTCCTACCATTAGTGTGCCCGATCTTAAATTTATTTTAAACCACAGTGAGGCCAAATTAATTTTTGTTTCTGATAAGGCTATTTATAATAAAATAGCGGCCATGGAAAACGAATTAAGCCATGTGAAATATGTGTTTTCTTTTAATGAGATAGATGGGGTTAAGCACTTTAATGAAGTGTTGGAGATGGGGAGAAATAACAAAGACGAAAACAAACTAACTGCCATAAAAAACGATATTAAGCCTAACGACCTGTTAACCATTTTATACACTTCGGGTACAACGGGTATTCCAAAAGGCGTAATGCTATCGCACACCAATTTAATTTCAAATGTTTTAGCTTGTGCCGATTTTGTTCCGTTTGAAAGACATTGGAAATCACTCAGCTTTTTACCACTTAATCATGTGTATGAGCGAATGGTGAATACCATTTTTATCTATCAGCATATAAGTATTTATTACCTCGAAAATCTGGAGGCTATTGGTGATACAGCGCGCGAAATTAAACCACATATTTTTGTAGCAGTGCCTCGTATTTTTGAACGTGTGCACGAGCGCATCATGTCGGCCGGCGAAAAGCTCGAAGGCTTTAAAAAGAAAGTTTTTGATTGGTCGGTTAAACTGGCAAATGCATACGAAGGTGAAGGCAGAAACAGTTTTACATATAACCTTCAACGATCTATTGCCGATAAATTGGTTTATGGCAAATGGCGCGAGGCTATTGGCGGAAATGTGCAGTTTTTAGTGAGTGGTGGTGCCGCATTAAATGCGCGATTAGAGCGCGTTTTCTCATGTGCTAAAATTCAAATTTTACAAGGTTATGGTTTAACAGAAACGAGTCCGGTTATTGCCGTTAACCGCACCGGCCCTGATAACATTCGCTTTGGAACAGTAGGGCCGGTTATAAAAGGCTGCGAAGTAAAAATTGCCGAAGAGGATGGCGAGATCTTAATGAAGGGCCCGAATAAAATGTTGGGCTATTTTAAAAACCCGGAAGCCACCGCCGAAATGATAGACGCTGAAGGATGGCTGCACACGGGCGATGTAGGCATGTTTGTTGAGAATAAATTTTTAAAGATCACCGATCGTAAAAAAGAAATATTTAAAACCAGCTCCGGCAAATACATTGCGCCAATGGCCATTGAAAATAAATTAAAGGAGTGTAAGTTTGTTGAGAATTGTATGGTGGTTGGCGAGGGTCAAAAATTTGCATCGGCATTAATTGTTCCGTCGTTTGCAAACTTTAAGGAGTATTGCGCACAACACAACATTAATTTCACCACCAACGATGAAATGGTTGAACATCCTGATCTGAAGAAACAAATTACCGATCATGTGAAAGAGATCAACAAGGTACTGGCACCATACGAGCAATTAAAGCGTTGCGAATTGGTTAAAAAAGAATGGACCATTGATGGCGGAGAGATCACACCAAAACTGAGCTTAAAGCGCAAAGTGATCAAGGAACGCAATATGGATGCCATCAACAAGATATACGCGGTTGAGGACTAACACATTAGGAAGGGCGATTTTATTTGCCTTTCTTCCCTTTTTTTTCGTTATTTGTTACCCTAAAATTATTTGAACATGAAAGTTGGAATTCCATCGGAAATTTTTCCAAATGAGTTAAGAGTTGCGGCAACTCCCAAAACTGTTAAACGTTTGCAAAAGCAAGGTTTTGAAGTTTACATTCAAAGTAATGCCGGTGCCAAGGCAAATTTTTCAGATAAAGAATTTGAAGAGGCCGGAGCAAAAATTGTAAAAACAGCTGCCGATATTTACGGCAATTCTGATATTGTTTTAAAAGTAAAAGAACCTTCGGTAGATGAGGTGAGCATGATGAAGCCGGGCTTGGTTCTGTTGAGCTATTTATGGCCTGCGCAAAATCAGGATCTTCTTAAAAAATTAGCCGAGCAAAAAGTGAATGCCGTTGCAATGGATTCTATACCGCGTATTTCCAGAGCACAAAAAATGGATGTGTTATCATCTATGGCAAACATTGCAGGTTATCGCGCCGTTATCGAAGGATCGTATCATTTTGGTCGTTTTTTAAACGGACAAATAACCGCAGCCGGAAAGGTTGAGCCTGCAAAGGTTTTAGTGATCGGTGCCGGTGTAGCAGGTTTAGCATCAATTGGCGCTGCTAATTCATTAGGCGCTGTTGTTAGAGCATTTGATACACGTAAAGAAGTTGCTGAGCAAATTGAATCAATGGGCGCGCAATTCCTTACCGTTGAAATAGAAGAAGATGGAGCAACTGCTTCTGGTTACTCAAAAGAAATGAGTAAAGAATTTATTGAGGCAGAAATGAAATTGTTCTTGGAGCAAGCAAAAGAAGTTGATATCGTTATTACTACAGCGCAAATTCCGGGTAAGCCCGCTCCTAAGTTGTGGTTAGATTACCACGTTGATGCTATGAAGCCGGGTTCGGTTATTGTTGACTTGGCAGCCGCAACCGGTGGTAACTGTGCTTATACAAAGAACGGAGAAATATATACAACACCTAATGGTGTAACCATCGTTGGAAAATTAAATCAATTACCAAATCAAGCCTCGCAATTATACGGTAACAACTTATGTCATTTATTGGATGATATGGGTAAGGCCGAGAAATTTAAGATCGATATGGAAGATGCTGTTGTTTCTCGTGCAATGGTAACTTACGATGGAAAGATCAACTGGCCTCCTGCACCTTTACAAGTAAGTCCTACAGCAGGTGGCGGTGCTAAAAAAGTAGCGCCTCCAACGGCAGAAGAACAAAAAGTATCTGATGAAGCAAAAGCTAAAAAAGCGGCTGTTAATACTTTAATTGCATTAGCAGTTGTTGGTGGTTTATTGTTATCGGTTGGTGCATTTGCTCCTCCCGCATTCATCCAACACTTTACAGTGTTTGTATTAGCAGTATTTGTTGGCTGGCAAGTGATCACTAACGTTTCTCACTCTTTACACACACCTTTAATGGCAGTAACTAACGCTATTAGTGGAATTATTGTGGTAGGTGGTTTGTTACAAACGAAAAATGATGCAACCAATATCATGACCATTATCGCATCCATTGCCATACTTATTGCAAGTATCAATATTGTGGGTGGTTTTGTGGTAACGCATCGTATGTTGAAAATGTTTAAAAAATAAGACTCTATAATATGTTATTAGCAAAGGAAATACAAACAGCTGCATACTTATTTGCAAGTATCCTGTTCATTTTAAGTTTAAGCGGATTATCTTCTCAAGAGTCTGCAAAGCGTGGTGTACTTTTTGGTATTGTTGGTATGATCGTGGCAGTTATTGCTACAGTTATGGGACAAGGCGTTGAAGGCCACATTTATATTATTGGTGCCATTGCCATTGCTTCCGTAATTGGGATCATGTTGGCCAGAAAGGTAGAGATGACCGCCATGCCACAGCTGGTAGCCATTTTACATAGCTTTGTTGGTTTAGCTGCCGTATTGGTTGGTTTTGGTTCTTACCTTGATCCAAACACGCAAAGCTTAACCGGTGCCGAACATAGCATTCACTTGGTTGAGGTATTTGTTGGAATATTTATTGGTGCTATCACATTCACCGGTTCAATTATTGCCTGGGGAAAATTAGATGGTAAAGTGCCAAGTAAACCATGGAGTTTTAAAGGACTTCAAACCATGAACCTGATATTACTTTTGGTTTGTACCGTGTTAGGTGTTTTATTTTGCAAAGCACACGGAACAGAAGGTATGTTATTTTTATTGATCATGACAGCCATTGCATCCTTTATTGGTGTTGTGTTGGTTATGGCAATTGGCGGCGGTGATATGCCGGTTGTAGTTTCTATGTTAAACTCTTATTCAGGTTGGGCTGCTGCTGCTGCAGGATTTATGTTAGGTAACGACCTATTGATCGTAACCGGTGCGCTTGTAGGTAGCTCCGGTGCTATCCTTTCAATGCACATGTGTCACGCTATGAACCGTTCGTTCTTCTCGGTAATTTTTGCAAGTGCTAGTTTAGCGCCAAAAGGCGGCGAGAAAAAAGCAATGGAAGGTGAAGTAACATCTTTAAATCACGAAGAGGTTGCAGCGTTATTAAAAGAAGCAAAATCAATTGTAATTGTTCCGGGTTATGGTATGGCTGTTGCTAAAGCGCAATACCCAATTTATGATATGGT
Source organism: Bacteroidia bacterium (assembly GCA_044360115.1). Lineage (GTDB taxonomy): Bacteria > Bacteroidota > Bacteroidia > B-17B0 > Aurantibacillaceae > Aurantibacillus. The sequence goes on from JBIKKW010000032.1 coordinate 9,321, forward strand.
TCAAACATTACGTAAGGCAGGAAAGAATGTGCGTTTTGCCATTCACCCGGTTGCGGGTCGTTTACCTGGTCACATGAATGTATTGTTGGCCGAGGCAAATGTACCTTACGATATTGTGTTGGAAATGGATGAAATTAACGACGATATGCCGGATACCGATGTGGTGATGGTTATTGGCGCTAACGACGTTGTAAACCCTGCGGCGCAAGATGATCCGGGATGTTCAATTTATGGTATGCCGGTTATTGAAGCTTGGAAAGCTGAAAAGGTGATCATCATGAAACGCTCTATGAGTGCTGGTTATTCAGGTGAGGATAATCCGTTATTCTACAAACCAAACTCTGAGATGCTTTATGGCGATGCCAAAGCCAGCGTTGAGAAAATTTTAAGTTTTTTAAAATAATACAGCATTAATAAAGTAAAGGCGAAGATAATTTTCTTCGCCTTTTTTATTTGTGAATAAACAAATGCATTTTGTTTCCAAGTGAATTAAAAACACCCTATTTTTATAAAGCATGCCACGCACAAAATTGCTTTATATACTTTTAGCTGTATTGGCTATTGTTTATTGCGCTATTGAAGCACAAGGGCAAGGCGATCTTTTCATTTATCTTACCGCATCAGCCGATCTGGCCAACCACGAAGATATTTTTTTAAAAACTTACGTTGATGGTTACCATTATTATTACTCGGTGATATTTGCCATATTGTTGAAACCCTTTACGTATTTACCTTATTATGGGATGAAGCTGGCTTGGTTATTACTCAATTGTTTTTTTGTTTATTCACTTTTCAAAAAGCTTTTTGCGCTCGAAATATTAAACAGCCTAACTCAAAAGCAGCGTAACTTTTTTTACGCCGGCACTATTTTGTTTTCTGCCCGTTTCATTCATGAGAATATACATGCCTCGCAAGTAACTATCATGATGTTGTTTATGATGGTTGTTGGATTGCAATGGATCTTAAAAGATAAATGGCTTCAAGGTGCGATCTTACTGGCCTTTTGCATCAACATCAAATTGTTGGGCATCATTTTACTTCCGTATTTATTTTGGCGTGGGTATTTAAAAGCGCTTGTTGTAACAGTTGGTATTTATGTGTTGTTGTTGATCTTGCCTTCTTTAATTATTGGTCACTCCTATAACCTCGCGCTTTTAAGCAGTTGGTTGCATTTGATAAATCCTGCAAATGCTCAGCATGTGCTTGATGTGGATGAGCGCAGCTTTCATAGCTTAACAACCTTATTATCTACTTTACTTGTAAAAAATGTTCCCGATTATTATGCCTTGGATATTAAGAGGAACATTGCAGATGTATCGCTTTCCACCTTATCAATGATCATTACCATCATGCGCTTGTGTTTTGTGGCCTTCACTTTATTTTATTTACGAACCTTTCCATTCAAAAAAGCAACATGTACACTACACTCTTATTTTGAGTTGAGTTATTTGTTCGCACTTATTCCATTGATATTTCCGCATCAGCAGCATTATGCCTTCTTGTTTGTGGCGCCTGCTTTTGCCATCAGTTTGTTTATGATTTTGAAAGAGGGTCATTCTTGGTCTGCCACTAAACGAAATTTTATTTGGGGCATCATCACAATTGTTTTTTTAAGTGCCGCGTTAAAAATGTTGTTGGGAACGTTCAACAATTATTACGAGCATTTTAAGATACTCACCTGGGGAGCATTAATTTTATTGGGCTTACAATCATACTTATTTCACAAACTAAATAAAGAATCAAATGAACGCACAAACATTTAAACTGATACATGCCATTTGCGGCTATGCCGTTTTTGCCATTGCCATTTTACAATTTGTATTAAAAAAGAGTGGCATGCTGCATAAGCGATTGGGCCATTTATATTTAATTGCCTGGTTTGGCATTGTTGTTACAGGCGCCATTATTGGCCATTTTTTAATAACCTTTTTAGGTATATTGGGTTTGTATTTTGCATACACCGGTGCTGTATTTGCACACGTAAAAAGCGACGTGTTTCCTGCTTATGGGAAAGCAATAATTTGGTTTGGCTTGTTAAGTTCATTTGGTTTATTGGTCATGACGGTGGTTGCATTCATTTATGCAAATTATTTTTTGGTCATTATCGGATTTTTCTTCAGTGCTATTTTCGGTTATAATACGGTCATCGATCTAAAAGAATTTGTGTTTGGTAAAAAACATCGCAAAGGTTTTGGTAAAAAGCAAAACTGGTTCTTCGAACATTTTACGCGTATGATCGTTTCCTTTATCGCAGCTATGACGGCCTTTTCGTCCATTCAAGGGGTTTTTGGGGAAGGAAGCATTTTAAACTGGTTATTACCAACCTTCATTGGTACCGCCTGCATCTTTTTAACCGTAAGGCATTATAAGAAGAAAATGAAGATCGTAGACTAAAGCGACTTTAACCTTTTTTAAAGCCAAACACGCCTTATAAAGCGAAAAACTTTGTACTTTTATATAGAAGAATGACGCGAGCAATCATTGCCATATTACTTTTTGTGTATTCGTTTTCATACGGAAGCTCTATTCTCATTCCTATGGATGACGCGCAAAAGAATCACCTCAAAGCATACGGTATTGCGTATTGGGCATTGGAGGCAAATCTGGAGATCCATTGGTTGTTGAATTACCGAGGCGGAAGCTTCATGATACCATCTTCAAAAACTATTACAAAAGAATGCGACATTCGCGGCATAAGCTATGAAGTAATTGGTGATGCGGCTGCCAGCAATTTATTGGCTGAGATCGCCAATCCGGAAATTAATCAGGATGCCGTTAAATTAGAGAAAGCCCCCAAGATCGCCGTATACTCACCTCCGGGCAAACAACCTTGGGACGATGCTGTTACACTGGTTTTAAAGTATGCTGAAATTCCGTATGAGGTTGTTTACGACGAGGAATTGTTTTTAGATAAACTAAAAGATTATGATTGGCTGCATTTACATCACGAAGATTTTACGGGTCAGTATGGTAAATTCTATGGCTCATTCATGAATGCGGCCTGGTATCAAAACGAAGTAAAACAAAATGAGGCCTTGGCAAAGAAATTAGGGTTTGCCAAAGTGTCGCAAATGAAACTGAATTCAGCAAAAAAAATAAAGGAGTTCGTATTCAGTGGCGGATTTTTATTTGCCATGTGCAGCGCCAGCGATAGTTATGATATTGCTTTAGCAGCTGAAGGCGTTGATATTTGCGAGAGCATGTTCGATCATGATCCTGCCGATAAAAATGCACAAAGTAAAATTGATTACAGCAAGGGTTTTGCTTTTGAGAATTATAAATTGAGCATGAATCCTTTTGAATACGAGTATTCAACGATCGATACTTATGGTACACGTCGCCAATTTGGTATGACCGAAAAAACAGATGTATTCACCTTATTTGATTTTTCTGCCAAGTGGGATCCGGTGCCAAGTATGTTATGCCAAAATCATACAACAACCATTAAAGGATTTTGGGGACAAACCGTTGCGTTCGATAAGAAATATGTGCGAAAAAATGTGTTGATCATGGGCGAGAGTAAAGCCTTTAATGAAGCGCGTTACATACATGGCGAACATGGCAAAGGCACCTGGACATTTTACGGCGGTCACGATCCGGAAGATTATGAGCACCGAGTAGAGGAACCACCAACCGACCTGAGCTTACACCCGAATTCGCCGGGCTATCGATTGATATTGAATAATATTTTGTTTCCTGCTGCAAAAAAGAAAAAACAAAAAACCTGATCTGAATGAATTTTATTGTGAACATTATTGTAACGGCTTTAGCAGTTCTAATTTCAGCTTATCTATTGCCTGGCGTAAATGTTGATACATTTACCACATCTCTGTTGGTTGCGCTGGTATTAGCATTCATGAATAGTATCGTTAAACCTATTTTAACCATCTTAACCATCCCGATCACACTTTTTACCATGGGCTTTTTTTTACTGGTAATTAATGCGGGTATCATTATTATGACCGATAAGTTGGTAGACGGTTTTGAAGTAAATGGTTTTTGGTGGGCACTTTTATTCAGTTTTATATTATCCATTACCACCGGCATTTTAAATGCCATTGCAGGGAACAAAAAAGAAGAAGAAGAGTAAATTACTCCAATAGTTTTATATCGCCAACGGCATTTCCTGCAATCCCTTTTACCGATCCGTAAAAGTGTGTGGTGTTCAATAATACTTTCTCTAATTGCTTTTCACGCTCTTTCCAAATTTTTTCCATTTGAATTTTTTCACGCGTAATACCATCTTTAAGTGCCACAAAGCCTTCAACAATGGCTTCTATCTGTTGTTTGAATTCGTTACCGGTCAAATAATTATACAGCAATTGCATTTTATCGCCTTTATTTTCCTGGCTCACTAATGCTGTGTTTATTTTTATCAAACTATCGCGCAATAAAAAGGCTACTGCTTTAATATCTGAAAATCTGCAAACCCACACACCATCTTTCATCCCAAAATGTTCCATGTCTTTTGGCAACACTTCTGTTACGATCACAGCCAGATCGGCCTGTGTGGCGCGCATATCCGATTTTAATTTATCTATCCATTCATTCGTAAAAGCTTTGGTGCGTTTACTTTCGTAAATGATCTTACCGCAAAACTGCGCCGATGAATTTCTAACATGTTGAATACAGTCGGCCCCCTTTACACCTTTGCCAACTTCTTCGATCTCATCAAACGGAAAACTGCTCTTTAATAATTCCTCCAAGGCCAACTCCTGCACTTCGCCCTGTAATTGCATACTGCCTTGCTCGGCCTTGCGGCGCATGGTTTCGGCCAACTCTTTTTGATCCTCTAATTTCTTTTCAAGTTCTTTTATTTTTAATTCAAAACGCTCGCCTTCCATTTTTTTAGCGCGGTCTTCAATTTCCTTTTGTTTTTCGAGCATCTGCTTTTCAAGTTCCAGTTTCAAATTCTCTTCGCGCTCTTGTATCTCTTTGTGTTTTCGCAATAACTCTAATTCTTTCCCCTGACTCTCTTTTAATTTTTGAGCCTTATCGGTTAATTCTTTGTTAAGCGAATCTAACTGTAACTGCATTTCATTAGCAGCTTTTTTAATGGCTTCCTGTTCCAACTGTTGTTTTGCCAAACGCAATTTATCTGCGATCACAGCCTCCTGATTTTCGGCTTGTAACTTCAATAGTTCTGCTTCCTTTGCCAGTTGGGCTTTTTCAGCTTCCATACGCTGCCTATCCTCATTGTATTTTTTTAAATACCGCCCCTTTATATCATTCTCAATTTCTTGTGCCAAAGCATTGCCAATTGGGAATTCGTGTTGACAATTAGGGCATTTTATAGTTGAATTATTGCTCATTATATAGTAAACTTATGGCGTAAATTTTTGGTGTAAAACAGTTATTAAAGATAATGTATTTCGCCGAAAAGTAATGAACAAATAATTTAAACCGTAATTAGATGAAGCAATTGATCATTGTAAGACACGCCAAAAGCGATTGGGGAGATGAAACTTTAAAAGATATTGATAGGCCATTGAATGAACGCGGTTATTCAGATGCCTATATGTTAAGCAATTGGTATTATACACATCATGAGTTGCCAAATTTAATTGTATCAAGCGATGCAACCAGAGCCTTAAGCACAGCAATGATCTTTACAAGAGCCTTAGGCATTCCAAGTGAGCGCATGCTGATCGAACCAAAGATCTACGAATCAACATCATCTACTTTAAAGAAGGTGATCAAAAATTTTGATGCTGCTGCTAATTGCGTGATGCTATTCGGACATAATCCGGGCATTACCAATTTAGTGAATGAATTGAGTAACGATCTGTTTTTTGATAATATTCCTACATGTGGCATAATTTCGTTTCAGTTTGATATAAAGAGCTGGAGCGATAACTTAGAAAAAAAAGGTCAAATAGTGTTTCAGCAATTTCCAAAAGAGTATAAAGGGTAATGAAGAAGAAAGGAACTCCTTATATCAACCGAGAGATCAGTTGGTTGTCGTTTAACGAACGTGTATTGCAGGAAGCGGAAGATCGCTCCACGCCACTCATTGAGCGAATAAAATTCTTAGGTATTTTTAGTAATAATCGCGATGAGTTTTATCGTGTACGTGTTGCAACAGTTAGGCGTTTAGCAAAACTTGGGAAAAAAGCCATGGATATTTATGGTGAAGATCCTCAGGAACTATTAACACGCCTGCAGCGTAAGGTTATTGAACAACAAAACAAGTTTGAAGCGATCTATCAAGAACTTCAAAAGGAATTGGCAGCAAATGATGTTTACATCATTAATGAAAAACAATTAAGTGCACAACAACAACAATACGTGCATGATCTTTTTGTAAGAGAAGTGATGCCAACACTTTTTCCGATCATGATCGACGATTCGAAGCCTTTTCCATATATGAAAGACAAGGCGAGTTACTTGTATTTGAAAATGGAGATGATCAACGATAAAAAGAAGACCCGTTATGCATTGATCGAGATCCCTTCAAGAACGATTTCACGCTTCATAAAATTGCCAACAGTTGGAAACAAACATTACGTGATATTATTAGATGATGTGATCCGTTATAACACCGACCTGATCTTTGAAGTTTTTGGTTATAAAACGGTTGAAGCCTATAATATTAAATTAACGCGTGATGCTGAGCTGGATATTGATAACGACGTGAGCAAAAGCATGATCGAGAAAATATCAAAAAGCTTAAAGGCCCGCAAGCAAGGTCAGCCGGTGCGATTTGTTTATGATGCAGCCATGCCAAACGACATGTTGCGTTACATTATGAAAAAATTAGGAATGGCAAAAAAGGATAATGCCATACCGGGTGGGCGCTATCATAATTTTAAAGATTTCATTGGTTTTCCTACACTTGGTGATAAAAGCTTAGTATATAATCATCCGCCGGCCATTGAACATAAAATGTTTGTTGATAATCATCAAACTATTTTAAAAGTGATCAAAAATAAAGATGTGTTATTGCATTATCCATACCATAGCTTTAACCATATTGTGAATTTGTTGCGTGAGGCCTCTATTGATCCGGTTGTTGAAAGCATTAAAATCACCCTTTACCGTGTTGCCGATTCGTCGCGCATTGCCAATGCTTTGATCAACGCTGTTAAGAATGGAAAAAAAGTAACTGTTTTAGTTGAGTTGCAAGCGCGTTTTGACGAAGAGAACAACATTTACTGGGCAAACAAATTAAGCGAAGAAGGTGCGCGCGTTATTTATGGTGTACCCGGATTAAAAGTACATTCAAAATTATTTTTGATCACCACTCGTGAGTTGGGTAAAGAAGTGAAATACGCGCACGTAGGTACAGGCAACTTTAATGAAAAAACGGCACGTATTTATACCGACTTTACATTGTTAACAGCAAACAAACAAATTACCGCTGAGGTTAGCAAGGTGTTTGATTTTTATGAGAATAACTTTAAGGTAGAGCAATTTGATCAATTAGCGGTTGCGCCATTTTACATGCGCAAATTATTTGTGCAGTTGATCAATAATGAAATTCAATTTGCCAAAAAGAAAAAACCGGCTGCTATTACTTTAAAGATGAATAGCCTCGTTGATAAAGAAATGATCGACAAACTTTATGAAGCAAGCAGAGCAGGAGTAAAGATCACATTGATCGTGAGAGGCGCTTGTTCATTGGTTACCGAAATGGAAGGCTGGAGTGATAACATTAATGCATACAGCATCGTAGATAAATATTTGGAGCACGCGCGCGTATTCATTTTTAACAATGGCGGCGATGAAAAAATTTACATCTCATCAGCAGACTGGATGAGCAGAAACCTGGATAGCAGAAGTGAGGTAGCTGTTCCTATTTTTGATGCGGATATCAGAAAGCAGCTAAAAGACATTATTGCTATTCAACTATCGGGTAATACCAAAGTGAGGATCCTTGATAAACGCCAGGAGAATAATTACAAACGCCCACAGAAGGGAGAAAAGAAAGTACGAGTACAAGATGAAGTATATAACTATTTGCTAAAGGACACTCAGGATTATCTCAGTAAACCAAAGCAAGCTAAATTAATAATGAACTAATGTTATTTGCCGCTATTGATATTGGAAGTAATGCGATGCGCTTGCTGTTCTGTCGTGTTTATAAAGTTGATGGTAAACCTCACTTTAGCAAGGAGGAACTGATACGTATGCCCATACGTTTGGGCGAAGACGTTTTTTTGTACGGAAAGATCTCAGAAGAAAAGGCAAATAAATTGATCACCGCGCTTAAAGGCTTCAGTGAATTAATTAAAGCATATGGTGTTGTTGCGCACCGCGCGGTAGCAACAAGTGCTATGCGTGATGCATCAAATGGCGTGGAGATCATTGAAAAGATAAAATTGGAGACAGGATTAAGTGTTGAGATCATTGATGGCAAGCTGGAAGCATCCTTGGTGTTCTCAAATCACATAGAGGAATTGATCAATCCTAAGAATGCGTATTTGTATATTGATGTGGGTGGAGGTAGTACAGAGTTAACCTTGTATTTTAACAACAAAGTGATCGCCGCAAAATCATTTAACATTGGTACGGTAAGGATGTTACTGGATAAAGTAGAGAAGAATGAAATGGAAGAAATGAGGATCTGGTTAAAAAAGAACACGATCGGCATTCATCCATTATACGCTATAGGTTCCGGCGGCAATATCAACAAGATCTATAAAATGAGTGGTAAAAAAGAGACCAAACATTTGAGTTACGACAAACTGAAAGGCATTTATGAAATGCTGAATTCTTATACCTATCAAGAACGTATTGAGCGACTGGAGTTAAAACCGGATAGAGCGGATGTGATCGTTCCGGCCGCAAAGATCTTTTTAACGGTAATGAAAACCGCTGACATTGAGCGTGTATATGTTCCTCAAATTGGTTTGTCTGATGGTTTAGTGCATGAACTGTACGAAAAACACAGTAACAATAAATAAGTGAACGTTTTAAATTTTATATTATTCCTAACCTTTGGGATCACTGATGTTATTGATATTTTATTAGTAGCTATTATCCTTTATCTGGTTTATAATTTGGTTAAAGGAACCTCGGCCATTAATATTTTTATTGGTCTGGCTTTAATTTATGTGGCATACATTGTGGTGCGTGCTTTTGAATTCAAATTACTGGGCTCAATTTTAAGTAAGTTCGTTAACGTGGGAGTGATTGCCATTATGGTGTTGTTTCAACAGGAGATCAGAAAGTTTTTACTTTATATTGGTTCAAACGAATTATTAAAGAATAAGAACTGGAAGAACATATTGAAGTTCTCTAACTCTTCCGGCAACGATCTATACCTTGACATTAAAGAAGTGTCGACTGCATGTTTTAACATGAGCGAAACGAAGACCGGTGCATTGATCGTTGTATCAAGAAAAACAGACCTTAAATTTTACATCCAAACCGGTACGCCTATTGATTCGTTGGTGAACAGCAAGGTTATTGAGAATATTTTCTTTAAGAATTCGCCTTTACACGATGGCGCTGTTGTTATTCAGGAGAACAGGATCGTAGCGGCACGCTGTGTGTTACCTGTAACCGAAAAAGAAAACTTTCCGGCGCATTATGGTATGCGTCACCGCGCGGCAGTTGGTATCACCGAAGTTACCGATGCTTTGGCAATTTCGGTGAGTGAGCAAACCGGAGCTGTTTCGCTTACTGTAAATGGCGAGATCAATGCAAACTTAAATAAAGAGAAGTTGGAGTATTTGCTCGAAAAGAATTTAACGGCAGCAAAATAAATTTTACCACCTTAAAGTTTTAATGCTTCACTGATACTTAATTTATCCTTAAGCAGTAGCTGTTCAAAATCTTTTTTCTGCTTAATTATAATTTGATTGGTGGTGTGTTTACTGATCGTAAAATCATATTCCGTCGTTTCTTTACCTGTAGCTTGTATGCCTGACAAGAATTTGATTTCCTCAGCAGATAAAACACGCTCCGTTTTATATTTAAATTCCCAGTAACTTTTCTCTCTTAATTTTAATCCCGAGAATTTTCGGTTAGGTAAAACGGTCATGCCACTGGTAAAATATCTGATCACGTAAGCATCTGCTTTATGTATGATCACAAATTTTTCGGTGATACTAATATGTTGTTCCTTTGATTCTATCTGCTGATTGCTTGTTTTGATCTCAACGGCCGCTGTTGTTGCTCTGCATTGGTAATACACCAACGAATCGTTTGCTCCTAACTTGGCCAACAAAGTATTCTTGAATTTAACATCGGCATCCGCTTGCGCAGTAAGCATACCACCGCAAAAAATAAAACAAAATGTAATAAATAGTCTCACCTTAATATGTGATCTTAATTTGTTTTGAAAGATCAATTGCTTTTTGTTTTACAACATCAACATCCGATTGATGATCGCCATAGGTTAATACAACGGCCATTCGTCGGTACGGACGCGTAGTTGGTTTATTGAATACGCGTACATCTGTTTGTTTATTGGTTAAAACAGTTTCAACACCTTCATATCCTTTTGGTATACCCTCTCTGTCTGCCAATACCACTGCCGAAGCGCCTTTTCGTTCTAATGTGATCTCTGCAATTGGTAATCCTATCACTGCTCTTGCATGTAATTCAAACTCACTTAAATTTTGTGTGCCTGCAAGTGTTACCATGCCGGTGTCGTGTGGACGAGGTGATAACTCCGAAAAGTAAACGCCTTTATTGGTTAAAAAGAATTCAACGCCCCATAAACCTGCACCGGTCAATCCTTTTGTAACTTTATCTGCCATGTCTTGCGCTTCTTTAAGATCGTTGTCTGAAATAGCGCAAGGCTGCCAGCTTTCCTGATAATCACCACGCTCTTGTCTGTGTCCTATTGGCGGACAAAACAAGGTTGGTCCGTTTTTTTGAGTAACCGTAAGCAAAGTGATTTCCGAATGAAATTTAATGAATTCTTCAATGATCACTTCTTTATAATCGCCGCGCGAGCCTTCCATTGCGTAATTCCAGGCTTTCTCTACATCGGCTTCTGTTTTTATCACGCTTTGTCCTTTTCCGCTGCTGCTCATCAATGGTTTCACAACACAGGGTATACCAATTTTTGAAACATTGGTCTTAAATTCTTCAAGTGTTGTAGCATATAAATAATTTGCCGTACGCACACCCAATTCTTTTGATGCCAGGTCGCGTATAGCTTTGCGGTTCATTGTAAAGTTCGCTGCTTTGGCACTTGGTATTACCGTCATGCCTTGTTTTTCGTAATCGTAAAAGCGCTCTGTACGAATAGCTTCAATTTCGGGCACAATGTAACTGGGTTTATGTTTTGCAACCACTGCATCCAACGCAGCACCATCCAACATGTTTATCACTTCAAATTCATGCGCCACTTGCATAGCAGGTGCGCCGGCATAACTATCTACCGCAACTACATATTGTCCTAAGCGTTGTAAAGCTATCACGAGTTCTTTACCCAATTCGCCGCTACCTAGTAGTAAGATCTTATTCTGGATCATAAATTAATATTTAAAAATTTGATCTGTAAATTTTCAGGATACTTGTTATGAAAGGCGGCATAAATTCCGTAGCCTGCCACTAAACCAATGCTACCACCAATAACCGACCATATTTTGCGCTTGTTGCGGGCAACACGTTCATACCCTAATATATAACCATCGTAATCTACAAATCGCGAATCACTTACTGAGTTTGCTCTGATCTTGATCTTTGTAATGCCGCTAAATGCCATATAGCCGTAAGGTAATACGGGTCCCCAAAACGTACCGCTCATTCCGCCTATCAATCCGCAAACACCAGCAGCTATAGCGCAAGCCTTTGGTTTAAATCCACGTCGCGCATCATTTTCACCTTTCATGAACATCCACATTTCTTCACGGGTTAACCAATTGTATTTGGCAGTATCTTGCTGATAGTAATAACGATCGGTTCCGTTCGCAAACTTTACCATGTACAATTGATCCCACTCGTAATGTATTTTTTTACCCGGCTTCTTTGAATCATTAACGGTAATAGCACCAAGTAAAGTATCCAATACTTTTTCGCCAACCACATTACCATTCATTAAATAAATTGAATCGCAAACCTGTGCTTTTGAAAAAAAGAAACTTAAACCGAGGATAGCTGCAAAAATAAGACGTGGAGCGATTTTCATAGCCTTAAAGATAATTCTTTAAAATAATATAATGAAATAATTGGGGTTATTTATATCTTTGAGTAACATGCCTAAAGTACTCATATTAGTGGCGCACAGGCCGCAGCGATCACCCAGTCAGCGTTACCGTTTCGAGCAATATTTACCGTTCTTACAATCGCATGGTTACGAATTTACCTGGTCGTATTTGCTTAATGAAAAAGATGATAAGGTGTTTTATAGCAAGGGGCATTTTGTTGCGAAGGTATTGATCATGTTAAAGGGATTGATGATGCGCTTTAGAGATGTACAACGTTTTAACCAGTTCGATCTTATTTTCATTCAGCGTGAAGCTACTTTTTTTGGCACATCTTACTTTGAGAAAAAAGCAAAGGCTAGCGGTAAAAAAGTGATCTTTGATTTTGATGATGCTATTTGGATAGAAGATACCAGTCCGGGAAATCAAAAATGGAAATGGCTGAAGAACACAAATAAATTTAATACCAATGTAGCCTGTGCCAACATAGTGATAGCCGGAAACGCTTATTTGGCAAACAAAGCAAAGGAGTATAACACGAATGTGGTGATCATTCCAACAACAGTAGACACCAATTTTCATTTCCAAAAACCGCAATTAAGAAATAAAGAAAAAGTAACGATCGGTTGGAGTGGAAGTATAAGTACCATAAAACATTTTGAAAGTGTTGTGCCGGTTTTGATCAAACTAAAAGAGAAATTCAATGATCACATTCAATTCAAAGTATTGGGCGATGAATATTACACCAACGAAAAATTAAACATTAAAGGATTGGCTTGGAGTGCACAAACGGAGGTAGATGAATTGAACTCGTTTGATATTGGTTTAATGCCTTTGCCAAATGATGCCTGGGCCAATGGAAAATGCGGATTGAAAGCACTAACCTATATGGCATGTGGCGTGCCGGTTGTAACAAATCCTGTTGGCGTAAATAAAGAGATCATACAACACGGGGTGAATGGTTTTTTAGTGAATACAGAGGAAGAATGGTTGAAGGTTTTAGAAGAGTTAATTCATGATCATTTACTACGTGAGAAAATTGGTAATGAAGGAACAAAAACGGTAAAACAATTTTACTCAGTGGAAGCAAATAAAGACAACTATCTTAAAGCTTTTAATAATGCTTAACGAATTAGAGAATTATTATTTTTCTTTACCCGAACCCGATCAAAGCACCTTGCTGTTCTTACGACAATTTATTCTTGACCATTCAAAAAACATTACAGAGCATTTTAAATTCAGAACACCTTTCTTTTATTATAACGGAAAGATGTTCTGCTATTTTAGCATCGAGAAAAAAACATCCCGAATTTATATTGGTTTTGTAAAAGGGCATGCCATAAAGCATAAGGCTTTGATCGCAGGTAATCGCACACAAATAAAAGTGTATTATATTGAAAAGGATAAAGATGTAAGAATAAACGAATTGAAAGCGATATTAAAGGAAGCAGAGAAACTCATGTAGAGATCTATTCTTTAATTAATTTAAGTTCCTTACTTCCATTAACGGTTTGAATTTTTACGATATACAAACCTTTTGCAAAAGCACTCAGATCAATTTGAATTTTTTTAGAAGTTGATCGTTCACTCAACACTACCTTACCTGAAACATCCATAATGCTGATTGTTTTTGTTTCATCGGATAAGGTTTCAATGATGCAATTTCCTTTGGTTGGATTAGGATAAACTGCAATAGTGATAGGGTCATTCGAATTCTCGTTAACGCTCATACAACTAAATACCTGAATGTTTGTTGTTGCCGAATTTACGCAGCCGTTAGTTGTATTGGTGTAGGTGTAAACCGGACTAAACACACCCAATGCGGATGGATTTAATGTATTACCGCTTACGTTTGGTCCTGAATAAACACCACCAGCAGGTAATCCGGTAAGCGTAATTGGCGAACCTCCAAAAATAGTTAAGCACGATGTAAAAGTTGAAGGCGTTAAGATCACCGGATCTAAAGGATGTACGGTGATGTTCACGGTTTGCGAATTCACACAATTAAAACTGTTGGTTGCACTTACACTGTAAGTTGTAGTAACACCCGGCGAAACTGATATCGTATTTGTATTCGCTCCTGTATCCCACGTGTAGGTGTTTGCGCCACTAACGGTCAAAGTGGTTGATTTTCCTGCACATAATAGAGTAGGACTTGCTACGATATTTAAATTAGGTAAAGGAAATACGGTAATGGTGATAGCGGTTCTTGAAATACTTACGGTACACGAACTTGATTCGGCGTAATAGGTATGTGTGCCTGCAGATAATACAGGTGTGGTGTAACTGTTACCGGTACCTAAACTGGTTGTTGAAGTTGGTGATGCGTACCAATTTACTGTACTGGTGCTACTCACATTTAAGGTAGTGGTGTTACCGGCGCAAAACCTTAAGTTAACTGATGGTGTTGTATTGGCAGGTGCTATTGGAGCCGGACAATCATAGAACTTGGCCAAAAACGCATCGCCCCAACCGTTACCGTACGCTGGTTGATGGCTACCCGGTGATGCAATGGATGTCCCTGTATTGGTATCGGTTGAACCTACAATATAAAAATGGTTTGTGGCATCTGCCGTCATCCCATAACATAATTCATCGCCGGTCTCACCATAGTAACTTCCCCAAGTTCTTAAACCTGCAATAGGTTCAAATTGCGCTATAAATACATCCCAAGTACCTCCACCATAATTTGGTTGATGACTGCCGGGTGTTGCAATAATTGTTCCGCCTGATGTGCCTGTATGTCCGCCAATTTCAATATGCCCCGTGTTATGCACCGCAACACCCCAGGCTTCTTCATCACCACTTCCTCCGTAATAGGTACCCCACTGACGAACACCGGTTGCATTAAAGCAAGCTAAGAATGCGTCTTGCGGACCACCACCAAAATTAGGTTGATGTGAACCTATTGTTCCAATACTAAATGAACTGCTTGTTTTTCCGGCCATGTATACATTACCAGCCGCATCTATATCACAATCATAAGCCATGTCGGTTCCACTGCCACCGTATTGCGTGCCCCACTGGCGCACACCGGCACTGTTGAACTTCACTACAAAGGCATCTAAACTGCCACCACCAAAGGTATTTTGATGTGAGCCCGGTGAACCAATAACATTCGGAACAGAATTATCTGTCCAACCGGTTAAATAAACATTACCACTTGCATCCACTGAAACGCCTCTGCCAACATCGGTTCCTGTTCCACCATAAAATGTACCCCACTGACGCACACCGGCACTGTTGAATTTTACCAAGAACGCATCTTCCAAACCGCCGTTTGTAGTTTGATGACTTCCAACAGTTGCAATATCAATTGAAATGGTTGCATCTGTTTTTCCGCATAAATAAACATTTCCTGCAGCATCGGTTGCTAAGCCATTGCCATGTTCTAAACCATCACTTCCGTAAAACGATCCCCACTGACGAATACCGTTGCTGTTGAATTTTGCAATGTAAGCATCCCATATACCGCCAAAAACCGGCTGATGTGAGCCAGGAGTTGCTACAATACTTCCCGGCGCTGATAACGAATGTCCGGCTAAGAATACGTTACCCGAATTATCAACGGCCACATTTAATCCAAACTCTCTAACGGGTCCGCCATAATATGTTGCCCACTGACGCACACCGGCACTATTGAATTTTACAACATATGCATTGTCTTGCCCACCACCAAAGGTTGATTGATGGCTTCCAACAGTTGCAATACTTGTACCATTGGTGCTATTGGTTGTGCCGGCCATGTATACATTTCCGTTTGCATCAACCGCTGAGTTTAAACTCGAATCGCCACCTGTACCGCCATAATATGTTCCCCAAATGCGCACACCCGGATCAATGATCAATGGTAATGAAGGATCAACACCATCAATATCAAAACTTACAATAGCGTTATTAATTACCCATTTGCTTTTAAGTGTTTTGTTGTTTTGTGTGACGTAAGGTGCCTGCTCAATTATTTTTCCAAGTGGTGTTTCAATTACCAACTCGCCTCTGTCATTAATAAATAACTTTTTTGCGCCTTTAATTTCCAATTGAATGAGTTGATGATCGGCTCCCGGTGAAACAATGTAATCGTATTTTAAATGGCCATTCTTTTGATACCAGCGCAGATCAATGCCTTTATAAATATTGGTATAAACCACTTCGTTATACGTGCGCACGTTGGTAACACCATTAGGTTGTGAAGGCGTGTAAAATGTACTGAAACCACTGTGTGGCGAAACTTTTTTAATTACTGCGTTTGAATTGCAATTTACCCAATTCACATCTATACGGTAAAAGGTTGATTGGGTTGGAATTTTGATCAATTGCCCTTCTTTAAAACCGGGCTCCTCATGAAATTTATCGATCCTGAATTGCTGATAGCTGATGCCGTTTTGTTTCAGGAAAAATGAAAGCTGACCATCGGTACCTGAAAACAAAATATCGGTACGCAGTTTGTTATACTGATCACTTATCTGACCTTTGTTCTCAATAAAAGAAAGGGTATTTGAAACAATTGGTTTATTGCTTTTGGCCTGAGCGCTTAAAGCGCCAACCATAAGTACAATAAAAGCAAGT
>JBIKKW010000033.1:0-25949 GCA_044360115.1 Bacteroidia bacterium
AATACTTTCATATTGAATGCCCGGGGTGTGGAACGCAACGGGCATTTATTGCTTTATTAAAGGGAGAGGTTTGGCAATCTATTAAGCTCTATCCTGCGCTTATTCCGTTTTTAATGACGCTAATTCTTTTAGTGACTCAATTGTTATTTAAGTTTCGGTCGGGCGCATTTTACGTGATGTACTCCTTTATCGTATCAGCAGCAATCATGATGATCAGTTATGTGATCAAACTAATTTCCTGAGAAGATCTCTTTCAGTGCTTTCATATCTTCTTTAACGGTAAAAAAATCTTTTAGTTTCAATCCTGTGTTTTTCATGAACAAGATCAAGGAAGCTATGAAAGTGATGAAGTAGGCTAAATTGGTTGTTAAAGCGGCACCACCAATGCCAAATTTGTTTATCAAAATAGGTGCCAGTAGAATGGTAATAATAAAGCCGAAGGAATTATAAAGACTAACCGTTTTTAACTTGCCGATGGCTGAATAGTAATGACTGATGATACCCGAAAAGCTAAGGAAAATAATACCGGGCGATAACCACATCATGATCTCTTTGCTCGATTCATAGGAATCATCGAGTAGAAAGGTAAATACAGAATTGGGTATGAAATAAAGTATAACCACAGCCAATGAGCTAAATACAAAACAAAGCTTTGCAAAGATCAAGGTGAATTGTATGCTTTTATGATTGCTGCCCGAAATGGCAACCCTTGATAGTAAAATGGGTGTGATGGAATTGGTGATGATAAGAACCGATTCGATAAGAGATGAGGCGGTTGAATACAATCCCACATCCGGTTTGGTTTCCAGTAAATAATAACTTAAACGCCCACTTAATATGTACATTAATACGGCTAACTGACAAAAAAAACCGTTTTTGATGATCGGTGCTAATTCAAACTCCGTTTTTGTTTCGTGTTTTAAAGTATAGGCAAAAATAAAATAAGATGATATAAGAAATGAAAGAGAAAATGAGATAACCAAGGGCCATATAAATGCATCAAGTGTATAAATGTGATAAACATTCATGAACAGAAAAATGCCCAGCAGCAAGGTAACAGGCTGAAAGAAGCTTAAAAAATTATACATCTTAAAAAATTCCTTTGATAAAATGATCACACAATTAAAGGTGTTAAGAATAATGATGATGGAAAGCATGAATAAAATAGTGGCATAACCCTCGGGTTGTTTGTTCATCAAATAAAGAACAGTGTTGGTAATGGCACAAGCAATTAGTGTAAACACAATGCCATTTAAATAAACTTTATTGATGTTAAATTTTGAAATAAAATGTACAAGGCTATAACCGGTATATACTTCATTAATAAGTTGAACAATTGCTAAGTTCAAGATGATCAAACTTATTTCACCTCTGGTAGATACACCCAAGTATTTGGAAGTAACTATCAAGATCAAAAAGTTTACCACCGCAACACTTCCTTTGGTAATTAAACTTTGTATGATCTTTTGTAACATAATGCGCTTTACGAGAAACTAAAAATAACAAAAGATATTGTTCAAAGGCTCAATAAAGCTAAAATGAATTCGATAGTATTTGTCTGAAAACAAAAAAACCTTGTTTGCACAAGGTTTAATTTTTTTTGGGTAAATGATGGGATTATTCCTGAAAATGATCCCTCAACGAGTTTTTGCTCAATAAAATTAACCCTTTCAGGGTTTCTTTTTGTTTTTAAACTCAAGCTTTTTAAAATGAATTTTAAACGCTTTCATTCAAAAACAAAAAAACCTTGTTTTCACAAGGTTTAATTTTTTTTGGGTAAATGATGGGATTCGAACCCACGACCCCCAGAACCACAATCTGGTGCTCTAACCGACTGAGCTACATCTACCATTTAAGGAGGCCCAAAAGTACTAATTTTTTTAATATCTGTACTAATTTTTGCGATAATTTTTATTTCTCAATGGCATGGCGTAAATATTCCATGAACGGATACATGCTTTTAAATACACTGATGATCTTATCTGCCGCTTTAGCATCTAATAGATCTTTATCCTTCAGATCGTAACTCACAATAAAATGCTTGTGTTTTAACAGGTTCAAATGTTTGTGATCTTTATCGTATCCTTTAGGTGTAGTTTTTAAAAGGTCTATCTCATCCAATCCATTAAAATTGGCGCTAAAAGCCTTGCTTTTGAATATTTTTAAAAGGTCATCGGCATTGTAATCAATTTCTTGTCGTATTGCAGCTAACTGTTCGGGTGTTGGCATGTATAATCCACCTGCAACAAAACATTTACCCGGCTCAACATGAAAATAATAACCCGGTGCTTGTATCTTTTTCCCTCCGGGTGTAATACTCGCACCCAAGTTGGTTTTGTAAGGTGTTTTATCTTTACTGAATCGAACATCCTTATATATCCTAAAGATGCAATTCTTTGGCTCCAGATCTTTCACCAGTGGATCAAATTTGCTTGCTCCGCTAATGAGTTTGCCCACAACTTCTTCTAACTCTTCTTTTGATCGAACATATTGCTCTTTATTTGCTTCAAACCAATCGCGGTTGTTGTTATTCTTAAGGGTAGATAAGAATTTTAAAGTGGATTTCATTATTCGGAAATATTTTCGGTTATTTTTTTAAAGAATTTGAACTGCGTTAAAAATTGCTTAGCAATAATTCGTAAAATGGTATATGTTGGCAGCGCTACGATCATGCCGCCAATACCTCCGGCAATTGCGCCCATAAGCGTTACAATAAATATCTCTAACGGATGTGCTTTAACCGAGCTCGAAAAAATAAATGGCTGTATTACAAAACCATCCGTTAAATTAATACTTAACAAGCCAAAGAATATTTTGGTGATCACCGATCCAATCAAGGCATATTCTTCATGAGCAATGCAACCGCTGGTACCTAAGAACACGGCAACCAGCATGGTTATCATACTTCCAATATAGGGCACGCCGTTGAGTAAACCTGCAGTAAATCCAATGATCAAAGCATTGTCAATACCCAAAATGAACATTAAAAAACCGGCCAATGTGCCAACAATCAACATGTCTATAAATAATGCTGCAAAGTATTTGCTGAGCATTTTTTTAGAAGTTTTTAATACTTCACTGATGGCACTTTCTGAATTGGATGGCGTTATGGTTATGATGCTATCCTTTAAAATTTGCTCATCTTTTAAGAAAAAGTAAGTAATAAATAGAACACATAATGTACCTCCTAAAATAGTACCGGTGTAGCTCACCAAATTATCCAATATCAAACTAAAGTTTGAGAAATTTAAAAACCCGCTTAGTTGCGCTGAAATGGCCATTTTTAGGTCGTTTTCGTTGCCAAAACTTTTTAAGGAATCGTTTACAGCAGGAAATTGAAGTAAAATATTATGTACCACATCATAAAAATTCAGTTCGGTAAGCATATTAACTTGCTTGATGAGTGGTGGGACGATCATTTTAAATAATAACATGATCACAGACACAATGAATACCAATGTAATTAGAGCGGCAATGGAATCAGGAATTTTTTTGGAACCTATTTTTATGCGTTCGATCTGTTGGGTAATAGGTGAGCCAATTAAAAAAAGTATAGAAGATATGATCACATAAATAACGATCTTAAAAAAGAAGAAAGCCAACAACAGTAAAAGAACAACACCAATGATCTTCCATATATTGATCTTTAAATTCATATATAATTTTTAATATAAGATTGCATTAAAGGTAGCCAATATTATTGAATTAAGTTATCTTATCATTACCCTAATTTGATAGATTTTTATCATGTTTTTGTCTAACAAATGGCTTCTGATCCGAGTGTGTAAATTAAATTATATTACTTTTACAAAAGCAATGCAAATTTTACGGTTTATAGTTTTCTTCGCTTCAACAGTGGGCATTTTTACTTTAACGGGTTGCCGTTCAATTAATGGGTACAATTCAAAGCCTTCTAAAAATAGCGCCTTTGCCGATGATAGAAATCAAGTTGATATAGATGTTACGGCTTATCATATTAACGATTCTGTTACAAAAATTTATTATCGCCTGTCAACAGATAACCTAATGTACAAGCGTTTAGATACCACACAAACTTTTTATTCAAATTTATTGGTTTCCTGCAAACTCCTGCCAGATATCAATAGCAGATCCATAATTGATAGCGCATCCATTGCCATTCTAAAAAAGTTTCCGGAGGTGAATGAAGAAAAGGTGATTGAAGGTAGTTTTGTTTTGAAAGTGAAACAACTAAGCTATGGTTATTTGGATCTTTGGGTGGTTGATAGAAACAAGAATTTAAAACATACAAAGTCTATTTCGATCAATAAGAGTAATAAAAGTGTTGATCAAAATTTTCTGGTTTATCAAAATAAACGTTTAGCGTTTAAGAATACCTTTTATGCCGGTGAAGAGCTGGTAATTGAATCAGAAAGAAACAAACAGGATTATTTATATGTTGATTGTTTTTTGGAAGATTTTAAGATCGCATTACCGCCTTTTTCTAATCAAAAACCCGATGAGTTTAAATATAAACCTGATAGCGCATTTAAAGTGATGTTAGATCAGAATTTGAAGATTCAAATGCCTTCTAAAGGGTTTTACCATATTAAGTCCGATCAGGGCGGATTTAACGGAATTTCATTATATACCTTTGAGCGTTCATACCCGGGTGTTAACGATATAAATGAAATGATCAATTGCACACGGTATATTATGAGTAGGGATGAGTTTGAAACATGTAAGAATTCAAACGATCAAAAGGCATGCATTGATCATTTTTGGTTGAATATTGCAGGAAGTAATGAACGTGCAAAAGAATTATTGAAAAAATATTATGGTAGAGTAAAAGAAGCCAATGTGCGCTTTACAAGCTATACGCAAGGTTGGAAAACAGATAGAGGAATGATATCAATTATTTTTGGTGAGCCTATTAATATTTACAAAAGTAAGAGTGAAGAAATTTGGGTGTATGGTCCGGAGGCCGATGTGAACTCATTACGTTTTGTTTTTAAACGCGCCGAAAATCCTTTCTCCAGTAACGATTACATTTTACAACGTTCCTATATGTTCAAAGAGCCTTGGTATACAGCTGTTGATTACTGGCGTCAGGGCAGGTTAAGTATAGAAAAATAGAATACTTAAATTATCTTAAAATTGCATTCCTGTGGCACAATTATTGTAACTTTAAGTATTATCAAGTATATTTACGTTTAAATTTTCAAGCTATGAAAAAATTACTTTCGATCGTTTTTGTTACTGTTGCAACCATTGGTTTTGCACAACCCGGAAAAAAAGGTAAAGGTCCGGCTATGGCCCCCGAATTAGTACCTGGCTACTACGTTACAGCTAAAGGTGATACCGTTAAAGGTGATATTCAAACTAATTTGGAAAATGAAGGTGATCTTTACAGAAGCATTAACTTTTTCCCAAAAGGCGCTACTAAGGTAACGGTTGTTACTTCTAAAAAAGCAAGAGCTTACGGTTTTGGCGATAATCATTTTGTGGCTTCGAATATTGCAGGGCAAGAAGAGATCTACTTAAAATACATGGCAAAAGGACGTTTAAATTTTATGGAGTTCAAGTATGCCAGTGATGGCGCTATTGTTGCTGATTATTTTATTCAGGATAGCAAGGCTGATGAGGCGAATAAAGATCTAAGAGAATTAAAAAAATTAAACCCGAAATTTTATAAGAAGGAATTAAAGCCATACATGAAAGATCAACCAATGGTCCATGATGATCTTGATAAATTCACTTTTACACCGGCAAAAATTGCCAACTCGATCAGAGAGTACAATCGTTTTTACGAAGGTGCAACCGAATAAAAAGAAATTGATCAAAAAAAAAGAGGCTACAAGGCCTCTTTTTTTGTTTTAAAACTTTAGGTAGCCATCCAACTGCATGTCACAAACCTTTAATTGTTCGGGTGCCGTTAAGTTGCCTGCCTCATTCATTTGTTTATCAATGAGGGAAATGGGTAATTTATGATGGTAAATATTCACTTTCAGGTAATTTAAAACGCCGGTAAGTTGTTCCAAACCGCGTATATTTCCGCCTCTGCCGCTGCTAACGCCCACCAGGCAAGCTTTTTTGTCGGTCCATTCCTTTGGGTGTACACAATCTAAAAAAACCTTTAATATACCCGGAAATCCGCCATTGTATTCGGGCATTACAAAAATAAATTTGTTATTGGGGCGTATGTATTTTGCAATAAGCTGTTCAAATTGGGCACTACGGTTTCCAAACATTTCGGTAAACATCATGTCCTTTGGTAAATGTTCAAAGCTAAATAATTCACACTCAATCCCTTTGTTTTTCAATAGATCTAAATAAAGCTTACTTACTTTACTGGTGTAGCTTTGCGGGCGATTGGTGCAACTAAAAACAATGATCTTTTCCATAAAATTTATCAACACGTTTTACAATTTCAACCTTCATTCTTGTTCAAAACTCAGCCGATGAAGATTGGCATATTAGGTTAACTTTACAAACATACAAAACTTGTTTTTGTTGCGTTTTTATGAACATTAAGTATTTTGGACATTCGTGTTTTGGGGTAGAGGTTAACGGTAAAAAGTTGTTATTTGATCCATTTATCTCACCTAATGAGTTAGCAAGTAAAATTGATATTAATGCTGTAGAGGCTGATTATATTTTGATCAGTCATGGGCACGAGGATCATATTGCCGATGCGGTTTTTTTGGCTAAGAAAACCGGGGCAAAAGTAATTTGTAACTGGGAAATTCATGTTTGGCTTGGTAAACAGGGGGTAGATAATACGCATCCAATGAATATCGGTGGAAAAGTGAAGCTTGATTTTGGTAATGTAAAGTGTGTTGCTGCAGCTCATAGTAGCAGTATGCCCGATGGCTCATACGGCGGCAATCCAATGGGGTTTGTGGTTGAAAGCAACGAAGGCGATTTCTATTATGCAGGCGACACAGCCTTAACGTATGATATGAAATTGATAGGTGATTACCGCCACATTGATTTTGCGTTTTTGCCAATTGGCGACAATTTTACAATGGGAGTAGATAACGCGATAATTGCTTGTGATTTTATTAATTGTAACGATATCATAGGTATGCATTATGATACCTTTGGATATATTAAAATTGATAAAGATGAGGCCAAGCATAAGTTTGAGCGAACAGGTAAAAAGCTTACGTTAATGAATATTGGCGAGCAATTAGAAAAATAAAAAAATAAAAGAACGAAGATAAAATGGGAAAAATCATTGCAATTGCAAATCAAAAAGGAGGAGTAGGGAAAACGACTTCAGCAATTAATTTGGCTGCCAGTTTAGCGGTGTTGGAATACAAAACACTTTTGGTAGATGCCGATCCACAATCAAACGCTACATCAGGTGTAGGAATTGATCCTGCAAATGTAAAGGCCGGGTTGTATGAGTGTATCATTGATAGCGTACATCCAAAAGATGTGATCTTAAAAACAGATACGCCTAACTTGTTTTTATTACCAACAAATGCCGACCTTGTTGGTGTTGAGTTAGAACTGGTGAACTTAACCAATCGTGAGTTCATGATGAAAAAAGCATTGGATAAGATCAAGGATAAATACGATTTCATTATTGTAGATTGTTGCCCTTCATTGGGTTTAACTGTTATCAATTCCTTATCAGCTGCTGATAGCATTATTATTCCGGTGCAGTGTGAATATTTTGCATTAGAAGGAATGGGCAAGTTGTTGCAAACAATTAAAATTGTTCAAACACATTTAAATACCAATTTAGATATTGAAGGTGTATTGTTAACCATGTACGATGGTCGTTTGCGCCTAGCAAATCAAGTGGTTGAAGAGGTTAAAACTCATTTCCAGGATATGGTGTTTGACACCTTGATTCACCGTAATACCAAATTAGCAGAAGCACCAAGTTTTGGTAAAACCATTATCATGCATGATGTTGCAGGTAAAGGCGCTAACAGTTATTTGAACCTGGCACGTGAGATCTTACAACGTAATGGCATGACCAAGATCACCGATAAGAACCGCACAATTAGTGTAAGTGAAGAAGAAGAATTAAGCGAAGATTTTTAACAGAAGTTTAGAAAGTTTAAAGTTTAGAAAGTTTAGAAAGTTGGATCATCATAATTCGACCAACAGAACTTTCAAAACTGATCAACTTTCAAACTTTACAACATTAGAAAGAAAATGAGTAAGAAGCCGGCATTAGGAAGAGGATTAAGTGCATTATTGGAAAATGCAAAAACAGATATTACAACCCGTCACGTTGGAGAAGGGGCACCAATTGTAAATACAGTAGCTTTAATTAGGATCGCGGATATTGAAACAAATCCGTTTCAACCCCGCAGTAATTTTGAAGAGAACGCATTACAAGAGCTTTCGGACAGTATCAAACAACATGGCATTATTCAGCCTTTAACGGTTCGTAAATTAGGTTATGATAAATACCAGCTTATTTCGGGTGAACGTCGTTTTCGTGCCTCGCAAATGGCCGGATTAAAGGAAGTTCCGGCATACATTCGTGTGGCTGATGATCAAGCGATGTTGGAGATGGCTTTGGTGGAGAATATTCAACGTGAAGATCTGGATCCAATTGAAGTATCCTTATCATATAAGCGTCTTTTAGATGAGTGCAATTTAACTCAGGAACAATTGAGTGAAAAAGTTGGTAAGCAACGTAGTACGGTTACTAATTTCTTACGTTTATTAAAGTTACCTGCTCCAATTCAAAAAGCATTGCGTGATCGCGAGATCACGATGGGGCACGCAAAAGCCTTGATCAATATTGATAATGAAGATCGTCAGTTAGCTATTTTTGCTTTAGCCCTAGAACAAGATCTTTCTGTTCGTCAGATCGAAGACTTAGCGCGAGGAGAGAAATTAAAGTTAACACCAAAGGTTACCAAAGTTGAAAAACCATTAACAATAGAAGATAAGGCGGTTGCAAAAAAACTGGATGCTATATTTAATAAGAGCTATACGTTTAAGCGCGGCGCCAATGGTAAAGGAAAAATTACTTTATCATTCAGTAATGACACGGAGTTAGGACATATCCTTTCTTTCTTTGGAATAGAGTAGGAGTTTGCAATAAATAAAAAAGCCCTATCATTTGATAGGGCTTTTTTTATGGATGAAATTCAAGGTCACCCTGTCCGCCGAGGCGGAGGAGTCGCAGGGAGACGATGTTTTAATTATTTATAGGTCTTTGTAAGGTTGCTTGGTGTGCAAATAATAAAATCACCAGCGCCAACCGATTCAGCTTCTAATTTACCGGTATCTTTTTGTTCGGTAGAAGATATTACCATCACCTTCAAGTTAGGGTTTTGTTGTTTCAAATACCATTCAATTGATTGGTGGTAATTACTATGGTAAGCACCGTTGTAATGAATAAAGGTTTGTCCTTTGGTCCAGTTCTTTAAAATAAAATGTGCCATTGTTGCATCTTTAATGGCTTGAGATTTTGGCAAGTTATCGCCACCATGTCCGCCTGCACTTTCTAAAATATCTTTGTAGCATTTTAAATTGCCATCATATTTCATTGGCAATGGCGCTATCCATTTGTATGCTTCTTTATCAATACTGTCTAATGCTGCAATACCTTTGTTATAAACTAAGTTGGCATATCGGCGTGGAATGTTAGCCGCAACAAAGTTAAGTTTGTTTGCTTTGGCAAAATCTAACAAAGGTTTGTAATCTGTTGCAAAATTGTTCCATAATTTCACTTCATCCTTAAATGTTTTTTCGCTTATTTTCCCTTGCAAATATTCATTCACAGCAATTTGATCATCTGCTTCAAACATTTCGGCACCTAATACCAGTTTTTCTTTTTTCTCCTTATAAACATCATTGGTCAATTCTTTTTGTAACCAATGTGAAATAGGATTATCATGCAATTCGCCAAACAAAATAATATCAGCCTTTTTTGCTTCAGCCAGCAATTGCTCGTAATTAGCTTTTTCGCCTTTAATGTTATATAAAACATAAGGGTCTTTTCCGGTTTGTGCTTTGGCAGTATTAAGTGAAACCAATGCTGCAAGAAAGATCAGTTTTTTCATTTATTTATTTTAGTTTAATGTTTAATCCAATGTTTCCGTAGGTAAGGCCATAGCCAAATTCACCAAATACACCTACTTTTTCGGTGAACATGTATCTTGCACCTGCAAAAAATGCTACATATAAACCTCTGGTGCCTACGTTATTCGTATAAGTTCTTCCACCACTACTATTATCGGTTGTGTATTTGAATTTCACAAAGTTTTGCCCTAGCATTAAGCCTATATAAATGTCTAATTCTTTAATATCTATGTATTCTCCAAGGTGATAGGCAGCT
Organism: Bacteroidia bacterium; assembly: GCA_044360115.1. GTDB lineage: Bacteria > Bacteroidota > Bacteroidia > B-17B0 > Aurantibacillaceae > Aurantibacillus. The sequence goes on from JBIKKW010000033.1 coordinate 10,277, forward strand.
CTGCCTCCTAAAGTGTAATAATACCATGTATAGGTGTCGTTGTATTGATAAGGAACACCATTATTCCAATAATTCCCGGAACTGTTCCAGCGTGTGCGTGTATATGCAAAATAGGCTCCAACACTAATATTATCTGTTGCCGCAAAATCTAAAGAGGCGCTAAGTGGCGGAGTAGCTCTTGTATAAATTGAGCCGTAATAATACCTGTTACGTCCAAATCCAAAACCCAAATTCAGATCAATTTGTCCTTTACTAAAACTTGTGGCACCGCCACCTGAATTGGTTTGCTTTGATGTTTCTTTTTGTTTGTTTTTGTTTTGAGCGAAAGAAAAAATATTTATACCAATGATTAATAGCAATAAGGTTAATGATCTTTTCATAAAAAGGTTAATTGAATACATCCAAATGTATAACATTTAAAATGATTTGGATAAAAATTGTACCAAACCGTTTTAGACTCATTTGTATGATAAAATATGAATGATTAATTAAGCTAAAGCTTCATTAATGTCAGGCAATTTGCCAAAACGTTGCAAGGTGCGAACATGTGAACCTAAAGCTTCCCAAAAGGTTTTGTTTTCTAAATAAGGAACACCAAATTCTTCTGCGGTTGACTTAACGATCTTGGCTACCTCAGGATAATGCACATGGCAAATTGTTGGAAATAAATGATGCTCTACCTGAAAATTTAATCCGCCCAAATACCATGATAGGAATTTATTATGACGCGCAAAATTTACAGTTGTGTTTAATTGATGAACAGCCCAATTGTTTTCTAAAGTACCTTCGCTGTTTGGCAGTGGATGTGTTGTTCCTTCAACGGTATGGGCTAATTGAAAAATGGTTGTAAGCACTAAGCCGGCAATAAAATGCATTACTAAAAAGCCAACCATTACCTGTCCAAATGGAATATTAAAAAACAAAACTGGAACGCCAATTACAATAAAGAAATAGATCACTTTACTTAATATGATCTTGAACATGGTTGTTCTATTCTCCGCTGGCGTGTTCTTATTTACACCATCTTTGGTATAGCGGTTAAACTGAATAAAATCTTTTAAAAGTGCCCAGTATAAAGTTAAGATACCGTAAAATAAGAACGCGTAAACAAATTGTAATTTATGATACCATTTTACGTTTGTGTGCGGAGAGAAACGAAGGATGAGTTTGTCATCAATATCATCATCTAATTTAATGATGTTGGTATAGGTATGGTGTAACAAGTTATGTTGTAGTTTCCAGTTAAATACCGAACCACCTAACAAATTTAAAGTGTGACCTAACCAATAATTAACCTTATGACTTGATGAATAAGCACCGTGATTGGCATCGTGCATCACGCTCATTCCAATACCAGCTAAGCTAAAGCCCATTATTGTCCATAATAGTAAGGACATACCGTAACTTGGGGTAAAGATCAATAAGGCAGCAAACGGTACTATGTAAGCTAAAAGCAAAATGATAGTTTTTGCTACCATAGCGCCATTATAATGTTTTGAGATGTTGTTTTCTTTAAAGTAACTATCAACCCTTTTTCTTAAGGTTGCAAAAAAAATGGTTTTATCCTTGTCTTTATCAATAAAACGAACTTGAATTGTACTCATTACTTTATGATTTTAATTTATCAAGTAAAGATACGCATTCGCATGCTGGATGTCAACTTAAATTGTGAGCCTAAATTTGTTAATTGGTGAGTTTGTTAAAACAAAAAAGCCACTAAAAAGTGGCCTTTGTTGTGGTACCGTAGGGAGTCGAACCCCAAACCTTCGCATCCGTAGTGCGATGCTCTATCCAGTTGAGCTACGGAACCGTTATTAAATTTTGGAATGCAAATATACTAATTTTTGGTAACTTGCAAGCCTAAAAAACAAAATTTATGCAACAAATTATAGAGGCTGCTTGGAATAATAGAGAACTTTTAAAAGAAAAAAGTACCATTATAGCCATTGAAACGGTTATTGAGCAATTGGATAAAGGTGAATTACGCGTGGCACAGCCTTTAGCTGATGGAAATTGGCAGGTGAATGAATGGGTTAAAAAAGCGGTCATACTTTATTTTCCTATCCGTAAAATGAATACTATTGAAGTTGGTCCGTTTGAATACCACGATAAAATGGCATTAAAACAAAATTATGCCGGTCTTGGTGTGCGTGTTGTACCAAATGCTGTAGCCCGTTACGGCGCTTTTTTAGCGAGTGGTGTGATCATGATGCCGAGTTATGTGAATATTGGTGCTTATGTAGATAGCGGAACAATGGTGGATACTTGGGCAACAGTTGGAAGTTGCGCGCAAATTGGTAAAAATGTGCATTTAAGCGGCGGTGTTGGAATAGGAGGCGTGTTAGAACCCGTGCAGGCAGCGCCAGTAATTATTGAAGATGATTGTTTTGTTGGAAGCAGATGTATAGTTGTTGAAGGCGTGCGTGTAGGAAAACAAGCCGTATTAGGAGCCAATGTGGTGTTAACCATGTCAACCAAGATCATTGATGTAACTGGGGCAACGCCTGTTGAAACAAAAGGATATGTACCTGAAAGAAGTGTTGTGATCCCAGGTTCTTATACTAAAAAATTTCCGGCAGGTGAATATCAGGTACCTTGTGCATTAATTATAGGTAAACGTAAAGAAAGCACCGATCTAAAGACGAGCTTGAACGATACTTTACGTGAGTATAATGTAGCGGTATAATTCTTTATTTCTTATTTCATTTTAAAAGCAACTATCATTAGTTGCTTTTTTTGTGCAATTTAATTTATTCAATTTTTCTTCTTAACTCTAAAGTCATGTGATTAAATGATTCTTGTCATAAGGCAAGATTGAGTTCTACATAAATTTGCAGTACTAAAACTAAATAACATGAAAAAAATCTATTTATCCTTGAGTGCAATTTTAATGAGCTTTGCTTCGTTGAATGCACAACAAACATTTTCAAATTTTCAAGCCGCCAATTTGGTCATTGGTCAGGCAAATTTTACGGTCAACAGCACTGTTACAGATGAATTCACAACAGTTAATTCTAGTTGTTCCGATATTAGTAGTAAAGGTATGTTTGTTGTTGGTGCTCAAACAGGAAGGGTTTTGATCTATAATTCACTGCCTAGTGTTAATGGTGCATCGGCAAGTGTTGTTGTTGGGCGAACAACGTTTTCATCTACAACTGGTGGATGTACTCAGAATTTGTGTAGTAATGTTAACGGAGTTTGTTTTTCACCAGATGGAAAAAAATTAATTGTATCTGATTTCGGAAATAACAGGGTATTAATATGGAATTCAATACCAACTGTTAATGGACAGAATGCTGATGTTGTTATTGGACAAACATCATTCACAACTAATGCATCAGGAGTTACTGCATCGAATTTAAATGGCCCTACCGGTATAAGCATGTCTCCAGCTGGTCAGTTGTTTATATCTGATTATAATAACAACAGGGTTTTAGTTTTTAACTCAATTCCCAATGTAAACGGCGCATCAGCTAATTTTGTGATCGGTCAAACAACGTTCACAACAAACACGTCAGGTGCAGCAGCTAATCAATTAGCTTCACCCTGGAATACTGCTGTTTCTCCTAGCGGAAAATTATTGATATCTGATGCGTTTAATCACAGGGTTTTAGTTTATAATACAATCCCTACAAGCAGTGGTGCTTCTGCAGATGTTGTTATTGGTCAAACTGGATTTGGATTAAACACATCTGGTTTAGCACAAAATAAATTCAATCAGCCTTATGGTTTAACAGTATCTCCTGATGGTAAGTTAGCTGTAGGTGAGTGGATGCAACATCGTATTACTATATTTAATACCATTCCTACTTCAAATGGTGCTAATGCTGATGTAGTGCTTGGACAACCAGATTTTACAACGGCAATTGCATCAAATGGTGGAATTAGCGCTCAGTCAATGAATCAACCATACAGTATCAATTTTGATCTTAACGGAAGATTATTCGTAAATGGAAGAGCAATGAATAGAACTATGGTTTTTGGTTCAGTTCCAACTCAAACTGCTGAATTAGCTGTAACAATTTCAGCTTCATCAACAAGTTTATGTGCAGGCAGTGAAATTAAGTACGATGTTGTTATATCGAATAATGGTTCCAGTGCTGCTTCAAATGTTATTGCTAATGCTGCTTTACCTGTTCTGTTTAATTTAAATGGATCTATTGCAAATACCGGTGTTTATAGCAATGGTTTTTGGACCATACCAACAATTTCAAGCGGATCATCAGCAAGTTTAACGCTGTTAGGAACAGTTAATTCTAGTGTACCACAAACTTTATACTCGTATGCTAATTTATTAAATTCTCAACAATTCGATTCAAATTTATCAAACAATGGAACATCAGCTACAGTTAATATTTCATCAGGCACACCTCCTAGTTTAGGTTCAATTTCTGGGCCTTCATTGGTTTGTACAGGAAATTCGGCTGCATTGGCAGTAAATGGTGTTACAAATGTTACTTCTTATCAATGGACTGCGGTTAATGCTTCGGTTTCAAGTTCAACAGTAACAGCTAATGTTACTTTTGGTACTCCGGGTGTTGCTAATGTATTTGTTTTACCTTCTAATGCAAATTGTACAGGAACAACCATGAATTATTCAGTTACAGTATCAGCTTGTACAGGATTAAATGAAGATAATTTAATTGCTGCCAAGGTTTATCCAAACCCAACAAACGGCATCTTGAACATTGAAACAACAAATACTATTGAATCAATTCAAATATTGGATATCAACGGTAAGTTAGTTGTTTCAGAAAATAATGTAAACACAAACAATATCACCATGAATGTGGGATCTTTGAATAATGGTGTTTACTTACTACGTGCTAAATTAGTATCCGGTGAGGTTGCTAATTCACGTATTGTACTACAGAAATAATTTTAAGCAGGTTATTTCTATAAGGGGAGCTAATACTCCCCTTTTTTATTTATCATATATGCGTTATCTTTGAATGTTATCTTTAATTATAAGAACATACTCGTTATTCAAACGGCTTTTATTGGCGATGCCATTTTAGCTTCGTCATTATTGGAAAAACTGCATCATCATTTCCCTGAAGCTTCTGTTTCTATTCTGGTAAGAAAAGGTAATGAGTCTATTTATGCCGGACATCCTTTTTTAAAAGAGGTGCTTGTTTGGAATAAACAAACTGAAAAAATAAAGAACTTATTAAAATTGTTATTTCAAATTCGCAGAAACAAATACGATCTGGTTATCAATTGCCATCGGTTTGCCAGTTCAGGATTACTTACGTCGTTTTCTGGGGCTCATCATAAGGCCGGTTATAAGCAAACACCTTTTTCTTATTTGCTGGATCATGCGCCTAAACACACTTTTGGCGATGGTAAACATGAAGTTGAACGTTACAATCAATTGATAGAAGATTTTACAGGTAAGGATTTTTATTTACCAAAAATATATCCTTCAACGCTTGATCATGAAAAAGTAAAACCTCTGCAAAACACCAATTACATTTGTATTGCACCATCATCAGTTTGGTTCACAAAACAATTACCACTTGAAAAATGGATAGAGCTTTGTGATAAAGTTACCGAGAATACCACCATTTATATTTTGGGTGCACCCAGTGATAAAGCTTTGGCAAATGAAATTATTGAGCGGTCAAAACATAAGAACATCAGTTCGTTATGTGGCGAATTAAGTTTGCTTCAATCGGCTGCATTAATGAATAAAGCAAAAATGAACTATGTGAACGATAGTGCGCCTTTACATTTGGCATCTGCAACCAATTCACCTGTTACCGCATTCTTCTGTTCAACTGTAAAGGAGTTTGGTTTCTATCCATTATCAGAGAATACAAAAATAGTTGATGCCGGTAAAATGGATTGCAGACCTTGTGGCATGCATGGTCATAAACAATGCCCAAAAGGACATTTTAATTGCGGAAATAAGATCTCCATAAAAGAAGTGATTGCAGGAGTTTAGATCAGATCAATGATCTTCGGGATAAAAATGATCGATCCAACAACAACGCTAACAATAGCGGACAACAATACCGCCGCAGCTGCCATATCTTTAATTTCACCGGCACGTTCATCAAAAGCGGGGTGAAGCAGATCAATAGTTTTTTCGATGGATGTATTGATCAATTCTAAACTTAGTACCATGGCGCAGCACACACAAATACTGATCCATTCCAAATAACTTATTTTAAAAAGAAAACCAAATAATATTGCCATTGCAGCAACTATCAGGTGAATAATAAAATTTCGTTCTTTTAAAATGTGTTTAAGGCCTTTAAAAGCAAATTGAAATGATCTATAAAGGCTGTGCTTTCCCAAGTGATTATTGGTCTTTGGTTAATTGCATATCAGCAATTAGTTTTAATACAAATTCCAGTTGTTCTTCTTTGTTAAGATCGGTATTATCTAAAACAATGGCATCTTTGGCTTTGATCAATGGATTTTCTTTACGGTGCATATCATCATGGTCGCGTGATAATAAATTTTGAAGTACCTCGTTCACATCATGGTAATCGCCTTTACTGCTTAGTTCATCCATTCGGCGTTGTGCACGCACCATGTTGTCTGCAGTCATCCATAATTTTAATTCAGCATCCGGAAAAACATTGGTTCCAATATCTCTTCCATCCAAAACCACCGCTTTATTCTTTCCCATTTCACGTTGCAAGGCCACCATTTTTTCGCGTACTTCTTTAATGGAGGCGATCTTACTTACATGTTCATTCACTTCCATGCTGCGGATCTCTCTATCAACATTAATACCGTTCAAAAAAGTTTCAGATGACTTTGTATGCGGATTGAATTTAAAAACAACACTGATATTAGGTAATGCAGCTATCAATGCTTCGTACGTTGGTTTTTTAGCGCGATCGATCAAATTGTTTTTTAAAGCATAAACGGTTACGGCTCTGTACATAGCACCGGTATCAATATAACTGTAATTTAAGCGTTGGGCCAATGCCTTTGCAATGGTGCTTTTGCCGCAACTCGAAAAACCGTCGATAGCTATGGTGATGTTCTGCATCACTATAAAGTTAGGGCTTTTACTTATCTCTATTACAGTTTCTTCCATTTTTTTAATGAACAGTTATATTTTTAAAACATTGGTCTCAACCCAGCCGCGTCCCCAATCTTCTTTTTCTTGCGCGGTCCAAATTTCAGGGTAAAATATGCGTTTTTGAAAGCGTGGCGGTAAATATTTTTGCCAATTGGTACCTCCGGTTGCTGCAATATCGCTGGTATTTTGCTGTAAATAGCGTACGGCACTTTTGTAATGCATCAATGGCCAGTTGATATTCACATTCACATCCAATTGTTTTAACGCGTTGATCAGATTTTGGTTTTGTTGATCTGCTTCCGGCAGTGAGCTGTATTTTTTCCAAACATTTTTAGTTTCATATTCCTTCGCCATTGCAATAAATTTGGCCGAATATTTTTTCTCAAATTGCTCGAGTGTTAAGGTTTTTTTGCCGGTTGCCAATTCAGTGGCCCCTTTTTTCCAATATATATTCTCAAACAATTCTTCTATTGAAGCGTTCTTGTTCATATAATTGGTACGAACATCTTTATCTACCAAATTGATCATATCGGTACTCGCGATCTCGATCATGCGGTATTGGGCACTTTGAAAGCCGCTTGCCGGTAATAAGGCCATTCTGTACAGCAAAAACTGCTCTTTTTCCATACCATCAACCATAATCTCAAATGACTTTGTTAACGATTCAAAATAGCGGTTCACGCGTGTTACACGTTCAGTTAAAAATTTGGCATCGATCTCTTTTTTCCATCCCATATCTTTCCCATTCTTTTCAATGATCTTACCATTTTGAGCAATTTGTTCTAATTCGTGTAATGCCAAATTAAAATACAACTCGGTTATTTGATGGTAAACAATAAAGATCTTCTCATCCGGAAAATCGGTTTTCGGATTTTGCAAGGTAAGTAAGGTGTCTACCTGAATGTAATCCCAGTAAGTTAAATAATTACTCAATAGTAATCCATCAAGGTAACTATTGATATCCTGACCCATTTGGGCGTATTTATCTTGCAGTAATTTTATTTTATCTTCTATTGATCTTTCCATAGTTGTAATTATTTAATACCTTTTTTATTCATGGTTTGTTGGTACTGACGAGCGTATTTTTCGTGTTGCTCGTATGTTTCCGAAAAATTAGAATAGCCGCTTAGATCAGGCTTAGCGCAAAAGAAAAGGAATTTGTGTTTATTATAATCTATAACTGAATTTAATGCTTGTGCACCAACCAAACTTATTGGTCCAGGTGGTAATCCTTTGTATTTATATGTATTAAAAGGCGAGTCAATATTTTTATCTTTATCATAAACGCGTTGCGTTCCCCAAATCTTATTAGCAAAAACCAGGGTAGGGTCGGCTTGCAATAACATGCCTTTGTTCAAACGGTTCAAATAAACGCCGGCGATCTTTTGCTGTTCTTCCGGTATACCGCTTTCATTTTGTACAATGGATGCTAAGGTGATCACTTCATTTAAATTAAGCTTTGTGTTTTTTTGAGCTCTTTTAATTTTTTCATCCGTCCAATAGGCATCAAAAGTGCTTTTTAGCTCTGCAATAAAATCGGGTAGAGTAATGGCCCAGCTCATTTCGTAGGTTTCAGGAAAAATAGCACCAAACGAGCTCTTCACATCCAGGTTAAAATCACGTTGTAATTTTTCATCATCCTCAAAATAATCTTCTAACATATCTTCATTTAATTCTAATTTATCATCCACATAGGCAATAAATTCATCCATATCATGGATCTGCGAATTAAATGACAGCTTTACTTTTTCTTGTTTATTGTATTTGATCAGGTTGATGATCTGGCGATGTGTCATACCGTTTGTGATCCTGAATTTGCCGGGATGTATGTTCTTATCCAGATCCATTTTTTTTGCCAGCCATTCAAATTTTTCGGTCTCCAATAAAATATTCTTATCCTTTAATTCGTAGATAACATCATTCAAGTCATAAGCACTTTGAATGTAAATGAATTCATAATCTTTATTGAGTTTAATGCTCGATTTAAAAAAAGTTTGGTATGCCCAATATCCGCCAATGCCTGCAACAATTACTAAGATCAGTAAAAGGTATGTGGTTATTTTTGATTTTTTAGCCATTAGAAAAGTACACTAATTTAATATTTGTATTTGTTTTAAAGCCATTTTTGCCTGCTTGTTTTCAGGGTTTTTCTTTACAATTTTGTTAAGGATATCTAAAGCCATGGTTTTGTTTTTTACTGCAACATAAAAACCGGCCAAATTCATCAATAAATTCTCATTATCAGGATCTATTTGTAAGCCACGCTGGTAAAGCGCAAAAGCCTTTTTTTGATCGCCTTCCAAAATGGAAATATATCCAAGGTTTGTATATGCCTGAATGTTTTTTGGATTTTCTTTTAATACAAACTCAAATTGCTGTTTAGCTTTATTGGTAAGACCAGATTGTGCCAAAGCGCTTCCGAATTTGGTTTTGAATTCTAAATTATAGTTTGCCAATTCGCAGGCTTTGCCAAACCATTTCACCGCTTTATTCAAGTTACCGGTATTATAAAATGCTTCTGCAATGTGATAACTTGTCCACGCATCTTTATTATCGAAACTTACCTGACGCAATTTATCCTGAAACAAGTGATCCTCAACCAAGTTATTTACATAGCTAAGGATTTGCTTGTAGTTTTGTTTCATAAATTGAAGTTTGATCAAGTCGTGCAAGTTTCTGTCTATGTCCTCATTGGTTTTATCCGACAAATAAAATGCAGCTGAATCGAGATAAGATCTATTCTGTTCAAATTTTTCATACTGCTGAATATAGGCTCTTGCCTTTGTTTGGGCATTAGGCTTTGCTTCGTTCACAGCATACAAGCCTATAAATTCTTTGATCTTGTTTTTTCCTTTTTTACTGATGGGTTTTCGAATGTAATGATCGTGAACGCTTACATGCGGTATATCAATTGAACCCGATGATGGCATATGGCAACTCACACAATTGGATGATCTGTTGTCAGAAACATTACAGGCTTTTGCCGGTTGTAATTTGCTAATAGAATTTTCACTACCATGACATTTTTTGCAGGCGTCGTTAAATACCTCTTTGTTGGTTTCGCGCACGCTAACATGAGGGTTGTGACACGTAATGCAGGTGATGGCATTTTTAAAGGGTTTTAAACTTTTTACATTGCCTGCCATTTCTGATGATTTTATAAAACAAGCACTTTGCTTCAATCGATCGGCATGTGATGCCATAATAAATTCATCATCGGCATTTTTATATTTTGGTAAGAACACACTGATGTAATCGTTTAGTTTTTTACCGGGCTTAAAATCATAAAAGGAATGATCGTTCTTTAACACTGCATTACCTTGCAAATGGCAGCGCTGGCAAACATCAAACTGCAGATCAATTGGTAATTTTGATGGATTAACGATCGAATAATCGATGTATTTAGATGTATCTACTAACTTGCCGGTTTGTTTTAAATGCACGTGTATGCTACCGGGGCCGTGGCAGCGTTCACAATCAATTCCATCCGGAACGTAGGTGTATTTATTTTCAGAACCCATTACAAAATTCGGATAACCATTATGGCAACTCATGCATTCTAATCCTATTTTGCGTGTAAAACGCGTGTTAACACCATTTTCAAATCCCGGAGGAAGATCCCATTTTTGTTTTTGTGAATAGTAGGTCATAGGCATTTGATTCAAATAACCATTCACACTTTGAATATGTGAATTGGTATGCTGACCGGATCCTACAATATAGTTTACCTGTTCGGTTCGTTTGTAACTTGTGTCTTTGTTCTCAATTCTAAATTCGTTTATGAACATGCTATCCTTTTCGAAATAAGCCTTATAATGCATGTTAATGAACTTATCGTAAATGGTTGCGTTATCAAAACTTGCAATAGATTTTTGTTTTGTAGCAATGTTAAATGATTTACCCATCCCTGTTTTTATGAAGGTGTTGTAAACCGACTGATGACATTGTTTACAGGTATTCATGCCTACATATTTGGCAGAATCATGATGGTTGTAATAGGTGGAATCGGGAAAAACCGGTAACGTTTCAGTTTTGGTTTGATCATTTGAATGCGCGCAACTTGCAACAAAAATTCCAATGATTACAAATAAAAATAAAGACCTATGAAGAATGTTATTTGTCATTGATCAATTGAAGGAACCAAGCATCTTCGTATTGATTAAGAGCTGTTTTATTCCAGCATTTTTTTACACCTGTTTTTTCAAAACCGGCTTTTTCAAATAGTTTTAAACTGGCAGCATTGCTTTGGTTAACGATCGAGTATACTTGTTTTAAATGCAAAATATTAAAGCAGTAGTTAATGGCTAGTTTTAAGCTTTCAAAAGCGTATCCTTTACCGGTAAAATTTTGATGAATATAAATTCCAACACCAACACGGGCATGCTGCACATCAAATTCAAAAAAATCAATTGTACCAATGGTGGCGCCGCTTTTATTTTCAACAACCATTAAACGCAATTGTTTGTTGGTATAAATGTCGTACTGACTATTTTCAACAAACTCTTTTAATACATGTCGGCTAAAAGGTGTTTGGGTATTACTAACATGCCACAGCTCAATATTGTTTTCCCACTCATAAAGCAGGTCAATATCATCGTGTTCCATGGCACGTAATGAAATATGTTCGCCTTTAATAAACATCAATCGTTATAATATTCGTCTCTTATGCTTTTGATCTTACTGTTGAGTTCCTCTTGTGAATACACCGGGATCTGAACCTGATCATTTTCTAATGTTAAATTTAATGAATTTGCCTCTAAAATAAAATTATTGTTGTGAAGGCGGTTAATGAATGTAAAGATGATATCCTTATCGCTATTAGGAATAGCATAAAACTCATAAAAGAACTCTTTGAGAGGCGATAAGCAGGTTAGTTCATTGTTCTTGATACTTGTGTATGGTTTCAATATTTCAAGGAACATAGCGTTCAAATGCTCTACGCTAAATACAGGATGTGGTTTAATTTTGAGAAAAATGGTCTCAATTTTTTTTTGAGAAATGGTTTTTAATAATGCTTTTAATGGCACATTGGGTTCGGTACCTTTTATGGTTAAAGAATGGTAGTTGCCGTTAATGATAATGCCAATATGCGGAGGAATGCGTTTAGCATGAAGTAAACATAAATAGATCCCTTTTTCTAAAGATGGTTCGTTAACGGGATTTGTGGGAACGGAAAGCGTAGCAAATTCAGCCGGTATCATTCGATGTCAATTGAGCCTTTAAATACAAATTGTGCAGGACCTTCGAGCCAAATATTATAATAGGTGTGTTCTAAAACTTTATCAAATTTTACGTTAAGGTCGCCACCTAATGTTTTAACCACACAATTATTCTTTGATGTGCTAAGACCAACACTGGCAGCAGCCAACGCAGCAGCAGTAACACCGGTGCCACAGGAAAGCGTTTCGTTCTCAACGCCGCGTTCGTAGGTTCTAACAAATAGATGATCGTCGTAGCGTTCAATAAAATTAACGTTAGTGCCTTCTTCTTTAAAACGATCGTTATACCTTACTTTACGTCCCTCTTCAAAAACATTGATGTGTTCAATACCTTCCACATGCTTTACGTAGTGCGGTGATCCGGTATTTAAATAAAAATGATCGGCGCCAACTTCAATATTTTTTACATCACTCATTTTTAATGAAATGATCCCGTTGTCGTAAATCACGGCGTCATGCGGACCATCAATAGCAATAAAATGAGCTTTATCATTTACAATATTCAAATGTTTTGCAAAGGCGGTGATGCATCTTCCGCCGTTACCACACATGGTGCTGGTATTGCCATCGCTGTTGTAGTAAACCATTTTAAAATCGTAATTCAGTTCGCTTTCAAGCAACATCAATCCATCGCCACCAATACCAAAATGGCGATCGCACATTAGTTTTACCTGATCGTTTGATAATTGAATATCACCATTACGATTATCAATTATAACGAAATCGTTTCCGGTTCCTTGGTATTTGTAAAAATGAATAAGCATTAAGAGTCAAGTTTTGAAAGCACATCAGCATTGTTTACGCGTAAAAAAGGCTGAAATTCAGAATTACTTTCGATCTCGTATACAACTTCAAAACTCTTTATAAAGTAATGACCATTTAAAATATAAAGTAAAACATTGTTATGATCGGTAAAACCGTATAACATGATCTTGTTTTTTATAAAGCGGTAACCCTTTGAATTTAAAGGCGTGCGCCAAAACTCAATGGTATATGAATCGGAAATAGGATTGTTGTTAACGCCGGCTAAACTTTGCGCTAAGGTGTCAGATTCAGTTGAAGCATTTAAAACAATGGCCTTTAATTGTTTTGTGGAAAGTAGTTGGTCAACCGCAATATTAATGTTTGCATCAGAATTAATGATACTATCAACCTCTTTGTAATTAACGCGCGATTGATTGTTGGTCTTTATTTTAAAACGCTCCTTGTTCTTCGCTTTTTGTTTTTCTTCATCGGTTTCAACTTTCTGTTCAACAACCGTGATCTTATCTGAAGTAATAGATGATTTTAATTTATTGAAAATAGAATCGATCTTGAAAAGGAAAAAAGCAATACCAATAAGTAATCCAATGGAAACCCCAAAAACAAAACTCGGTATCTTACGCTTGATCTGCATTTATTTTAACGTAAATTTAATTAAAAAACAGTACCCTAAGTTAAGCCTTGTTAAAAATAAATGAACAGGGTAAGTTTGATTGTAATTTTGCGTTATAAACTTAAAAAACATAATTTATGAGAAAGATAGTTTCAAGCGTTTTTATAGCTTTTTTAGGTGGTGTAGCCGCTATAGGCACCAATTATTTTTTTAATATTCAATCGAATAAAAATTCGGGTAAGGCTTATTTGATCCAAAGTTCTAAACAGCCAAATATTCAACTGACCAATTATACAGGCGCAACGGCAAATCCTTTAAATACCGATTTTACCTTGGCCGCCGAAAAATCACTGAACGCGGTAGTGCATATCACAACGCAATCGGAACAAACCAATTTGGTATACGATCCGTTCGCGCAATTCTTTGGGGGATCACCAAGGCAGGAGCAATACATTCAGCAAGGTAGTGGTAGTGGTGTGATCATCAGTAAAGATGGATATATCGTGACGAATAATCACGTGGTAGCGGGAGCAAATAAAATTGAAGTGATATTGAACGACAAACGCATTTATACCGCAGAAGTGGTTGGAACCGATCCTTCAACCGATATTGCCTTGGTGAAAATAAAAGAGAACGATCTTCCGTTCTTAACTTATGGTAACAGCGATATGGTAAAAGTAGGTGAGTGGGTTTTGGCTGTTGGTAATCCTTTTAATTTGAACAGCACCGTAACAGCCGGTATCATTAGTGCAAAAGGACGAAACAATATTATTGATGGAAGAAAGAATCCGATCGAATCATTTTTACAAACCGACGCTGCTGTAAACCCCGGAAATAGTGGTGGTGCCTTGGTGGATACAAATGGCGATCTTATTGGAATAAATACCGCTATCGCATCTAATAACGGCGCGTATCAAGGATACTCATTTGCTGTACCTGTAAATATTGTGAAGAAAGTGGTTGGCGATCTGGTTGAATTTGGAACAGTTCAGCGCGCTTATATTGGTGTTGGTATCAAAGATATTGATCCGAAATTTGCAAAGGAAAATAACATCAAACATTTAAAAGGTGCTTATGTAACAAACTTAACAAGCGGCGGTAGTGCAGAGGAAGCGGGAATTGAAGTAGGTGATATTATTACCGGAATTCAAGAAGCAACTGTAGGCAGTGTAAGCGAATTGCATGAGCAAATTGCAAAATACCGCCCTGGTGATAAAGTAATCGTGAGTTTATTCAGAAATAATAAAGAAGTGAACTTGGCAGTAACGCTAAAAAGCTTGGAGAATACTACACGTTTAGTTAAGAAAACAGAGATGGTGAAAGTGAACATGAGTAAGCTTGGCGTTACATTACAGGAGATCGATAATTCGGAATTAGCAAAATTAAAAGTTTCATCGGGCGTTAAGATTGCAAGTTTAGCGGCAGGCAGTAAATTAGCAGGCGCCGGAATTAAGGAAGGATTTATTATAACATCGATCAATAAAAAGAAAATATCAAACGTAAAAGAAGCGGAAGAGGTTTTTAACGAAGTTTCCGGTGGTGTATTGATCGAAGGGGTTTATCCGAATGGCATGAAGGCCTATTACGGTTTTGGTTTGTAAATAATTTTGGTGTGTGTTTGATAAAAAAGAGTTAGCGAAGGTTAACTCTTTTTTTATGGAATTAATTTAATGGAAGCAAACCCAACCCGTTCAAATTAAATTTTTCTTTGTGTCTTTTTAACTTTGTGGCTACCTTCGTTACATGCAAAAGATCTTATTTGTTTGTTTGGGTAACATTTGCCGATCGCCTTTGGCAGAGGGCATTATGTTGCATTTAAATGAAAAGCACGAATTGGGTTGGACCATTGATTCGGCCGGAACCGCCAATTACCATGTGGGCGAAGCACCCGATAGAAGAACCATTGCCAATGCCAAAAAAAATGGGGTAGATCTTTCTGCCTTGCGCGCGCGTCAGTTTAAAGCTGAAGACTTCAGGCATTTTGATAAGATATTTGTGATGGATAAAAGTAATTTATCAAACGTAACAGCGCTTGCA
>JBIKKW010000129.1:0-7703 GCA_044360115.1 Bacteroidia bacterium
CCCGCCGCTGATATTTATTACCTTTCCATTAGGATTGGTTATTGGCTGGTACTTTATTGGATTTAATTTATTGGATTACAGTTGCGAACGCCATAAGTTATCGGTACGCGACGGCATTCAATTTATTAAAAGGAACAGAGGTTATGCTATTGGTGTGGGATGCGTTTATTCCCTTTTCATGTCGCTACCAACCTTTGCAGGCGATCTGGTGGGATTGATGTTTGGGCCAACACTTGCCGTTATTGGCGCAACTATGAGTTTCTTAGAAATAAAAAAGAAGGAACTTAATCCTTCTTAACTGTTTTTACATTCAATAGATTCATAGGATTATTACCTAAACCTGTAATGCGCTTATTTACTAAGCGAATTACCTCATCATAAAATAAAGGAACCACAGGCGCATCATCAATTATCATTTGATCCATACTCTGGTATAAATTTCTTCTGATCGTATCATTTTTCTCCTTCATGGCCATTTCAAAAGCTTTGTCAAATTTGTCATTACTGTAATGGAAATAATTGAAACCATTTGGTGAAAAATTCTTACTGTAAAACATACTTAAAAAATTCTCTTCGTCTGCATAATCCCCTACCCACGATTTCTTGAACATCATGTACTGACTGTTATTCACAGCTTGTTTTAATACAGAAGCTTTTTCTACACTAATTTGCACGTTGATATGATTTTCGGCAAGTTGTGATTGGATATACTCAACCAACTCTTTAAAGTTTTCGGTAGTATACATGGTTATCTCCGGCAAACCTTTACCACCCGGGAAACCGGCTTCTGCCAATAGATCGCGCACCTTATCAGGATCGTAAGTATAACCTTTCACTTTTGTTTCATCAAAACTCTTTAAGCCGTGAGGTACAAATCCGGCGTGAGCAGGCTTACCAATGTTGTTGCGTAAAAATTTGATCATCTTATCACGATCAAATCCGTAATTGATGGCCTGACGAATGGCCTTTAAACGTAATGGCGATTCCTTTACAATATCTAAACTCGGATCAATTAGTATTCCAATGTAATCTGTTTTTAAGAATTGTGATTTTTGCAGATAAAACTTTTTAGCATAAGCCTCATTTAATTCGCCATTCTTATTAAGAACCTCATTGATATTAAATGCATCTGCTCCGCTGATCATATCCAACTTTCCATTCAACAACTCCATAAAGGCCGTTTGTTTTTCTTTAATGAATGAAACCGAAATAGCATCAACATAAGGTAATCGTGCACCTTGTTCATCAGTTTCGAAATAATTAGGGTTTTTGTGTAATATCAATTTTGATCCCTCTTCCCATAATTTAAATGTAAACGGACCAGTACCAACCGGATTTCTTCTGAATTCCTGCTTATAAAATTCAACCGCTTCATGTGGCACCACGCTAAAGTATTTCATGGTTAACATACTTAAAAAAGCGCCAAATGGTTCTTTCAAAAATATCTTCACAGTTGAATCGTTCTCTGCAACGATCCCTTTATTACCATTACCTTCATTACAGTTAAATATGGTCATTAATGACAGTGCACTACTTACTTTGCTGTCGTATAATCGGTTAAAACTATAAACTACATCTTCCGCAACAAGCTTTCTGCCTTTACCATTTGCAAAAGATTGGTCATCATGAAAATTAACATCGGTTCGCAAATTAAATGTGTAAACCAATCCATCACTGCTTACGCTGAATTTTTTCGCAATGGCAGGCACAACAGTTAAATTGTCATCCATTTGAACCAAGCCATTAAAAATTTGGTTCACACCCCAAATATTTTCAAAGTTTGATGAAGCCGCAGGATCTAAGGAAGTTATTCCGGCTGTTTCGTTATAACAAAAAACTTTATGTTTTTCTTTTTCATGGTTTTCTTCAGAGCATGAAACCATTAAAAAAAGAGCCAATAAGGGTAAAAATTGAGATATTTTGCGCATATACAAATATTGAAAATGCTTTAGAGGAATAGAATACCGTTGAAAAGCAATTATGCACATGGAATTGTTGGAAAGGCTCAACAAAACGGGTGTTTTAGGCAAAGAAAAACCCCGAATACTGAGTACTCGGGGTTTTTAACTCCTTTAAAAGGGTTAAGAATTACTTCTTTTTACCACCTTTAGCAGCAGCAGCTATTGAATCAGCAACGTGTGCAGAATCAGCTTTTGCTTTAGCAGCAGCTTCTTCAGCAACTTTAGCAGCTTCAGCTTCAGCAGCAGCGATTGAATCTTGAGCAGCTTTCTCAACTGCAGCAATTGAATCAGCTTTTGCTTTTTCACGAGCTTCGATTTCTTCTTTAGAAGGACCACAAGCTACGAAAGTAGCTGAAATAGCAGCTACAGCAATGATAGATAATACTTTTTTCATTTTTGTTTTAGTTTAATTTTGCTGCAAATATATATGTTTTTTGTTAAATAAAACAAAAAAAATATTTTTTTTATTTTTTCCTTAAAATTGGGCCTTACCCCCCATTTTCATATACCTTTGTTCAGCAATATTTATGTATCAATTATTAAAACTTTTTTTATTTCGCTTAAACCCCGAAAAAGCCCACCACTTCACATTTTCATTGATAAAAGTGGCCAATTTTATTCCGGGTTTACCAGCCATTTTCCGATCACTTTATAAAACAGATCATCCGGCCTTAAAACGTCAGGTTTTTGGCTTAAATTTCAGTAATCCGGTTGGCTTGGCTGCCGGGTTAGATAAAGATGCGTTAGTATTCAATGAATTTGGCAATTTTGGTTTTGGTTTTATTGAAATTGGTACTGTTACCCCAAAGCCACAGCCCGGTAACGATAAACCGCGCTTGTTTCGTTTGATAAAGAACGAGGCCTTAATTAACCGAATGGGGTTTAATAATAAAGGGGTTTTGGCTGCTGCCGAAAAATTAAAGAACCGTAAAGACCGTTCATTAATTATTGGAGGCAACATTGGCAAGAATAAGGTTACCGAAAATGAAAATGCCATTTCTGATTACGAAATATGTTTTAATAGTTTGTTTGATGGGGTTGATTATTTTGTAGTGAATGTATCTTCTCCAAATACACCCAATTTAAGGGCACTTCAGGAGAAAGAGCCTTTAAAGAAATTACTCAATCATTTACAGCAACTGAATTTAAAGAAACCAAATCCAAAACCTATACTATTAAAAATTGCGCCAGATCTTACCAATGAACAATTAGATGAGATCATTGAAATTGTGATCGAAACAAAAATTGCCGGCGTTATTGCTACGAATACTACAATTAGCCGTGAGGGATTGAAATATACTGCTGAAGAAATTGCAGCCTTTGGTGCAGGTGGATTAAGCGGAAAACCTTTAACACAGAGAAGTACAGAAGTGATCAGATATTTAAAAACAAAGTCAAATAATGCCTTTCCGGTTATTGGCGTTGGAGGAATTCACACAGCCCAAGATGCCATTGATAAGTTAAATGCCGGTGCCGATCTGATACAATTGTATACCGGATTTATTTATGAAGGACCGGCTTTGGTAAAACAAATTAATAACGAATTAATAAAACAATACAATGCTAAAGCTAATTGAGTGTCCGCGTGATGCCATGCAAGGTATAAAGGATTTTATTCCAACCGAATTAAAGATCAAATACCTGAACCAATTATTAAAAGTTGGTTTTGATACCATTGATTTTGGGAGTTTTGTTTCGGCAAAAGCCATTCCTCAATTGCAAGATACAGCAACGGTATTAAAGGCATTGGATCTTTCTTCAACCAGATCAAAATTATTGGCCATTATTGCAAATACACGTGGTGCGGAAGATGCTTGTCAGTTTGATGAGATCCGTTATTTGGGTTTTCCATTCTCCATTTCTGAAACTTTTCAGCAACGAAATACCAATTCTTCTATTGCAGAATCATTAGTGCGAGTGGAAGAAATTCAGAATTTATGCATCAAACATAATAAAGAACTGGTGGTGTATATTTCCATGGCCTTTGGTAACCCATACGGCGATGCTTACAATCCGGAAATCGTAATCAAATGGAGCAACGAATTGAGTAAACGCGGAATAAAAATTTTGGCTTTGGCAGATACCATTGGCTGTTCAACACCTGAAAACATCAAATTACTTTTCTCATCACTTATTCCTGAATTAAAGGGAATTGAAATGGGTGCTCATTTGCATTCAACCAAAGAAAGCGCGCAGGAAAAAATAAAAGCTGCCTATGAAAGCGGTTGTCGCCGTTTTGATTCGGCTATTCATGGATTTGGCGGATGCCCTATGGCTGCAGATTCTTTAACCGGAAATATTGCAACCGAGGATTTTGAATTGTATGCCAACACAAACAAAATAGATCTTGGCCTAAACACTGCCGAATTACAAAAAAGCTATAAAGATAGTTGGGAAGTGTTTAACCAGTTTCACTAAAAAAATGCCACGAATTTCACGAATAAACACAAAAACACGCAGAACATTTAGTGAAAATTAGTGTAATTAGTGGCTTCATATCATGCTCATACATCTCAACGAAACAAACATCAACGTTAAATCCATCGATCAAATTGTAAAATGTTTGAAGGATGGCGGTATCATTATTTATCCTACTGATACGGTTTATGCATTGGGATGCGACATTACAAATAGCAAGGCAGTTGAACGCATTTGCAAATTAAAAGGCATTCAACCCGAAAAGTCAAACTTTTCATTTGTTTGTAATAACCTGAGTCATTTATCGGAATTCACCAAAGCCATACCAAATCATGTTTTCAGGATCATGAAAAAGGCTTTGCCCGGTCCGTATACTTTTATTTTAGAAGCCAACAACAACGTACCAAAACTGCTAAAACAAAATCGCAAAACAGTAGGCATTCGCGTACCCGATAACGCCATTTGTGCCGAGATCATACGCGTATTGGGCAATCCGCTTATTTCAACCAGTTTACATGATAATAGCGATGATATTTTAGAATATTTTTCTGATCCCGAGATCATTCATCAGCAATACGGCGAAGTGGTTGATATGGTAATTGATGGCGGTTACGGGAATATTCATGCTTCAACAGTTATTGATTTTAGTGGCGATGAGCCGGTTATTATCAGAGAAGGCTTAGGAAGTTTGGATGTTTTTTATTAAAGATTTTTATATCTTTGATAAAAAAAAACATGCGAAAATTATCATTTATCTTTTTGATCCTAATTATTTTTTTTCAAAAACATTTCTCTCAACCCTCTAATTTTGATCTAATCATTTGCAAAAGTACTGATGGATTAAACTGGACCAACAATCAGTTATTTCAGGATTCAAGCGGGGTGCCAACAATCACACAACATTCAACTGGCACCATTTATTCAGCGTTTCAATGGTTTCCTGCCCCTGCATCTCCAACAAATACATCTCATGATAAAATTGCAATTAAACGTTCTTTTGACGGTGGTTTAACCTGGGGCACACCAAGTTTAGCTGTATTTACCGGTTCCCCTAGCGGCTATTTACGACCCTTTGATCCAACTTTGGTGATAACCGACAACGGTCTTATTCGTATGTACTTCTCAAGTTCCAGAACAGGCACCTTGATGTCACTTGATTCAACGGTTCATTGCTATTCAGCAATATCTAATGATGGAATTAATTACACATGGGAACCCGGTGTGCGCGTTGCTATTAAAGATTCTATCAACATTGACCCGGCTGTGATCAAAATTGGAAGCCTATGGCATTATACGTGCCCACGAGGTATCCCTCAAAATGGAGCGCACCATTATATTTCAAATGATGGCTTAGCTTGGACAAGAACAACCACTATTGCTTCTGATATAAATCACAATTTCACAGGCAATTTAATGTCAGAATTACCCGGAGGTGGAACAGGCTATAAATTTTATGGAACACCTAGTCCGCAAACTGGCTCAATTTGGTATAAAACAACCAATGATGGTATAGGATGGAACCCTGCTTTTACGAATTGTATTGGTCCTATAACCACAAACGGTGTTCAAGCAGATCCTGCTGTTTTAAAAATAAGCGCTGGTAATTATATGATGATCTATGTAAGTAAAAAATCGATAGTTAATTCAATTCAAAAGCAAAATGGTACAACTTCAAATATTAATATTTTTCCAAATCCAAGTAAGGATCATTTTACAATAAAAAACACACTACTTAATGGAAATATAGATGTAACTATATATAATATGAAAGGGGAATTGATTTTTGAACAAAAATTAAGCAAACCATATGAATTACATCATCAATTGCCAAAAGGCTTGTACCGCATTAAGATAATCAATGATCAACTGTTGATCAATGAGAAAATTTTGGTTGATTAATAGTTGAACACTTATTAAAAAAGTGCAGAACTTAGGATCACATATTTTTATAAAAATCATTTAAAACATTAATTTTAGCCACGAAATTTTTAAACTATGGATTTTCGTATTGAAAAAGACACCATGGGCGAGGTAAAAGTACCGGCTCATGTATATTGGGGAGCACAAACCGAGCGCTCTCGTAACAATTTTAAAATTGGTCCTGAGGCCAGCATGCCAAAAGAAGTTATTTATGCATTTGGCTATTTAAAGAAAGCAGCGGCTATGGCTAATATGGAATTAGGCGTATTATCAAAAGATAAATGCGAACTAATTGCAAAGGCATGTGATGAGATCATTGCCGGAAAATTAGATGATCAGTTCCCGTTGGTTATTTGGCAAACCGGTTCAGGTACACAAAGTAACATGAACGCGAATGAAGTAATTGCTTACCGCGCGCACGTTATGACCGGCGGAAAATTAGCCGATGAGAAAAAAGTTTTACACCCGAATGATGATGTGAACAAATCACAATCAAGTAACGATACCTACCCTACCGCTATGCACATTGCTGCATACAAACAAGTGGTGGATATTACCATTCCTGGTTTAGAGAAGTTACGTGATACCTTGCAAAAGAAAGTTGAGCAATTCAACGGCATCATTAAAACCGGACGTACCCACTTTATGGATGCAACGCCACTTTCATTGGGGCAGGAGTTCAGCGGTTATGTTCAACAAATTAACATGAGCATCCGTGCATTAAAAAATGCATTAGAGGCTGTTAAAGAATTAGCATTAGGTGGAACTGCAGTAGGAACCGGATTAAACACACCAAAAGGATATGATGTATTAGTTGCTAAAAAAATTGCAGAATTAACGAATTTACCTTTTGTTACTGCTCCAAATAAATTTGAAGCATTAGCGGCACACGATGCCATGGTTGAATTAAGCGGTGCTTTAAAACGTACAGCAGTTGCCTTAATGAAGATCGCTAATGATGTGCGTATGTTGTCTTCTGGTCCGCGTTGTGGAATTGGTGAGATCATCATTCCTGATAACGAACCTGGATCATCTATTATGCCTGGAAAAGTAAATCCAACTCAACCGGAAGCATTGACCATGGTTTGCGCGCAAGTTATTGGTAATGATGTTGCTGTTTCAATAGGCGGTGCAACAGGCCATTTTGAATTGAACGTATTTAAACCGTTGATCGCTGCAAATGTATTGCAAAGTGCGCGTTTAATTGGTGATGCTTGTGTAAGCTTTAATGATAAATGTGCTGAAGGTATAGAACCAAACTTACCAATGTTAAAACAACATTTAGAGAACAGCTTAATGCTTGTAACCGCGTTAAACCCTCATATTGGGTACGAGAACGCTGCAAAAATTGCGAAAACAGCTCACAAAGAATGTAAAACTTTACGCGAAGCTGCAATTGGTTTA
>JBIKKW010000130.1:0-7459 GCA_044360115.1 Bacteroidia bacterium
ATTACCTATACGCGGTTTATCCAAAAATCGACGGACTTATTCCTGCAAATCCTTTACTGGTTAATGGTTATAAAATTGGTCAGGTCAATAAAATTGAACTGATAAAGAAAGATGGATCATATCAGGTATTAGTAAAATTTTTACTTACCGAAGATGTGCAGATACCTCGCCGCTCCATTGCAAAAGCCATCAGTTCCGATCTTTTAGGCTCAAAGGCAGTAGAGATCATTTATAGCAACAGCAGTGAATATGCTCAAAATGGCGATACTTTGATATCTGAAGTGGAAGAAAGTTTGAAATCATCGGTTGACAAACGTATAGCTCCCTTGCAAGCAAAGGCAGAGAATTTAATTAGCAGTATTGATTCTGTTATGACCGTTGTGAATTCGGTATTGAATACGAAAACACGTGAAAATCTTGATAAATCATTTGAAAGTGTGCGTAAGGCCATTTTAACTTTAGAACAAACTGCATACAAACTGGATGACTTGGTGGGCAGCGAAAAAACAAAGATCTCCTCTATCCTATCTCATTTGAACGGCATTACCTCTAACCTTGATAAGAATGGCGAAAAGATCGACAACATTATCAGTAATTTGAGTAACATGACCGATAGTTTGGCTAAGGCGCAGTTGAAAGAAGCTATAAACAATGCCGACAAATCAATGAAAGAATTGAATGTATTATTGGCTGGTATTAATCAAGGACAAGGTACCCTAGGTAAACTTGCTAAAAACGATACACTTTACTATAATTTAAATCGCTCAACAGAAGATCTGGATAAATTACTGAAAGATCTGCGTTATAATCCTGAGCGTTACATTCACTTCTCTGTATTTGGAAGAAAAGACAAAAACAAACCAAAAGATTAATTTATGATAAGTGCTATTATCTTTTCCATTCTTCTTGTAGCAAGCGCTATTTTCTTTACCATTCATGTTAAAAAAATTAGAAGAAATATTTTATTAGGTCGCGATATTGATTTGAGCGATAATAAAAGCGAACGATTAAAGACCATGCTAAAAGTAGCATTTGGTCAAAGTAAAATGGTGGTGCGTCCGGTTGCCGGCATCATGCATTTTTTTATTTACGCAGCATTTGTGATCACTCAAATTGAATTATTGGAAATTATCATTGATGGCGTGAGTGGTGGTCATCGTCGTTTATGGCATATGTTAGATGGAACAGCACTTGCTGGTTTTTATACATTCACCATTAATTTTATTGAGATCTTATCAGTTTTAGCATTCATTGCTACCATAACTTTTTTATCACGCAGAAACATTATTCGTATAGCGCGCTTTCAAATGCCGGAGTTAAAAGGTTGGCCAAGTAAAGATGCGAACTTGATCTTATTTATGGAGATCATTTTAATTACCTGCATTATGACCATGAATGGCGCTGATCTGGTTTTACAATCGCGTGGTGAAACGCATCAAACTGCTTCGTTCTTGATCTCATCCAATCTTCATGGTTTCTTTGATAGCTTTAGCACACCGGCATTGCATGTGATAGAACGTATTGGTTGGTGGGGGCATATCCTAGGTATTTTCGGTTTCCTTGTTTATTTACCAATTTCAAAACATTTACACATTTTATTGGCATTCCCTAACACCTATTATTCTAATTTGAAAGCGAAAGGCCAGTTCACAACATTAGATTCGGTAACAGATGTAGTTGCTCCTAATTTCGATCCTGCCTATCAACCAAAAACAGATCCAAACAATCCGGTGCGTTTTGGAGTGAAAGATGTGCAAGATCTTACATGGAAAAATTTACTGGATGCTTATACATGTACCGAATGCGGAAGATGTACCTCGGCTTGCCCGCAAAACATCACCGGTAAAAAATTATCGCCTCGTAAGATCATGATGGATACACGCGATCGTTTAACAGAGGTTGGAAAAAACATTGATGCAAACAATGGTACGTTTGTTGACGATGGAAAATCGTTATTAGGAGATTACATTACAACTGAAGAGATATGGGCATGTAATACATGTAACGCATGTGTGCAAGAATGTCCGGTTAACATTAATCCTTTAGAGATCATTGTTGAGATGCGCAGATATTTAGTAATGGAGCAAAGTCAGAGTCCGAGCGAATTGAACAATATGTTCAGTAATATGGAGAATAATGGTGCGCCTTGGCAATTTAGTCCGGCAGATAGGGCAAATTGGGTGAATGAACAGTAAGCAGTTGGCAGTGAGCGGAAGGCAGTTGGCAGTGAGCAGTGAGCAGTTAACAATAGGCAGTTAGCAGTAGGAAAAAGCAGTAAAAAGTAAAAGAGTAAAAATAGTAAAAATGAGTAGTCAAGGTTATAAAGATCTTAAAGTATACCAAAAAGCGTATGCTGCGGCTATGGAAATTTTCAAGGAAAGTAAAAAATTCCCTAAGGAAGAAGTTTACTCACTTACTGATCAAATTAGAAGGTCTTCACGTTCAGTTTGTGCAAATATTGCAGAAGCCTATAGAAAAAGAATTTATCCAAAACATTTTGTGTCAAAATTAACTGACTCGGATGGGGAGTGCGCTGAAACTATGGTTCATTTAGATTTTGCAAGAGACTGTGGATATATTACATTAGAAAAACATAAAGAAATTACAGAAGAATATTTACAAGTTGGTAAAATGATAGGAAGTATGATGAATTCTCCCGAAAAGTTTTCGGTCACAAAACTGCCTACTGCTTCTGCCAACTAATAAACTTAATACTATGAGTACACCTATTAAAGTACCTACAATGGCCGAAATGATGGCCAATGGCGAAACGCCGGAGATCCTGTTCTGGGTGGGATGTAGCGGTAGTTTTGATGACAGAGCAAAAAAGATCACCAAAGCTATTGTTCGAATTTTAAATCATGTTGGAATTAAGTTCGCAATTTTAGGTAGCGAAGAAGGTTGCACCGGAGATCCGGCAAAGCGCGCAGGAAATGAATTCTTGTTTCAAATGCAGGCTATGCAAAACATCACGACTATGAACATGTATAATGTAAAAAAGATAGTGACCGGTTGTCCGCATTGCTTTAACACCATTAAAAACGAATACCCTGCTTTAGGCGGAAAATACGAAGTGGTACATCATACCCAACTTGTACAAGAACTGATCAACCAGGGAAAACTAAAAGTAACGGGCGGTGAGTTTAAAGGCAAGAAAATTGTTTTTCACGACCCTTGTTATTTAGGACGAGCGAATGATGTTTATGAAGCGCCGCGCGAAGTGATACAAAAACTGGATGTTGAATTAGCAGAAATGAAACGCAGTAAAGCAAATGGCTATTGCTGCGGTGCAGGCGGAGCACAAATGTTCAAAGAGGCAGAAAAAGGAAACAAAGAAGTAAACGTTGAAAGAGCTGAAGAAGCTTTGGCATTGAACCCTGATGTGATTGCCGTTGGTTGTCCGTTTTGTAACACAATGATGACAGACGGCGTTAAACATTTTAACAAAGAGGATAAAACAAAAGTATTGGATATTGCTGAGATGATAGCCAATGCTAATGATCTGTAGCCTACAATGAGAGCGCTGCTTTATATATTATCTGCTATTATTACCTTGAGCTTTTTAAACTCATGTTCGGAAACAATTGTTACAAAAGAAGAACAAGAAAAAGCAGACAGTTTAAGCATTAAATTAAATTCACCTGAATTAAAATCACTGAACGCTCAATTATTATTAAACCCAAAAGATCCCGATCTATATAACAAACGCAGCCAGTTGTATATTCAATACAAACAATTTGAAGAAGCCATTGGTGACGCCAAACGCGCCATAAGACTCGATAGCTCGAAGGCAGATTATTTTATAACATTGGCCGATGTTTATTTTGCACAAAACAAAACACGTCAAACAAAAGAGATACTGGAACGATTGGTCATAAAATTCCCTGAAAGCACAGAGGCGTTAATGAAGTTATCTGAACTGTACTTTATTGTAAAGCAATACCAACTTGCCATTGAAAACATCAACAAAGCATTGAAGATTAATGAGAATATAGCCAGAGCTTATTATTTAAAAGGAAGCATTTACCGTGAAAGCGGTGATACAAGCAGAGCAATATCAAGTTTAGAAACAGCCATTGAACAGGATAATAAATTTACAGATGCGTTTTATGACCTTGGTGTAATATATGCGGCTCGTAAAAATCAATTGGCCTTTGATTACTATTCAAATGCCCTCCGCTCTGACCCCAACTATTTGGAAGTATATTATGCAAAAGCTAAATTGTTACAAGACATTGGAAAATACGATGAAGCCATTGCTGAATACACCAACCTGATCAACAAAGACAAAACATACATTCAGGCATATTACAATATTGGTGCAATCTATTTAGATGGTAAAAAAGATTATCCGAAAGCCATTGAGTATTTAACCAAAACCATTGAAATGAATGATCAATGGCCAACTGCATATTTCGCGCGCGGATATGCTTATGCAAAATGCGGCGAAAAACAAAAAGCAATTGACGATTATAATAAATGTTTAAGTATAGACCCTAATTACAGCGAAGCCACCATTGGATTACGCGAGTTAAATTAACATCTATTACCAAAACAAGAAATGAAATTGAACTATTAAAATTTAAATTTAAAGTATGGAATCTAAGATTAAACATGTTGGTGTGGCACTTCAAGGAGGCGGAGCACATGGTGCTTTTACCTGGGGTGTATTAGATCGATTACTGGAAGAAGACAATGTTGTGGCTGATGCCATGTGTGGTACAAGCGCCGGAGCAGTTAATGCCGTTACTGTTGCCTATGGCTTACATATTGGTGGTCCTTTAAAAGCAAAGGAATTATTAGAACAACTGTGGCGTAAAATTGCAATTAGTGGTAGCTTTTTATTTAAACCGGGCATGTTCGACCAGGCGTTTGGTAATGGCGATATTTACAACAGTGCCGGTTATATGTGGTTCAATGCGCTTACTCAGGTAATCTCGCCATACAACTTTAACCCGTTTAACTATAATCCGCTTCGTGATATATTGTTAGAGTTGATCGATTTTGAAGACCTACACAAGTACAATAAAAAGAAATTATTTATTTGTGCCACCAACGTTAAAACCAATAGAGCGAAAATATTTTCCAATAAAGATATAACTGTTGATTCGGTTTTGGCCAGTGCATGCCTACCCTTTTTATTTCAGGCAGTAGAAATTGGGGGTGAATATTATTGGGATGGCGGTTATATGGGTAACCCACCTATTTTCCCGTTGATCACAAACACCATGCTGAGAGATATTGTATTGATCAAGATCAACTCCATTAACACCAATTCGGTACCAACAACTGCAAGAGATATTGCCGATCGCGTGAATGAGATCTCCTTTAACAGCAGTTTAATTAACGAGATGAAATTGATACATTACCGTAACGAATTACTTCGAAATGGTATTTTAAAGACCGATGATAAAATGAACAGAGAAATATTTGTTCATACGATCAGTGGTTACGATGCTTTAAGCCAATTAAGTTATAGCAGCAAAATGAATACATCGTGGGAATTTTTAGTTGCTTTAAAAGATAAAGGCCGTCAGATCGCTGACCAATGGCTTAAAACAGACTTTAAAGAAGTAGGATTAAAATCAACCTTTGATGTTGAGGAACATTTTTTTGATAAGTTCTAACACCATCTGTTAATGATCACAAGCAAAGGCGGCATATCCTTAAACAACCATGGTTGTAAAGCACTTTTGTTTGTTATTCTATTGGCCTTAAATTCATTCTTATTTGCACAAAGCTATTATTCGACCGATCCTACTTATTTATCAAAACGAACAGATAAGGATGGTGCACTGGCCAATTTCAATCATTTTTATCCGGATACAAGTATTCTTAAAGCACATCAGTTTGCAGAACGTAATTTCCTGGGCAATTTAGGATTATCTAGTCCTGATTATCTTCTATCCTTCAAAAGCAGCAAACTTGGCTTTCGTTTATTTGATGTTCCTTTGAACGATTACAAGATCAAACAAGAAGATGTTGAATTTTTTAAAACCAAAGGCCCCTTTGCCGAACTTAGTGGGATTGCGGGAAGCAAACAATTACAACTTTTCAGAATGACGTTCTCAAATACCTTTAAAAACAATTTGAACATAACTTTAAAACTCAACCGATATACGTCACAAGGCTATTATTTAAAACAACAAAGCTTCACCAATAACTTTTACCTTTCAACCAATTACGAAACCAAAAACAAACGCTTTGGCTTTAATTCATATGTTTTGGTTAACAATAATAAATTTCAGGAAAATGGAGGTATTGCAACTGATACTATGCGTGAGAAAGATCTATTAGTAACAAAGGCCTTAATACCGGTTAAGTTAAGCAGCGCATCCAGAGACAACCGAGAGCTAACCATTAACTATTCGAATTGGATTCGTTTGAATAAAACTGCAGATAATAACATCAGTACTTATTTGAACATTGGCTCTGCTTTTAGTTCATTAAAATACAAATATAAAGACCCAGAAAGTGACCTGAACAGTTACTACTTTTTGTATTACCTTGATACAACCCAAACTTTAGACAGTACACATATCCGTAAACTCAACTCCATTGCGGAGTTATGTTTTCAAACCAAGAACAAGAATTTGAACTGGAGTTTTGGTTATGAAAATGAACTCACACAGCATTGGCAGTATAGCGATACAAGTTTGATGAATCACTTATTGAACATTAAACTGAATTACAACCGATCATTCAATGGCTCTGATAGTTCTAACCATACCGATCTATTGAATCAAGTAACCATTAATTACATTCCCGCAGGTGCTTTTTCAGGGAACTACAAATTGGAAAGTGCGCACCAAGTCCGGTTTTACAGAAACAATAAACTAAAAGAAAATTTGAGTTTAAAATTATTGGCAGAGGACAGAACTCCTGATTATATATACAAACACTGGTACAGCAATCATTTCATTTGGAACAATACATTTAATAACACCCAAACTATTCAGGCAGAATTGAACGCCAGAACATCCATGTTTGGTATTAGCGCTATATACAAAGGTATTACCAACTATTTGTATTTTGATCAATTGGGTTACCCTATGCAATACACCGGCAACATCAGCAACACCTCCGTTAAATTAAATTTCGAGCACGTGTTCTTTAAACATTTGGGAATTCGCGTTGATCAATCGTTTCAAAACACTTCGAGTAATCTGATCAGTTTACCAAAAAGTGTTTCACTTGCCTCCTTATTCTATAAAGGCAATTGGTTCAAAAACAATTTACAAATTTGCTTTGGCGGACAGGTTGAATATTACGATCAATTCACACCATACGCTTACATGCCGGCAACACAGGTATTTCATATTCAAGAAGAATTCCAAGCCGGTAATTTTGCTTTTGTTGATGTATTCTTAAATGCCAGAATAAAACCGGTTACCTTTTTCTTTAAAATGGAAAATGTATTACATGGCATGCTTGGTACTAATTACAGCATGGTACCGGG
>JBIKKW010000132.1:0-7431 GCA_044360115.1 Bacteroidia bacterium
ATTCAGGTCTTCCTCCTTCTCTTCTTCAACAGGCTTTGCCTTTTCTTCTGTCTTGGTCTCTTTAGCGATCTCCTTTTTTTCTTTTACGGGCTCTTCAGCCTTTTTTGTTTCCTTAGCTACTTTGGTTTCAGTTTTTTCAACTTTAACGGCTTCTTTAACTTCCGTTTTTTCTTCTTTAGCAGCAACAGGTGTTGTTACGGCAGGCTTTACTTCTGGTAATTTGTAATACACATAAAAACCCTGTGAAGGTTTTAAAGCCTCGCCATCGCCACCAATTACACACTGACAAATGTTTTTGTAGCTTGTTGTAAATTGAAAGAACTCAGGATATGTAGTTAACAGATTTTCCCAACGCTCACGATTATTTTCTTCGCGGGTATCTGCCGCATCTTCGGTAGTTTCAGTGAATACTAAAACGATCTCTGCAATTTCAGCTGTTTTTATTTGATCTGCTTCAGGTGTTTTAGGCATTCCACCGGTTCCCTTTTTTGATTTTAAAAGCACAAACGTTTTACCGCTTGGTCTATATGATGCCTTGGTTTCTTCTTCATCAAAAACAAGATCGTCGTAAACAGGTGTCTGTGCAGAAAGTGATGCGCAGAGAACAAAGAATAAGGAAATAAAAAGTGATCTCATGGAGTAGATAAATTTACTATAATATTAAGAAAAAAATATCAAAGAAACACGAAAGCAATTACAAAATACAGTTAAATAAGAACAGTGATCTGTTCATTTGTCACCCTCCGGTGATCTTCATGTATTTAGTGGTGTTAGAAGGATCTAAATTCATTAATGTTTCAACAATGGCAGCTTTCTCATCCGGTGTACCACCTTTAAATATATTGATCAGCTCATCTACCTTTGCGTTAAAAAACAACTGCATATTAAATGAGGCCGGTCTGCTTTGATATACTGGTTTTAAAAGATCTATGGCCTTTACAATATTTGCTCTTCCCTCATCTACCTTTTCGTGCATAATATCCAATCCATTGCGATGATAAGCGTAATTACAATCTCTTATTCCCTGAAATACCGGCTGCAAGGCATTTTCAACCAACCAGTAACGGTTACGTATTGTTTTTTCGTTACTCTTCCAACCTGTTTCATTAGCATTTTGCGCATTTTGTACCACCAATTGTGCTTTTTGCCAGTATTCTGTTCCGCCTAAAGGTGAATAGGTGTCATAATCAGTTGCCAATATTACATAAGCGTAATAGGCTAAAACCGAAGTTAAATTCGATTGAAAGTTATTCAAGTTAAAATCTAACTGCGTGAATTGTTGAAACTGAAATTGAAAATCTTTATCATCAAAATTAAATACAGTTGAATAATGTGAGCTTTTAAAAGTTGGACGTCTGCTTTGCACCTGTATGGTTCCAATAAAATAATCGGTGCTTGGACGTTGCTCCAAAGAAATAAAAATGGAGCAATCTATTTTCTCTTGTATTGTAAAAACATCTTTTGTCCAACGCGTGTTATTCATGAATTCATAAATAACTTTCTGCATTTGATCGGTTATCTGCTTCAGATCGGTTCCTTGAATTTGACTTGAATTAACCGTAACCTGGCAATTCAATTCCTGTGCCTGAGCAACACGACATAAAAAGGAAAGTAATATGATAACAGAAATTCTAAACATTTTATTTTTTAAGTCCAATATATGTACAAATGTAGGATACAATTTTTTTAGCGGTTTCGTCTTTTGACAATAACTCAAATTTAGCTAAATTATTGTTCTTATCAAGTATGGTTATTTGATTGGAATCTGATCCAAAAACAACACCGTAAGCATTTTTAGCACTGTTAGCTATAACAATGTCCAAATTCTTTTTCTCCAGCTTTTGTTTGGCATATGCCTCCAAATTTTCGGTTTCTAAGGCAAAACCAACTAAACATTGATCCTTGGTTTTTTGTCTGCCTAATTCACCTAAAATATCAGTTGTTTTCTCAAGCTCTAAAAATAATTCGTTTGCATCTTTTTTGATCTTTTGCTCATTGATCTGTTTTGCTCTGTAATCTGCTACCGCAGCGGCACAAACAATAATGTTCGCTTTTTTTGATGCCTCCATGCAAGCCTCATACATTTCTTTAGCGCTTTCAACATCAATGACCAGAACTGATCGGTTAAATGGTTTGTGCGCCGAAGGGCCTAATACCAAAGTAACATCAGCGCCCAGTTCAGCAAAAGCATCGGCAATACTTATGCCCATTTTACCCGAACTTCTATTACCAATAAAACGCACCGGATCAATTGCTTCATAAGTTGGTCCGGCATTTACCATTATTTTTTTACCGCTTAATGGTAGCGGTGTTTCAAACAGATCCTTAATAAAATTAAACATGGTTTCCGGTTCAGCCATTCGGCCCTCTCCTACCAACCCACTGGCTAACTCACCCGATTCAGCAGGGATGATAACATTTCCGAAACTTTGCAGTTTTTGTAAATTACCTTTTGTTGTTGGATGCTGATACATATCCAGATCCATTGCAGGCGCAACAACTACTTTACTTTTTGCTGATAGGTAAGTTGCTAAAAGCACATTATCGCAAATGCCATTGGCCATTTTTGCGATCGTATTGGCAGTAGCTGGAGCAACTAAAAACACATCGGCCCATTCGGCCAGTTTCACATGATTGTTCCAATTATTATTTGCGTCAAAAAAATCACTTACTACTTCGTTCTTACTTAAAACAGAAAGTGTTTGAGGCGTTACAAATTGCGCAGCATCTTTGGTTAAGATCACTTTTACGTGAGCGCCTTCCTTAACCAATAAACGCACCAATATAGGTATCTTGTAAGCCGCAATTCCGGCAGTTACTCCAATAACTATGTTTTTGTGACGTAACATAAAGCAAAAAGGCAGTAATTACTACTGCCTAATATTGTTTTTGTTTGAATTGATCAAAATTATTCTGCAGTTTTAGCAGGGTTTCTGTAATAGATCTTCTCTTCTAAGAATTCTTGAACAGCGATCAAAGACGGCTTTGGAAGTTTTTCGTAAAACTTAGAAACCTCAATTTGCTCACGGTTCTCAAATATCTCCTCTAAATTGTCATTATTTGAACCAAACTCTTGTAATTTAGAAGTTAACTCTTCCTTTAACTCCGTGCTGATCTGATTTGCACGTTTGCTCATGATCGCAACTGCTTCGTAAATGTTACCGGTTTGTGCATCAAAACGACGAATATCGCGTGTTACAATTGACTGGTTAGCGTTTGTTTTCTTAAAATCCATGTTAATTTAAATTATCTTTTAATCGTTTGCAGGTATTGTAAATATTTTCTGCGCGGCTAATGTACGAACTATTAGGGTATAAATCAACAAATTTAACGTAATTTTCCATGGCACCCTGCAATCGCTCGGCTTTTTTGCTCGGAATACTGTTTACAGCCAGCAAATAATAGGAATTGATCATAATATAGAACATCTCATCATTATTATTACTCGATGGAAAATCTTTAATATATGCCTTGCTGGCAACGATACTGGCTTTGTAATCTTCCAGCTTATAATACTGTTTTACAATATCATAGTCCTTTTTCTCGATCTTAAAACGCAGTTTATCGATCATCATATTACACGAATCAATTCGGGTACTTTGCGGATAGGTATCTACAAAACTTTGAAACTCTTTAATGGCGTTAAGGGTGCTTGTTTGATCTAAATGATAAACCGGCGATGTGTAATAATAACACATGGCATTCATAAAGTAGCATTCCTCAGCGTGTTTACTATTGGGAAACTGACGGGTAAAATTCTTAAAATGATACTGGGCCAATAAATAATCGTTCATGTAATATTCGCACCAGGTATACAAAAAGTAAACCTCTTCGGCCTTTTCGGTACCTTTAACCACAGGAAGCAATTCATCAAACAACTGCGATGCCTTGGTCCAGTTTTCTTTTTCGTAATACTCCTTGGCTTTTGTGAGCTTCAATTCATAATCGGTACTTTTTAATAGCTTATTAAAGCCATCGCAACCAACCATTAAAAAGGAAGTGATCAAAAAATATAGGAAAGTTTTTTTCAAGCCTTCAAATTTATATAAAATAAAAATAAAAAACCCCACCTAAGGCGGGGTTTAATATAATTGATGTTAAAATATTATTTGGTTAAAACTACACGCGATACCATTTTATCGGTACCGTTTGTTACGGTTACAAAATAAACACCATTTGCTTCGCTTGAAAGATCAAAGCTCATGTGATCAACCAATACTGTGCTTTTTGAAGCAGTTGCAATAACTTTTCCTAATGCATTTGTTACAGTAACATTGATGTTTTCTTTAGATAAGAAAGTAGTTGTTACATTGATCTTACCATTTGAAGGGTTTGGATAAACAACCACGTTTTCGCTAATACCCATGTTTTTAGAGATACCAACACCAGAAATATTGAAACAGTATTTAGGAATTAAATACAAATTACCTGGTGATTGCCATGAACTTGAACTTGTATAAGCATACCAGTTTCCTGTATCAAATTTTTCCCAAGCTAAATTCGTGCTTGGTTGAAACTGATGTGCAATAACTGCTGTATCACCCGGTACGTTTGTAGGTAAAACCAATGAAGCAAAAAATCCGGTTGAAGGAACTGCAATTGGTGTTACAAAATTAAATTGATGAAAGAAGAAGTTTTGTGTATTAGATGTAGTTAATACAGACGCCATTGTTTTTACAACACTACCTAAGTTAGTTGTTGGTCCGCCACCTACAGTACCTGCATAAATTTTCATTCCTACAGTAGCTGTTGGAGCACCTTGTGTTCCTTCTGTTCCACTTTTATAAAATAAAGTTCTAACTGCCGTTACAGATAAATTGGTAATTGAACCATACAAAGAGCCATCATTGAAGTTAGCTTTTTCTCTATCATTATAACAGTTGGTACCACTAACATAACCAGCTAATGGATTACAAGCAGGAACCGCAGTATCTGTACCTGCTGTACCTACAGTAACTGTGGCTGTTTGAGGGATGGTTACAACGCTGTCGCAAGTTTGAGTTGCAGTTTTAGCTGATTGTAATACAGTTGCGTTATTAAAAACAAACTGACCTTTTCCAGGATTTGAGTTCTTTTTACCGCTTTGAGCAGTCATACTGGATGCAATAAAAACCGCCGCAGAAGTAAGTAATTGTTTTATCATTTGATTATATTATAATTGTTATTTCGGCGAAGATAGTTTATTTATTTCACTTTTTTTAATGAATATTCTGGTCTTTTTCGTGTGAAATAGTGAGGTTTATTACATCTTATTTATAAATTTTAGTATTTTTACGTCTTATACGCATATGAAACCAAAGCTCCCTATCTTAAAGGGCTTATTGTCAACTTCTTGTACTCAATCAATTAAATTGATTTTGGTTTTATTTTTTGTGTTTTTTCAAGTACAAATTCAGGCCCAATCAGAAGAGGAATTAAAAAAACAAGCCGAAGACCTTTTTGAGGAAGAAGAGTACACAAAGGCCTACAAGCTTTACTCCCAGTTGGTTTCCAACAATCCGCGTGAACCATTATACAACTACAGATTAGGTGTTTGCATGATCTACAGCGAACCCGATAAAAAGAAATCATTCTCCTATTTAAACAAAGCGTATAATAGTCGCCAAGACCTTCCGAAGGATGTAACCTTCTTTTTAGGTAAGGCTTATCACATTAATTATTTGTTTGATGAGGCCATCAAATATTATAATGAGTTTAAAAAAGAAGCTCCAGCATCTATGCAAAAAAAGTTGCAGGTTGACCGGGAGATCATGGCTTGCGGTAATGGCAAACGCTTATTGAGTGCCCTAACCGACCTGGAGGTGATCACTAAAAAACAACTGAATGAATCGGATTACTTCCGTAGTTACGATCTTAATTCATCTGGTGGCAAACTTTTGGTAAAAACCGATGCCTTCAAAACGAGCTACGATAAAAAGAAAAAGGAAAAATCGGTAATGTACTCCAATAAGGCCGGCGACCGCTTGTACTTTAGTAGTTATGGTGATAACAATGCGAATGGCAGAGATATTTATTACCGCGAACGCATGAGCAATGGCGAATTTGGCAAGCCTGTTCGTATGGATGGGATCAATACCGAGTTTGATGAAGATTATCCCTTTGTTCACCCGAAT
Organism: Bacteroidia bacterium; assembly: GCA_044360115.1. Taxonomy (GTDB): domain Bacteria; phylum Bacteroidota; class Bacteroidia; order B-17B0; family Aurantibacillaceae; genus Aurantibacillus. The sequence goes on from JBIKKW010000132.1 coordinate 6,114, forward strand.
GGTAAAATACTATATTTTGCAAGTAAAGGCCACAACAGTATGGGTGGTTACGATATCTTCAAATCTACTTTTAATGAGTCTACCCAATCATGGAGTACACCAAAAAACCTTGAATTTCCTATTAACTCGCCGGATGATGATTATTTATTTGTTACCGATACCTCTGAAAAGTTTGCCTACTTCAGCACCGGTCGTTACAGTCCGCCGGGTAAAATAGATGTATTAAAGATCAAAACAGAGCGCAAGCCAATAGATCTCATCGTTATGAAAGGAACTGTTTCTAAGGAAACAGCCAAGCAAAGTGTAAAAAGTAAAATAACAGTTAAAAACATATCCAACGAAACAATGGTTGGTACGTTTGAAGCAGACGATAATGGCAATTTTAGCATGCAATTACCAAATGGCGCTAAACTTTTGTATACTGTTGAAACACCCGGTTTAAGAACGCAATCACAAGGCATAAGCTTACCATTAGCTGTTGTAGGAAGGCCATTTAAACAAACGGTTACTTATGTGGATGGCGTTTTGAAGATCGTGAACAACTTTGAAGAAGCACCGAGCGATGATAATTATTTACAGTATTTAAAACTGATCGAAGAAAAATCGAAGTTAAATCCTAATGAAGGTCAAAATAAATTATCGCCTGATGTGGCCAAAAATGAAGGTGATACACCGTTGGCTAATAATGAGACCAAAGACCCTAAAGCAGTTAACACAACAAATCCAACGGTAACCGATACAAAAACAAACACTAAAGATCAAAACACAACTAAGGTTGCCGATAATAAAACAAAAACAAGCGAAGGAATTAATAATAAGGAGATCATAGATATTGCCAAACAAGATGCAGTAGTATCGGAAAAAGAAGCCATCCAATTAAACCAGGATGCTAAAGATGCCATTGAATTAGGTAATGCTAAAAAAATTGAAGCAGAAACAAAATTAAAAGATGCAGAAACAGCCTTGGCTAATGCGCAAGCCATAACAGATGAAACTCAGAAGGCTGAAGAGACCAAAAAAGCAGTTGAACAAAAAAATGCGGCACAAAACGATGTAGCGGTAGCAAATAAACTTTTGGAACTTGGTAAAACACTGGAAACTGATGCTGCCAATAAACGCGAAGAGGCCGCTTTGAACAAAAAGTATGCTGATGAATTGGAAAAATTATCTTCAGGTAAAAACAACGATCCAAATGCGCAACAAAAATTAGTTGAGTTGCAAAAACAAATTGCAGATGTTTCTTCGAAACGAAATGAATCGGAAAACAAATATACCGACCTTAAGAACGAAATAGTTGAAAAAGAAAAAGAGATCGCCG
>JBIKKW010000034.1:0-24803 GCA_044360115.1 Bacteroidia bacterium
TAATGCCTTAATGTTTTTTTCAATAGCCACTTTTGGTGTTACATCATAACTACGTAAAATTTCTTTTACCTGAGTTGGGCGATGCACATGATAAAGTAATGATGAAAAACCACTGAAGCCTTCGGTACCGAATAATTGCTCGTAACGGTGTTTATTTTCTTTCGATTGAAACACCACGTGTCTCTTTTGAGGAAACTCCCCTAGTTTATGATATATTGGCATGTTACTTTAATATTTTTGCAACCACATGCATGGTTTGGTTTAACTTCATTTTTTGATTAGTTGTAATTGCACCATCAATGGTAACATTTACGCGTAGTTTAAAATTACTTTTGGCAAGATAATCTTTTAAATTAACATCGTTTAAACTCATGTCAAAACTGGCAACACCGGTTGGCACAAGTGTATTAGTTGCTAATTGCACTTCCGGTAATCCACTTCCTTGAATAAATATAGTTAGTGACTTTAAGTAATCAAAGTTACTTGAATCGGCGCTTACATTAAATTTTGTGAGCTTCACCTCATCAACCAAACTATAGGTGGTTTTATTATTCGGATACGATGCACTTGTATTTGTAGGCACATCGGGCGTTGTAAAATCCGCAGGGGTATTAACGGTTACACTTGCTGCAGGCACAGTAAACGTTGTAGTGTAACTCAAGTCAAATTGAGTGAACTCATCAACGGTTTCTTTGGTTTTTTTACAAGAGCTTACAATAAAAATAGTTGCGATTAACGCAGCTGCGATTGGTTTTTTCATTTGAGTTGTAATTCGGTTTTAAGTATTTCTGCTAAGTTAGGGCGTAAGCGGCTTTTATATACCGCTAAGCATTCCGGTCCGTTCTTTACACGGCCTTTGCGCAACTCGCGTTGCTGTTCAATGGGTAAGTGATAAATATCTTTACATGTATTGGTGCAGCAACCATCCATTTTTTGTGCGCACTCATCACATTGAATGAATAATAAATGGCAATCATCATTTTTGCAGTTCACATGTGTATCACATGGTTTGCCGCATTGGTGACATTTGCTTAATACATCATTGGTAATGCGTTCGCCAATTCGTTCATCAAAAACGAAGTTGATGCCTCTGAACTTACTTTCTAATCCTTGCTCTTTTACTTCTTTGGCATATTGTATGATACCGCCATGCAGGTGATTCACATCTTTAAAGCCTTTGTATTTAAAATAAGCACTTGCCTTTTCGCAGCGAATACCGCCTGTGCAGTACATCAAAACTTTTTTGTCTTCTTGTCCTTTTAAATGATCGATCACCAAAGGTAACTCTTCTCTGAAGGTATCCGCATCCGGACAAAAAGCTCTGTCAAATCTTCCAACCTCACTTTCGTAATGGTTGCGCATATCAATTACAATAGTATTAGGATCTTCAATGGCTTTATTGAATTCCTGTGCATTTAAATAAGTGCCTGTGTTCGATGGGTCAAATCTCGGATCGTTGATACCATCGGCCACAACCTTATCGCGCACCTTTACTATTAATTTGTAAAACGATTTTCCGTTACCATCAACCGCATGCTTAAATGGCACGTTGGTAAAGTAAGGGATCTTGAATAGCTGATCAACAAAGGCATCCCAATTTTGCTCGGGTACGCTCATTTGCGCATTGATGCCTTCGTGCGCCACATAAATACGGCCAAAGCAATTGAGCTCTGTCCAGTTTTTAAAAAGTTCGTCGCGAAGTTGATGCGGATCACTAATGTTCACGTAGCGGTAAAACGAAATGGTCTTACGCTGAAAATTTTCTTCCTTAAGGCGCTGCTTAAGAATGTTTTTGTCGATTCTGTTTACTAATAAAGCCATAACGATAGAATATAATTGCAGGTTATATTATCATTTAAGTAAATAAAAGTTTTAAAAATACATTTAAATACTTAGGTTTGTAAAGATACAAAATAGTTTCACAAACGTTAAACTTATTTGAAACCATGGCCACTACGAACGAAAAGATCCTCATTATTGGTGCCGGCGGGCAAATTGGGGTAGAGCTTACAGAAAATCTTTCAAAAATTTATGGGAATGAAAATGTTGTACCGTCAGATTTAAAACCTTCGGCAGCATTGGCAAACAATCCGTTTGAAACATTGGATGCATTGGATAAGAATGCCTTATTTGATATTGTAAAAAAACACAACATTACGCAAGTATATCATTTAGCAGCCTTGCTTTCTGCTACCGGCGAGCAAAACCCAATGTTTGCCTGGAAACTGAATATGGAAAGCTTATTTCATGTTTTAGATCTTGCAAAAGAAAAACACATCAAACAAATATACTGGCCAAGTTCCATTGCGGTATTTGGACCAACAACACCTGCCGTAAATACGCCACAGTACACGGTTATGGAGCCTAGCACCATTTATGGGATTAGCAAACAAGCCGGTGAACGTTGGTGCGAGTGGTATTTTAAAAAGTTTGGTGTAGATGTAAGAAGTATCCGTTACCCGGGTTTAATTGGCTGGAAAAGCGCACCGGGCGGGGGAACTACCGATTATGCCGTTCATATTTTTTATGATGCTTTAAAAAAAGGATCATATGAATCGTTCTTAAGTGAGAATACAACCTTGCCAATGATGTGCATGGAAGATGCGATCAGGGCAACAATTGAATTAATGCACGCCCCTTCCGAAAATATCATGATCAGGGGTAGCTATAATTTATCGGGCTTGTCGTTTAGCCCTAAAGAGATCGCTGAAGAGATCAAAAAACACATTCCTGATTTTAAAATCAGCTATAAACCCGATTTTCGCCAGCAAATTGCCGACAGTTGGCCAAAAAGTATAGACGATTCGGAAGCCCGTAAACAGTGGGGTTGGAAAGAAAAATACGATTTAGAATTTTTAGTTAAAGCCATGCTGGATAATTTGAAGGGAAAAGTTTAACAGAAAAACATAAAAAAACCAAAAAATTGCAACCTGGCACGTAAAATGCCGTAATAAAAGATAGATTAACTAGAATAAAGTACTTATCGACAAAATCGATTAATTAGGCTAAAAAACGTTTCATATTGTTAAACATTTAATAAATTTGATTAGCATGAAAAAACTACTATACATATTTTTATTAGTTTCCTTCATATCTTCTGCCCAATCTCAAACATATGAGATCGTTGGTAAGGATACGCTCAATTTAATTGACGTAGCCGGCAAGAAGCAAGGAAAATGGATTGTTAGAGGTAAACACAAGCCAGGAACATGTTATCAACCCGAACAAAAGGTTGAAGAAGGCAAATACGCTGACAATCGCAAAACCGGTATGTGGATCGAGTATTACTGCAATAGTAATATGAAGAATAAACTAACCTTCGTAAATGGCCGTCCTGACGGTTACGCGATCATGTACCATGAGAATGGTAAGATCAGCGAAGAAGGAAACTGGAAGATCAACAAATGGGTAGGTAACTACAAATTATATTACGAGAACGGACAAGTACAACATGAGTTTGTGTTTAATGCTGCCGGAAAGCGTGATGGACCGCAAACTTATTATTTTGACAATGGCCAAAAAGCAATTGAAGGTAATTTTGCCAATGGTAAAGAAAGCGGTTTGATCAAAGAATTTTACGAAAATGGCGATATCAAAGCAGAAAAGAATTATGCTGAAGGTAACGTAGATGTAGCTTCAATAAAGGAATTTCAACCAAAGAAACCACTGGTAAAAAAATCTGATAATCCTGCTGAGAATGCACCAAAAGTAGAGGTTAAGCCTGATGAGAAACCAAATGAGGCAGTAGCAAAAGGTAAAGGCCCTATCGTTTTAAATGGTCAGCACACTTTATATAATAAGAGTAAGCAAATCACAAAAGATGGCGTGTTTAAAGACAACCGTTTAATGGAAGGTAAAGCTTATATTTATGATGAAAATGGTATTTTAACACGTATCGCAGTTTATAAGGGCGGTATTTATGTGGGTGATACTCAGGTAGAAAATTAAATTTATTTAAAGTCAAATTATTAGCCCCGGCCTAAAAGTCGGGGCTTTTTATTTTTTAGATAAAAGTACTTTTATGTTCGATTAATTTGCTTGCTATTTTAATTTTGAAAATTTAGCTTTGATATACAAGTAATTGAAATGAAGCAAATTATAACCACACTTTTAATATTAAGTGTTATTTTATTTAAAGCACAATCTTATGAGATTGTTAACTCAAAAGATACAATAAATCTTATTGATAATACCGGTAAGAAGCAAGGCAAATGGATATTAATGGGTAAGCATAAACCCAATACATGTTACGCCGCTAATCAAAAGGCCGAGGAAGGCGCTTATAAAGAGAATCGTAAAGCAGGAAACTGGATGGAATACTATTGCAATGGTAAACCAAAGAACAACATTCCGTTTGTGAATGGTCGCCCGGATGGATACGCTATTATGTATTACGAGAATGGAAATAAAAAAGAAGAAGGTAACTGGAAAATAAATAAATGGGTAGGTAACTATAAGTCATACTACGATAATGGAACCGTTCAGCACGATTTTAAATTTAATGAAGGTGGAAAACGTGAAGGCGTTCAAACCTACAACTACGAGAACGGTCAAGTAGCTGTGCAAGGTAATTTTGCAAATGGTAAAGAGGCAGGACAAATAAAGGAATATTATGAGAGTGGCGATGTAAAAGCCATTAAAACGTATAACAATGGCGATGTAGATGTAGCAAGTATTAAAACATTTGAAACTAATAAAGAGATCAACAAAAGTAACGATGCTGCTAAGTTTGCACCAAGTAAAGCTGTTGCCGAGGTGAAAAAAGAAGAAATTGTGAACGATCCAAAAGCGGGACCATTAGTGCTTAACGGCAAACACATCTTATATAACAAAAACAAACAAGTTTGTAAAGATGGTGTTTTTAAAGACAATCGTTTAATGGAAGGCAAAGCATATATTTATAATGATAACGGTATCTTAACGCGTGTGGCCATTTACAAGAATGGTGTATATGTTGGCGACGGCTCTATTGAAAACTAACATTTTTTATAAGCATTCATATAAAAGACGGAGCGATCCGTCTTTTTTTATTCTCTAATTTTTGCAATCTTTACAATCCTTATGCAGCCATTATTTTTATACAACACATTAACTCGAAAGAAAGAGGAATTTAAAGCGATCAATTCGCCTTATGTAGGAATGTATGTGTGCGGACCAACCGTATACAGTGATGTGCATTTAGGAAATTGTCGCACGTTTATATCATTCGATCTAATTTACCGTTACCTAACACATATTGGCTACCAAGTACGATATGTGCGTAATATTACCGATGCCGGGCATTTAGAAGGTGATGGCGATGTGGGTGAGGATAAGATCTCCAGAAAAGCAAAGTTGCAACAACTCGAACCAATGGAAATTGTGCAACGCTATACAGTTGACTTTAGAAATGTGATGAATCAGTTCAACACACTTCCGCCAAGTATTGAACCAACTGCAACAGGCCACATTATTGAACAGCAGGAGATCGCAGAAGAGATCATCAGAAAAGGTTATGCCTATGAAGTAAATGGCACCGTGTATTTTGATGTAGAAAAATTTGCGAAGGAATTTAATTATACCGCACTTACCGGAAGAAAACTGGAAGATCTGTTTGAAGGCACACGCGATCTGGATGGACAAGATGAAAAGAAAGGTCGTTTGGATTTTGCCTTATGGATAAAAGCAAAGCCTGAACATTTAATGCAATGGACAAGCAAGTGGGGTAAAGGATTTCCGGGATGGCATATTGAGTGTAGTGCCATGAGTACAAAATATTTGGGCGAGAATTTTGATATACATGGTGGCGGAATGGATCTGGCACCAACACATCATACTAATGAAATTGCTCAAAACGTGGCGTACTGCGGTAAACACCCTGCCAATTACTGGATGCATACAAATATGCTAACGGTAAACGGACAAAAAATGAGTAAGAGTTTAGGCAATAGTTTTTTACCACATGAATTATTTAGCGGCATTCATCCGCTATTAAATAAAGGCTATAACCCCATGGTAGTAAAATTCTTTATGCTTCAAACACATTACCGAAGCACTTTGGATTTTAGTAATGATGCTTTGAATGCGGCAGAAAAAGGATTTGTGAGAATTGCGGAGGCATATAAAACTTTACGCTCTTTAAAAGCTGCTTCTGCTTCTTCTGAAAATATTGCGGCTATTGAAACAGCTTGTTACGAAGCCATGAACGATGATTTTAATACTTCGGTATTGATCGCTCATTTGTTTGAAACGGTTCGTATCATTAATTCTGCTAACGATGGAAAATTAAATTTAACGCAAGCAGATATTGATCTATTACATAAGATTTACAAAAACTTTGTATTTGATGTGTGCGGATTGAAGTTTGAAGAGGAAAGTGGTGAAGCTATGCATGCCTTAGATAAAGTAGTGAATGTGGTATTGGATATGCGCGCGAAAGCCAAAGCAGATAAGAATTTTCCGTTGAGCGACGAGATCAGAAATAAATTAACGGAAGCCGGGATAAAAATAAAAGATAGTAAAGAAGGCAGCACCTGGAGTTTATAAGAACCAAAACAAAAAGTAATGAAAGGAAAAATTGTAATAGCGTGTTTGATATTGTTGGCAGCTTGTAAACCTGAAACGCCGGTTGAAAATAACAATACCAATACCACAACCGATAATACGCCAAAGGTTGAAACAAAACCACGTGTTGTTCCTCCTGATTTTAATGGCGATAGTGCATTTGCTTATGTAAAGTATCAGGCCGATCTTGGTCCGCGTACCCCAGGCAGCAAAGCGCACGAAAAGGCTGTTGACTATTACGAAAAGCAATTCAAACGTTTTGGCGCACAAGTATTGATACAAGCAGGTAACTCAAGCACCTTTGATGGAAAAAACTGGTTATTAAAAAATGTGATCGCTTCGTTCTATCCCGAAAATCAAAATCGTATTATGCTTTGTGCGCATTATGATAGCCGACCTTTTTCAGAAAAGGAAAGCGATCCAAAATTAAAACAAAATGCTTGTCCGGGTGTGAACGATGGCGCCAGTGGAGTTGGTGTATTAATGGAAGTAGCACGCATCATTCATGAAAAAGATCCGAAGATCGGGGTAGATATTATTTTATTTGACCTGGAAGATTATGGTGATAACGGCGGCATGCCCGATACCTGGTGTTTAGGCTCACAGTATTGGAGTAAAAATCCGCACAAAGCTGGTTACACCGCACGATACGGCATTTTATTGGATATGGTTGGCGCAAAGGATGCGCGTTTTCCGCGTGAAGAGATATCGATGTTTTATGCGAACGATGTGGTGAACAAAGTTTGGAAAGCAGCAAAGGTGAGTGGCGCAGGCGCTTATTTTATTGATGCGGAAGCCGGTGAAATGACCGACGATCACGCATTTGTAAATAAGATCGCGCAAATACCATGTATAGATATTTTACATTACGATGCTTTTGCCAACTCGTTCTTCGCGCATCATCATAAAAATTCGGATGACCTGAGCACCATTGATAAGGCAACTTTAAAAGCAGTTGGACAAACATTACTAGAAGTTATTTATAACGAAAATTGAGGTAAGAGAAAAGACAGCAGGATTCATGAGCGTTACAGGTCTTGATTCTTAATGTCATACCTCTTGCATCTTTCCCTAATAATTCCACAGATCATGTTCCCAATCGAACAGATCCATTTTAATATCATCTGCTTCGGTTAAGGCATCTATCCCTTTCATGTATTGGTAAATGTAGCGATCATAAACATTTGATTCTTTAATGATCAAACTATTGAAATCGCGTTTCATGAATAATTCGTCAAAGCTTCTGAACTCATTGTCATTACGTGTGTTAAAAGCGCTAGCCTGTGCCAAGGTTTCGCGGCATGCCGGAAAGTAAACCCAAAACAATTCACGGTAAGCTTCTTTATCATCAATGTATTCGTAAGCAGCCAAACCAATTATACGTACTTCTAAAACCGAACGTTGCTTGTCAAAATACCAATCTTCTTTCAAACGGTATTTTAAAATATTCCTGTAAATACTTGTTGAATCAGCAACAGACACCATCACTTCTTTTTCATTTCCAAATTCGTCAACAATAAATTGCGGAACAGTATCTTGCTTTACCAGTAATCGCCTTACTTCTGAACGTTCGTAAGGCACAACAAATTCTTCATCTTTGAAAGCTAAAATACTTCCATTTAAAATCTGTTTACATAAAACCTGAAAGAGTGAATGCACACAAGGATTAAGATCAACCGGATAATAGTATTTTAAATTTTGTTTTTCACGCAGATCGATCTCACGCCAAATACGCTTTTCCCATGCAACATCACCTTCTCTTAGATACGGGTAGGCTATTGGTTTTTTTTGTACCGTATGTGTCTTAGAAAATGAACTGCATGGGTCGGGCGTTGCCGGATCAAAAATGCTCTGAGCTTTACTGTTAATTAAACTAAACCAAATGATAGATATCAGAATCGTGATCCGCATACATTTATAATCATGCGGTGCAAAAAAGATACACTAAAGAAAATTAATTAAACTTTAAGACCGAAAACGCACACATCATCTATCTGCTCGAGTTCACCTTTCCAATCCTTAAATACTTGTGTTAGTTTGTCTTTTTGCTCGATCATTGGTTTTTGATGGATGGCCATCAACAACTCGTTCAATTGTTTGTACTTGAATTTTTTTCCTTTTGGCCCACCAAACTGATCGGCGTATCCATCAGTATACAAATAGATCATATCACCCGGTTTAACATCCAGTTTATGTGTTGTGAACGAATCTTGGTGTATCCACTGACCAATAGGCATTTTATCGGCGTCGTATTCAATTAATTCGTTGTTCTTAATTATAAGCGGACAGTTATGCGCTGCAGCGTAGCTATAGGTATTTGTATTCGTATCAATACAAAGTAAAATCCCATCCATACCATCCTTGTTGCCATCTTTAGATATGTTTTGTATTAAACGTTTACGCGTATGATTTAAAACTTCATGAGGCTCTGTCATATTTTTTTCGGTAATGGCCTCATTTAAAAAAGCAATGTTCAATAAACTCATAAACGCCCCGGGAACACCATGTCCTGTACTATCACAAACAGCCAACCATAACCTTCCGTCTTTTTTTGTTGCCCAGTAAAAATCGCCGCTAATATGGTCTTTAGGTTTAAACAACACAAAGTGCTGAGGTAGATGTTTATCTAAATAAGTATCATGAGCTAAAATGGCATTTTGTATACGCTTGGCATATAATATCGAATCAATGATCTCTTTTTGTTTTTCTTCAATGATATTTTTTTGTTCAACAACTTCAGCAGTTCGTTCGGTTACTTTATCTTCTAGCGTATGATTGATGTGTCGCAGATCCATGATGAGTTTTGTAATGGATCCCTGCATCTTTTTAAAGTTATCGGCCAGTACACCTATCTCATCCTTTCTACCGGTTTTTATTTCCACATCCAAATTTCCATTACCGAGTTCTTCAGCTTCAACCGACAGTTCTTTGATCGGTCGCGTTAATTGCATCGACATAAAATAGGAAGTAACAATAACCACTAACAACAATACAACAAAGGCAACGGTCATTTTACTTTTTAAAACAACAATTTCATTGAACGCTTCTTCTTCATCTATTTCACTTAAAATGGCCCAGTTCATACCTAACACATGTAGCGGTTTGTAGGAAGATAGTACGGAAACACCTCGGTAATCAGGAAATATCTTTGTATCACTCGAATCTTTTAAGGCAGCTAAAGTTCCTACAGTTTTTACTTCCTGCAATCCAATACTGCTGTTAAAGGTTTTAATTTTAGAGATAGTGGTTTTACTAACGCCTAGTTCACGAAGCATTTTAAAATAGTTGGTGCTATCTTCAATCAAAAAACGCGATTGATTTCTAAGTGTCATGTCCTCACCAATAATGTATGTTTCACCTGATTTTCCCAAGCCAACATTTTCCCAATGCGCGTTGTTGGTCATTATGGAATTGATACGATCTATTGGCATTTGAAAGGTCAGTACACCAATTTGTTTTTCACCATCAAAAATCGGACAAGCTATGAAGGAAGCATGAGCGTTATAGGAAGGATGGTATGGTTCATAATCTACAAGTTTCGAAACTGTATCGGCTACAGCATTTCTAACGCTTTCAAACGCATCGCCTAAATTGGTATGCTTTAATGAACCATCACTTAATGAGGAGGTAAAATCAACTTCCTTGTAAACGGTGTAAACGATCTTTCCGCTTTCATTATCAATAATAAACAGATCATAATAACCAAAGCGCTCAATGAAATTCTTGAAAACAGTATGGTATTTTGCGTGTGTAAGGCTATAAGCGCTGCCATCATCACTGCTCAGCATATTATGCTTTTCGCCTATTGCATTTTTATTTTTAGTGATATAAATATTTTGTAAGGCAATGGCAGCCGGCTCGGAGTTAACTTCGTCTTTAAGCGTTGTATGAATAATAAGGTTTTTATTAAGTTTAGGTAAAAACTCTCTTTCAAGATATTCCCAGTTCTCGTTTTTTAAGACCTCAATTTTTTTATCGTCAAGTTTAAGATCGTTAGTAATAGAAGAAAAGCCAGTTTTAAATCCTTTTGTGGCATCAATAACCACAGGATTCAACGCCAGATCTTGTAGTTGATCTTTAATATTCTCAAAATATTCATGAACCTGATCGGCTTTCGCTTCCCTTACGGCAGTGAGTTTATTGAACGATTGTTGTTCGAGTGATCGTCTGGCATTATCGTAACTAATGTATCCGATCACGATCATAGAAATAGCCGCGAGAAGAAAAAACGCCAAACCTATTTTTAAACCGATTTTCAAAGTAAAAAGTGTTAACCAAATGTAACATTTTAAATGAATAAACTTATGTGAATTAACAATTAATTAAGTGTTAAGCGCTTTGTTGTTGAGGCGTTTGAAATCACTAATTTATTCACACAATTATAACAAAGTTTGGGTTTGTTTTAAAAAATGGGTTTCTTTAAAGCATGGCACAGAATGGGTATAAACGGCTTACTGCAGTTATTTTCGCAAGTTTCTTTTTTTTATTTGCAAATGCTCAAATTACATTTGTAAAAGGGTATTTATTAAACGATAAAGGCGATACCCTTAAAGGAGAAGTAAAGATCAACCCAAAAAAGGAACATGAATTGTATACAAAAGTGTTCTTTAAAGATGAATCGGGCGTTCAAAAAAATTACAAACCTAATAAAGTAAAAGGCTATGGATTTAACAACAACAATTTTATTTCTATTTCACAAGATGAAGAAGCGTTGTTTTATAAACGTTTGACAGCTGGCGCCATCATTCTATACAAAACCTCGTTTGAAACTGTTAATATGAACGAGACCATTCATGATCACATGTGGTATTTATTCAAAGATGGCGATAAAAAAATAACCGAAGTGCGCGAAGGAAAATTCAAAAAACAATTAAATGAATGGATGAAAGACAATCAGGAGATTGCCAATGAATTTAAAGAAGAAAAAGAATTTAACGAAACAAGCGCCATTGAAACTATTGTTAAGTATAACGATTGGAAAAAAAGCAATTAATATTGCATTTACAAACACAAATTAAAATGATCACTAAAGACACTCCCAAAAAATTATTTTTATTAGACGCTTTTGCACTCATCTATCGCGCATATTTTGCTTTTAGTAATAGTCCACGTGTGAATTCCAAAGGCCTTAACACTTCGGCTGTATTTGGTTTTTGCAACACCTTATTAGAGATCTTGAACAAAGAAAAACCAACGCACATTGCAGTGGTTTTTGATACCGATGCGCCAACTCAACGCCACGAAGAGTTTGAAGCATACAAGGCCAATCGTGAAGAGATGCCGGAAGATCTTCGTACCTCTATTCCGTACATCATTGATCTTATCAAAGGATTTAATATTGACGTGATCGGCATACCGGGTTACGAAGCGGATGATATCATTGGCACATTGGCTCGCAAAGCAGAAAATGCAGGATTTACAACCTATATGATGACGCCTGATAAGGATTATGGTCAGTTAGTGGATTCAAATACCTACATATACAAACCTGCCCGTTTAGGCAATGGCGCTGAGATACAAGGTGTGGATGAGATCTGCAAGAAATGGGAGATAAACAATGTTGCGCAGTTAATTGATATTTTAGGTTTAATGGGCGATAAGGTTGATAATATTCCTGGCATACCGGGTGTTGGCGAAAAAACGGCTATTCAACTGATAAAAGATTACGGATCTATTGATGGCTTGTATCAAAACACCGATAAATTAAAAGGCAAGCTCAAAGAGAAAGTTGAGAACAATAAAGATATGGCTTTGCAATCGCGCAAATTGGCCACTATTATTATTGATTGCCCAATTGAATTTGATGAAGCTTCGTTAGCAATCAAACCATTGAATAAAGATGCATTACGCGATCTGTTCAAAGAACTGGAGTTCAGACGAATTGCGCAAAATGTGTTGGGTGAAGATATTGGCGGAAGTGAGAGTTTAGGAAATTCGGCTGCTGCAAAGGAATACAAGCCAAAGGCATCAAACGGACAAACCGATCTTTTTAGCACTTCGGAATTTTTTAACGGCAATAACGTTAATGGTAACTCACTCCCTGAAGTGGTTGAATCAAATTTTAAAACGGTTAATGATATTACGCATCAGTATATTTTAGTGAATTCAGAGAGTGAGATCAATGAACTGATCGCTAAATTAAATGATGCTTCTGAATTTTGTTTTGATACAGAAACTACTGGATTAAATTCGCTCGAAGCGGAATTAGTTGGACTTTCATTCGCCATTAAAAAGCACCAGGCTTATTATGTGCCTTCTCCAATTGATAAAGCAGGCGCAACAACCCTCTTGAAAAAATTTGAGATCATATTTAATGATTCGGCGAAAACACTTATTGGGCAGAATATAAAATACGATTACCATATTTTGATGAATTATGGCATTGTCATAAAAAACAAATTGTTCGACACTATGGTTGCGCATTTTTTAATACAACCCGAAATGCGTCATGGTATGGATGTGCTTGCAGAAACCTATTTGAATTACTCACCAATAAGTATTGAAACATTGATCGGCAAAAAAGGTAAAGGACAATTGAGCATGCGCGATGTGCCTTTAGAACAAATAACCGATTACGCAGCAGAAGACGCGGATATTACTTTACAATTAAAGGAAGTATTTGAACCTAAATTAAAAGAAACCGAAACTGAAAAACTATTCAATGAAGTTGAGGTGCCTTTGATAACGGTGTTAGCAGATATGGAGCGTGAAGGCATTATGTTGGATGTTCCTGCACTTAAGGAATTATCAGCGCAATTGGAAACAGATATTGTTGCAGTAGAAAAAGAAATATACGAGCATGCCCGTTTTAAGTTCAACATCTCTTCACCAAAACAAGTGGGCGATGTTTTATTTGAAGTATTAAAAATTTCTGATAAAGCGAAGAAAACAAAAACTGGTCAGTATGCCACAGGTGAAGATGTGTTATTGAAACTGGAAGGCTCACATCCAATTATTGCAAAGATCTTAGATTACCGTGAGTTGGTAAAATTAAAAAGTACTTACGTAGATACATTACCTGAATTAGTGAATGAAAACACCAAACACATTCACACATCCTACAACCAGGTTGTTGCAGTAACAGGTCGATTAAGCAGTGATAATCCAAACTTGCAAAATATTCCCATTCGTACGGAGCGAGGCCGACAAATTCGTAAGGCTTTTATACCACGTGATAACGACCATGTATTATTAAGCGCCGATTATTCGCAAATTGAATTGCGCATAGTTGCCAGCATTAGCGGTGATCCGAATATGTGTGAGGCATTTCAAAACGGAAAAGATATTCATACCGCTACTGCCGCAAAGGTTTTTGGCGTGAGTGAAAACGAAGTTACAAAGGAAATGCGTTACAAAGCCAAGAGTGTGAATTTTGGTATTATATACGGCCAGGGTGCATTTGGTTTGGCAGAGAATTTGAACATACCACGTGCTGAAGCAAAAGAATTGATCGATAATTATTTTAAGGAATATCCATCCATTAAAAATTACATGGATACCGAGATCAACTTTGCGCGCGAGAATGGCTATGTAAAAACGTTATTAGGACGTAAACGCTGGTTGCGCGATATTACATCGAACAACGCAACCGTAAGAGGCTTTGCCGAACGAAACGCCATTAACGCACCAATACAAGGCAGTGCCGCTGATATGATCAAGGTAGCGATGATCAATATTCATAATGATCTGAAAAAACGAAACGTAAGATCAAAAATGCTTTTGCAGGTGCATGACGAATTAGTATTTGATGTGTATAAGCCTGAGTTGGAAATGATAAAGCCAATAATTGAAGAGCACATGAAAAATGCTTTACCATTGAAAGTGCCTGTAGAAGTAGGAATGGGCGAGGGAATAAATTGGTTAGTGGCGCACTAATTAATTTTTGATAACCACCTTTTTGGTATAAGCTGCTTCGTTGCTTATTTTAAAATCTTTACTGTCAACTTTTATTCCGTGGGCATTTTCCATAAAAATGGTTATGATGCCGTTTGTTGAAGTTTGTATACTCGTTAAATTATCTGGCACAAAGGTGATGGTATCTGAATTAACATCAAGCATTTTTGTGAAGATAGACGGAGCGCTTAAACCATCAGAGATAAAAATGGATGCAGCTGTAAAATCTTTTAGGTCGTTAATGATCACCGAAAAACCAATACCTTTCCTAACTGTATCGGGCATCAATGCAACGCTGCTAAAAGATGGTTTGTTCTTCAAGTTCTTATAATTAAAAGAAGAGATGCTGGCGGCACCATTGACCGACCAGGTAACAGATGCTACATTTACAGGTAAAATATTGGTATAATAATAAGGTGATCCTGAAAAAACAAGCGTATCGCTGTTAAACAAAACTGTATTTACCGTAGTTGATTTTGCGATGGATGCAACTGTAACGGCCTCTGAACTAAAAAATGCACTTGCGCGTGATGTAATGGTAGCGCTGCTGGCAGGAGCTGTAGTTGTGTAGGTTCCTGCTTTTAAGATACCATAATAACTGCTGGCGTAACTTGGTGTACAATTGGTACAGCCGGTTGCAGGATCAATAGGTGTTTCTTCCGTTTTTTTATTACAGCCCATTAACTGTAATAAAATAAAAAGTAAGATGCTTATGTAGGAAAGATGTTTCACGTGATATTTACTGTAAATATACAACAAATAAACGCTACTTGCTTTGTTCCAGTTCTTGTTTGGCTTTATTTATATCAATGCGCTCACCATTTTTAAAAGCCACCACAAAGCAGTCTTTAAAGCCATTTTGCCGTAAGGTATTTTGGTGCCCAACGGCATCTGCAAGTGAAGTGAAGTTGCCGGAAGTGTATTTTAATACATTGTTTACTTTGTAGTACGAACCATTTTTAATTTGCTCAAATTTTTTATCCTTCAAATTCAGTTCAACATCACTGCTGGCAAATTGCACTTTGAACACAATGCTTGATCTTGTTTCTGCAGGTTTTGTCTCTTTGTCTTTTCTAAATTTGTTGGCAATATCTTTTGCGCTTGCTGCAGTGTCGCTTGTTTCTTTTTTAAGTGGTGTTGTGGTTTTTGTTTCAACCGGTTTGGTTTCTTTTTTAACGCTATCAACCGGTACAACTTCTTTTACAATGCCTTTATTATCATCTACAGCATTATATAAAACCTGTTCTTCTTTTTTTGTTTCTTCTTTTATCAATCCTTTATTATCATCTTTTGCCTTAATAAATGCAGTATCTTTTTTAGTCTCCGTATCACCATTCTCTGTTTCTTCATCTTCTTCCTTGGCTTTCTGACCCGGAATATTTCCTGCTTTTATATTCTCATTCTCCAAAGGTTCCTGATTCTCGATCTCATCATTGTAATCTTTTTTATTGCCTTCCAACTCATCTTTGTATTTGCGCAATCCTCTGAAAATAGCTTTTGCAAGGTAATCCTGACCCTTTTCGCTTGCGAGGAATTGTTCTTCCAAGGGATTGGTCAAATATCCAATTTCGGTTAAAATGCTTGGCATGGCAGTGCGCCACAACACCCAGATACTCTGGCGGTGCACACCTTTGTCTACTCGTCCGGCTTTATTTTTATATTCATCCTGTATCTTTAAAGCAAGGTTGGCGCTTTGGATCACATAGGCACTGGTGTAATTGCTCATAATGATGTAGCTTTCCTCACTATCCGGATCAAATCCCTCGTATTTTTTCTCGTAATCGTCCTCTAAAAAAATTACGGAGTTTTCGCGGGTTGCAACTTTCATTTTCCCTTCTTCATTCTTTAAACCCATTACGTACGTTTCAGAGCCAAACGGAACCGGATTGGTTGTTTCCACCGGAACAAATTTTCCCTTTTTGTTCTTACGCATTTTCACTTTCATTTTACCCGTTTTTGGGTCTTTATATTTAACCACCTTACCTGCCGCGTTGCAGTGGATGGAAATGAACAGATCGGCCTTGGCTTTATTGGCTATCATGGCTCTCTCTTCAAGGTCTACAAACACATCGGTAGTACGTGTATAAATAACCTTAACATCTTTAAATTGTGACTCTATTAATTTCCCTAGTTTTAGTGCTACGCTTAAAGAAACATCTTTTTCTTTCGCAAAATTACCATTACATCCAGGGTCTTTTCCGCCATGGCCGGCATCAATCACAATGGTTTTAATAACGCCAACTTTTCCTTTACCATTGCCGGTTTTAAAGGCAAGAAACACCAGTGTTACAGGGATTAGTAACAACAGAAATTTGATATTTTTAACCTTTATAAGCACAATTTGTAGGGCTAATTTCGTTTAGGTTTGTAGCTTTGTAAGCTTAGTATAAAAGTAGAGCAATCCCTTGAACCAAAGCAGGCATAGAATATTATTTTTCTTATGGATGATGTTAATATCTTATGGGGTATTATACGCTCAAACACTTCCTGCCGATACCATAAAAAAAGTTAATGCCGATACGCTGGTTGATTCAGAAACCCTTGAAAACAAGATCGAATACATGGCAAACGATTCAATTGTATATTTGGCCAATAAAAAAATTGCGCTGTTATACGGAGAGGCCAATGTGGTTTATGAGAACATGAATGTGGTGGCCTCTGTGATCGAGATCGATTATTCAAATAATTTGATAACCGCTTATGGTTTACCCGATAGCACTGGAAAACTAAAAGGCACGCCTGTTTTTAAAGATGGCGAGCAGGAAATGAATGCCGAGAAGATCATGTTCAATTTAAAAACAAAAAAGGGAAAAATATTTAATGCCTTAACCAAGCAAGGCGAGTTAATGGTTTATGGAAATGAGATAAAGAAGGATAGCAACGATGTGATCTACATGAAGAACATGAAGTGTATTCCGTGTGAATATGCCGATTCGCGCACTGTTTTCAGAGCAACACGGGCTAAAGTAATTCCAAACGACAAGATCGTTACCGGACCCATGTACCTCGAAATTGGCGGTGTACCAACACCATTGGGATTACCATTCGGATTTTTTCCGAACACCAAAAAGCAGCACAATGGTATTTTAATTCCGTTTTATGGCAACAGCCCTACTCAAGGATTTTTTTTACGTGATGGTGGCTTTTATTGGGGAATTAATGATAAAACCGACATGATCATCAAAGGTGATATTTATTCAAATGGCAGCTGGGGTGTGCGTACTACCAATAATTACAACGTGCTTTATAAAGCAACCGGTTCTCTTAATTTAGGTTTTAGTCAGTTTAATGTGGGTGATAGAGATATACCTGCTGAGTTCAAAAAATACCAATCCTACACCATTGGATGGGTGCACCGCCAGGATAATAAGAACAATCCAAAGGTAAATTTTGGTGCCAACGTGAATTATCAAAACCAATTGTATAACAAGTACAATGCCTTGAATAGCGGACAGTATTTAACGAATACATTTCAATCGAATATAAATTTCACGCGCATTTTTGATATTGGTTCTATTAATGTGAATGCAACACATAATCAAAACACCAATACGGGTCAGGTTGATATTTCGTTTCCTCAGTTAACCTTCAATGTTAATCGCTTTTACCCTTTTAAGCGCGAAAATGCCGTTAAACAAAACGTGTTAGATAAGATCGGTATGAATTATTTATTTGAAGCGCGTAATACCTTAAGTGGTTACGATTCCATTTTATTTAAAGGTGATATTGAGAAAAAAATGAAGTATGGTGTGCGACACAGTTTGCCTATTTCAACAAACTTTAATGTTTTAAAATACATAACCGTAACACCCGCATTAAATCTTTCTTCGGTGATGTATACAAAATCTATAGAAAAGCAATTTGTAAAAACATTGACCACTACAGATAAAACAGTAACAGATACAGTGAATGGTTTTGTGGCCGGTTACGATGCTAACTTTACTACGGCCATGAACACAAAGGTGTTTTTTGATTACATGTATAAGGGCGGTAAGATAAAACAGATCCGTCATTTATTGATCCCAACCTTAACTTATGTGTACCGACCAGACTTTGGAGAAACACAATATGGTTTTTGGAAAAAGGTACAAACCGATACTTTAGGCAACACAGCAAACTACAGTATTTTTCAAAACTCATTATTTGGCGGTCCGGGCATTGGCGCTCAAAACGCACTGAACTTTAATTTAAACAATAACATTGAAGCAAAAGTGAAACATCAAACCGATACAGGTGTGGCATTTAAAAAAGTGGTGTTGTTGCAAAACTTAGGAATTACCGGCGGTTATAATTTTGCAGCAGATAGTTTTCAAATGAGTCAGATCGGTTTAACGGCCCGTAATACGATTTTCAGATTTTTTGATGTTTTGGTGAACGCCAATTTTGATCCGTATGGTTTTAATTCAACAACAGGCAAGCGCGTAAAAGAGTATGCACAAAATTACAATGGAACTGTGTTGCGTTTTACAAGCGCAAACTTTGCGGTGAATGCCTCATTCGGAAGCAATGCTTTGGAAGCAATACAAAAGGCTAAGAAGGCACCAAGTTTAACGAATGGCGCCGAGCGTGGAGCAGCTGCTGATGTGAAAGCGGAAGAAAAATTACCATGGAACTTAACCATGTTCTATAATTACAACATGACACCGGAGCCTACTAATCCTGATAAATTTAAAGCAACACAAACATTAAATTTTACCGGAGATATTAAGCCAACCAAGTTTTGGAAGTTAGGCGTAACAAGCGGATATGATTTTGTGAACAAGCAATTAAGTTATACCAGTTTTGATATTTACCGCGATCTGAAATGCTGGGAGGCCCGCATTGGCTGGGTGCCATTTGGTTTCAGAAAAAGCTACAACCTCACGATCAATTTAAAAACAGGCATGCTCAGCGATATTAAAGTTCCGCGCACCCGTCAGTGGTACGATAATTTTTAACAATGGAAACAAATTATTTAAATAGTTTAATCAAACAATTCGAGTATTACAAGCTACTTGGCGAAAAGGCTATGGCTCAGCTTACCGATGAACAATTGTTTCAAATACCAAGTGCCGAAAGCAACAGCATAGCCATTATTGTTCAGCATTTGTCAGGTAATATGTTATCACGCTGGACCGACTTTTTGAATTCAGATGGTGAAAAAGAATGGCGCAAGCGTGATGAGGAATTTGAAACTGTGATCAAAACAAAATCAGAACTGGATATTGCATGGAATAAAGGCTGGGATGTGTTTTTGAATACATTGAGTTCGTTAACTGAAAATGATCTGAACAAGATCGTTTATATCCGCAATCAAGGTCATACTGTTATGGAAGCCATAAGCAGGCAGTTGGCTCATTACCCATATCACATCGGGCAGATCGTTTTTTTAGCGAAGTTATTGATAGCAAAACCATGGGAAAGCTTATCCATTGCAAAAAACAGATCAAGCGAATACAACTCTGAAAAGTTCAGTCAGGAAAAGTCGGTAAAACACTTTACCGATGAATACATAAAAAAGAAAAAGGAATAATTATTCTACACGCTTAATGGTGCAGCCAATTGATTTGGTTTCCTGAGTTTTTGGTGTTTCACCTTTAGCAACCGATGCCAATGCATCCTTTAAATAAGGAGCCTTAACAGCAGCAGCATCTTTTACGTTATCATCAATTGCACCTTTGTAAACCAAGCCTTTTGCATTAAATAAAAAACACTGTGGTGTGCGTGTTGCGCCAAAAGCATCAGCAACCTGGCTTTTTTCATCAACCACATAAGCGCATTTTAAACTTTGAGCGCCATAATATTTAACCATTTCATCAAAGCTGTCTTCCTCGGTACGTTGCGCTTCATTACTATTAATAACAATACAACCAATACCATTTGTTTGGCAGTAGTCAGAATATTCTTTAATGCGTTTTTCGCTTAACTTTACATAAGGGCAGGTATTGCAACTAAAAATAACCAACAAACCTTTATTGGTTTTACTTTCTCCCATTGAAACCATTTTGCCAGAAACATCTTTCATTTTATGATCAGCCATTGGTAAGGCCGCATTCAAGGCAAGCTCTGTACCCATTCCTAGGTAAATAAACGAACTTAGCAGTATAAAAGCAATTGCTAAAAGTGGAAGTAAAATGAATTTTTTCATAGAAAAGTATTGTTTTTCAAATTTATAACTAAATGTTTGATCGCATCTGTTAATTAACAGATTTATCCTTATGGAAATTGTTAAAATTTACTTTGAAACAATAATTTGTCAACAGTTTACATTAAAATAAAACAAGGGTAATACTGTCATTTGGCCAATAATAACTTATTTTATTAAATTCGTAACCTCATCCGTGAACACCCTAGAAGCAGCACCTCAACATGAATTGCTGTGTAAAACCGCGGCAATTGAATAAACAACTATTGCTAATGTGTAATTTAAGAATCGGACGGTTTACCAAAAGAAGATTTTCTGATCGTGTATCAAATTTATTGATACTTGTTTTTCTTACATTATCATTTAGTAGCTATTCGCAGTATTTCCTCAAATCTAACGAATGGAAAAAGTACAGGAAAGAATTTTATTTTGGATTTGGCGCTTCTAATTTTTTAGGTGATTTAGGTGGTTTAGATCGTGTTGGTACCGATTATAGTCCGGTTGACTTGGAATTTCGTTTAACAAAAGTTTCTGCTGGAGCGGGCTATAAGTACAAGGTGTTTAAGTGGTTAAACCTGTGTATTGGATTTAACTATTTAAATGTTAACGGTGATGATAAACTAACAAAGGAAGTCTATCGTCATAACAGAAATTTGAATTTCAAGTCAAACATTTTTGAATTGTTGGGCCGTATAGAATTTGTATACATGCATAACAAAGTAGGTAACCGTTATGGAATTAAAAAAACGTTTAATCGTCGTATGAAAACTTCATCCTATGACCTGTCTGTTTTTACAGGTGTTGGAGGTTTTTATTTTAACCCAAAAGGAAGAGATGAAAACGGCAACTGGCACAAGTTAAAACCATTGCGTACCGAAGGACAAGGATTGCCGGGAGGCCCTAAGCCATACAAAAACTATTCAGTTTGTATTCCGCTTGGTGTTTCTTACAGATATTATATTGAGCGAACTTGGGTAATTGGCCTTGAACTTACGTGGCGTAAAACCTTTACCGATTATATTGATGACGTAAGTACAGTTTATTATGATAAAAAAGCATTGCTTGATAATTATGGGCCACTGTCAGTAAAAATGGCCGACCCTAATTTAGGGAATATTGACGGAGCAACCTCTCCAGATGCTAGTGGTTTAGGTGCTCAGCGTGGTGATAACGAAAAAGATTCTTATATGAGTTTGCAGGTAACTGTAGGCTATATCATTAAAGAAAAAAAGTACAAGAAGTTAAAACGATCAAAGATCAGGAGGAAGTTTTAAGATGTTTGTTAAAATTGAATATTGGGAAAAAGGATTTATGCAAAACATGAAGTTGTTTGGCATAATTATGATAATTAAATTGTCTGCAGCCCAATTGAATGCACAAGCTGTTTTTGTGGGTGGTGTATATACTCAAAATTTTGGAACAACGCCAATTGCAGCATGGACCAACAACACATCCATTTTAGGTTGGTATTTAGATTCACCTGCAAATTACCAAGGCGCCATAAATATAACTGCTGCAGCCCCAAGTAATAATGGTGGTCAGTATATGTATACTTGCAGCGGAGGTTCTGATCTTAAACTTGGCACTCGACCCTCAAACGGCTCCGGCGGTGGTCCCTGCGCCAATGCAGCGGCAAGCACTTGTGGGCATGGTGTAGGCGTGCGCTTATTAAATACATTTGGCAATACCATCGTTGCTTTAATGATCAGTTATGATTGGTATCAATTTTCACTAGCGCAAAATGGGGGCGTTGCAAATGGTATGTTTTTTTCTTATAAAACCGGAGTAACTGTAACAAGCATTACAGGTGGTGCATGGACAAATGTAGCGGCATTAGATTTTTTAGCACCTCAAAGTTCTGCAGTAGTAGGAAGCGCCCAATTAAACGGCTACCCTTGTAATCAAACAGGGTCTAAAGTTGCTTGTGTTATTGTGAATGTGCCGCATGGCGAAGAGATCATGTTAAGATGGTGGGACCCCAATTGTAGTAATAACGACCCTCATTTAGGAATTGATAATATTTCAATAACTGCTTATGCTGATAATGTTTGCTTGATCCCTTTACCGGTTGATTTAACAGATTTTTCGGCAACAGAAAAACACAACGATTCAGTAAATGTTCAGTGGATTACACAATCTGAGGTAAACAGTAATTATTTTCAACTAGAGCGTTCTTTTGATGCGACCCATTTTACTCCAATAAACACCATTGCGGCAAAAGGTAATAGCCAAACAAAACAAAACTATTCAGTTGATATAAAAGATATGAAAGAATATCCTGAAACCTATTTTAGACTTAAAATTATTGATCAAAACGGAAACACAAACCAAAGCAATATTATTTCATTGAATAGAAACAGTAAAAACACACTAAATGGTACAGTAAGATTAATTAATGATCCTATTAGTAATACGCATCAGTTAAAATTCAACTTAAAAAAATCAGAGAATTTAAAATTAAAACTTGTAGATGTTTTTGGAAAAAATGTAAATGAGATCGATCAGCTACAATTATCTGCAGGTAATCATACTTATAACTTGCCCGATGGGTTGGCACCCGGCACCTACTTTGTGATCATAGATGGATTGGAAACCTTGCCAATTCAGTTAAAACTTATTTATTGATAAGTAGAAAAAAGTATCTTTTTTTGCCAAATGGCGTTATGTTGCAATTAAAAAGCTATTGTTAAAACAATGCCTAAAATTAACGCAACTTAACAGTAATTTTTTCCAATTTTACTATATTGGAAACTACCGAATTCATACAGCCCCAGCAGGTGCCAAAAAAAAGTGTATTAAAAAAACTTTTTAAGTTTTTCTTTTGGCTCCTAATTGTTTTTGTGCTTTTGATCATTTCTGCCATTGCCTTGGTGTTTATTTATGAAGATGATGTAAAAGGCATTGTTATTACCGAACTGAATAAGAATTTAAACGCCGAGATACGAATTGACCCAAAGAACATTGATCTCACCATAATAAAAACCTTTCCCGATTGTGCCCTCGAGTTCAAGCAAATTACCTGCATGGAGGCCATAAAAAGTGAAAAGCGCGATACATTACTTTTCGCGGGTTCCTTACAATTGAAATTTGATGTAGAAGATCTCTGGAACAAAAAATACGATATAAACGAAATTAAACTCGCAGATGCCTTTTGCCGTTTAAAGATCAGCAGCAAAGGCAAGCCGAATTATATTGTTTGGAAAGAGAGTGAAACCAAAACAAACGAACCGGATAGTTTAAAGTTTAGTTTAGAGCTGATCGAATTCACCAACGTAAAGATCTCATACAACGACCTGAAAAATAAATTCAGAACCGATGCGCATATAGACGAAGTTAGTTTTTCTGGAAAATTTAATGAGGACAATTACAATATGCAAAGCCAAGGCTCCATGTTGGTTAAAAAGATCAGATCGAACAAAGTAGATCTATTGAAGAACAAGAACATCATTTATAAGGCCGATCTGCAGGTAAGCGGAAATACGTATCATATCAATCTATGCGAGGTTCAGTTAAACAAAATGTTCATTGAAGCAAAGGGTAATATTGTTTATAATGATAGTTTAAGTGATCTGGATGTGAATTTCAAAGGAAAGAATTTAGATATACAATCGGTACTCTCATTATTGCCCGAATCCTATAAAAACAAAATTAATGATTACAAAAGCGAAGGTAATTTTTATGCTTCGGGTAATTTAAAATACCGATCGGCCATGGATCTGAATATTGAGTTTGGCGTAAACAATACCACCATCATTTATGAACCAAAGAATGCAAACCTAAAAAACCTCAATGCCAAAGGAAAGTACGTTTTAAACAAAAACAACTCTTCACTTGAATTGAGAAATGTATCGGGCGATCTGATGAATGATCATTTTGAAGGTAACATGATCTTAACGAACCTAAACGATCCATATCTTGATCTAGATCTGAAAGGCAAATTAAATTTAAACAACGTGATGGCGTTTTGGCCAATTGATACGCTTACCAAACTGAAAGGCGAAGTAGCATTTCAAACGCGCATAAAAAGCAATGTGGAGGCATTAAAAAAGAATATTTTAACGGAGGATGCGATCTTTGATCTGTCCGCATCACTTTCAAAGTTGGTTATTCAATTCAAAAAACAAGCCGATAGTACCAGCATTAACACTTGCGAATTAAAAGCACTTAATCGTTCATTGGAAGTAACAAATTTGGGAATACATAAAGGCCGCTCAGATCTTTTAATAGATGGAAGGATAGAAGG
>JBIKKW010000035.1:0-24728 GCA_044360115.1 Bacteroidia bacterium
TCGGGTGCACAAGCAAACGCTGCTGTGATGCTTGCCTGCATTAAACCCGGCGATACCATTTTAGGTTTTGACTTGAGCCATGGCGGACATTTAACGCACGGTTCTCCTGTGAATTTTTCAGGTAAACTATACCGACCAACTTTTTACGGTGTTGAAGAAAAAACAGGTTTGATCAATTACGATAAAGTTGAAGCAACTGCTAAAAAAGAAAATCCGAAATTGATCATTTGCGGCGCAAGTGCTTACTCTCGCGATTGGGATTATGTTCGCTTACGTAAAATTGCTGATAGTGTTGGTGCTTTATTATTAGCAGATATTTCACATCCATCTGGATTGATCGCGAAAGGTATTTTAAATGACCCTTTACCACATTGCCATATTGTTACTACTACTACGCATAAAACGTTGCGCGGACCTCGCGGAGGAATGATCATGATGGGTAAAGATTTCCCGAACCCATGGGGTGATAAAACACCTAAAGGTGAAATTAAAATGATGAGCGCTGTTTTAGATGGTGCTGTATTCCCTGGTACACAAGGTGGTCCGCTTGAACACGTGATCGCAGCAAAAGCAGTTGCCTATGGCGAATGTTTATCTGATGAGTACATGGCATATTGTGTTCAATTAATTAAGAACGCGCAAACCATGGCGAAAGCTTTAACTGCTAAAGGTTACAAGATCATTAGCGGCGGAACAGATAATCACTTGATGTTGATCGATCTTCGTAGCAAAAACATAACAGGGAAAGAAGCTGAAAAAGCATTAGGACTTGCAGATATTACCGTTAACAAGAACATGGTTCCTTTCGATGATAAATCGCCATTTGTAACAAGTGGTATTCGTATTGGTTCACCTGCCATTACTTCACGCGGCTTAAAGGAAAAAGATTGTTTGAAAGTGGTTGAATTAATTGATGCCGCCTTAATGAACCGTAACAACGAAAAAGAATTAGCTAAGATCAAAAAGAAAGTGAATACCATGATGGTTAAATTCCCTTTGTTTAAAGACTAATTTGAATAAAGGTCATAAACTAAAAATCCCAAGCTTTCACTTGGGATTTTTTTATTTTTAATAGTTTCTAATTCTGATCCATCCGCTCTACCTTATTCACACCTTTTACCTTTTTTAAATTGTCGATCAAATGGTTCAAGTGTTTGGTGTCATGCACATACACCATAATAGTTCCGGTAAAAATACCATCCTCGGTATCAAAACTAATAGAACGCATGTTCACATTGTTCTCATTTGAAATTACCTTCGTGATGTTATTCACTAATCCTAACTCATCTGTTCCGGTTAATTTTAATCCCGCCAGGAATGAGATCAACTGATCATTCGTCCATTTTGCTTTTACAACTCGATATGCGTAATTCGATAATAATTTCACAGCATTCGGACAAGTTACACGATGTATCTTAATACCTTCTCCAACCGTGACAAATCCAAAAACGTCATCACCCGGAATTGGGTTACAACAAGGTGATAATTTATAATCCAACTTTTGAAGATCATCACCAATTACCAACATGTCGTTTCCGCCACGCGTGCTTGTTA
Source organism: Bacteroidia bacterium (assembly GCA_044360115.1). Classification (GTDB taxonomy): domain Bacteria; phylum Bacteroidota; class Bacteroidia; order B-17B0; family Aurantibacillaceae; genus Aurantibacillus. Next base: position 1,555 of record JBIKKW010000035.1, read on the forward strand.
CTAACTCTTCTATCTTTGGTCCTTCAACTTTCTTTCTTCCGCGAGCAGGTGTTTCTTTGTGTTTAATAAAAGCTTTGATCTCTTTGGTATCCACATTTCCAACGGCTACTCGGTAAAATAATTCTTGCGACGATGGTAACTTTAAATACGAGATCAGGTCGTTGGTGTTTTGCAAAGTAAATTCCAGTTTACACTTATAGAATTTCTTCTCCAACATCTCTCTTCCGCCTTCTGCAACTTTTCTGCGTTGTTCTTTTAAAGAGTTCTTGATCTTTGATTTGGCACGTGCCGTAACAACCAACTTCAACCAATCATCTTTTGGTGTTTGCTTGTTGCTGGTCAATATCTCTATTTGATCGCCACTCTTCAATTCATAACTCAACGGCACTAATTTGTGATTTACTTTAGCGCCAATACACTGTTCACCAACTTTTGTGTGGATATCGAATGCAAAATCTAATGCGGTTGAACCAAGCGGCAAGGTTTTCATATCACCTTTTGGCGTAAATACAAATATCTCATCACTGAATAAATTCAGTTTAAAATCATCAATGAATTCCAGCGCATTCGGATCCGGATTATCCAGCATCTCGCGCACACGATGCAACCAGGCCTCTAATTTAATTTCCTTCTCTGCCGCAGCATCCTTGTATTTCCAATGCGCCGCGTAACCGCTCTCAGCCAAGTCATCCATGCGCACTGTTCTTATTTGCACTTCAACCCATTTACCTTCAGGACCCATTACAGTTGTATGCAAACTCTCGTAACCATTACTTTTTGGTGTACTGATCCAATCGCGCAAACGCTCAGGACTAGGATGATAAAAATCGGTGATGATGGAATAAACTTTCCAGCAATCAGATTTTTCACTTTCTAACGGTGTATCAATAACAATGCGGATAGCAAACAGATCATAGATCTCTTCAAACACAACTCCTTTAGTTTTGATCTTGTTATAAATACTAAAAATGGATTTTGGGCGACCAAATATTTTAAATTTAAATCCTTGCTCTTGTAGTATCTCCTTTAAAGGATCAATGAATTTTTGAATGAATCGTTTACGCTCGGGTTCAGTTTCTTTTAATTTAACTGCGATCTCATAGTAAGCTTCTGAATTGGTATACTTCAATCCCAGATCTTCCAGTTCGGTTTTAATGGTATTTAATCCTAAACGATGTGCTAAAGGCGCGTATAAAAATAAAGTTTCACTCGCGATCTTCATTTGCTTATCACGCTTCATGTGATTAAGCGTGCGCATGTTGTGCAAACGATCGGCCAGCTTTATTAGGATCACACGAATATCCTCACTCATGGTGAGTAATACTTTTCTGAAATTCTCTGCCTGAATAGATGATGTGTTATCGATCACACCGGAGATCTTTGTTAATCCATCAATGATCTGTGATACTTTAGGACCAAACAAACCTTTGATATCATCCAGCGTTAAGTCGGTATCTTCAACTGTATCGTGTAACAAAGCACAAACAATTCCGGTTGCACCCAATCCCATTTCCTCTGCACAAATTTGAGCAACAGCAATGGGATGATAGATATATGGCTCTCCACTCTTGCGGCGCATTTCTTTATGCGCTTCAACAGCTACTTCAAATGCTTTACGTATCAGCTCTTTGTCGCCCTTCTCTAAACGGCGCTTACAAGCTTGTATCAATAATTTGTACCGATTAAGGATCTCTTTACGTTCGGCTTCCAGATCAATTTGCATAAAACAATACTATAACAGTTTGAATTTACTGATATTTCATGATAATTAAAACAGGTACTTACAGAAATTGTGACCTTTTAGATGGGGATAAGTTTGAGTTAGACCAGCAGATTTACTGCGCTTTTGAAACAGGCATTATTTTGGTTTGAAGATAGGTGTTTGCTTATCGGGATCAGGCTTATCTGCCTTATCATTCTTGTTCTTATCATTGCGCGCATCCACATCTTCAACCACCACCCATTTTCCTTTTTTCTGAATCATGGAATCAAAGCTTCCATCCGGACCATAATACTGATATAAACCATCCATCACGTGGCCTTCCTCCCGCGGTGCTAAATGACTATATACAATGCGATCGGCCTTTGAGTTGTACTTTAAACTCATGGTAACCTCGCTGCTGTATTCAAACATCAAACGCTTTGGATTTTTGCGCGGAAACTTAAAAATATCTTTTCCAAAAACCGGTGTTCCATCTGATTTAAAATAAAGTGCATCTATATACTTTCGTTGAATTAATTTATCATTTCCATCCCACCCTAATAAGGTATAATAATCTTCACACTCTATCAATTCATAATACAGCATGCCAAACCATTTATCAGGCGTTCCAATATAGGTCTCCGGATTTTTTATTCCACCCGATTTATCGATCAACTTAAAGTACTCATAGTTTTCAATGGTTTCGTGCTTAAACAAACCGGTTTTAATTCGCTTTGAATTGTTTACCAATAAAAAACCAAAAAACAAATGCGTTTCATCGTCCTTTGGAATATTCCAGGTTAAGAGCTTGAACTTTTTATCTTTTGGATAAAGGGTTGAAATATCTTTAATACTATCAAAAGGAAAATCCATGGCCGATTTACCCGCAGATATTGATTCAATTGTCTTTAAAAAATCTTTGTTAGCACCCAATCGTTCTGCTTCCTTTTTACTGTAAAACACTTTGTACGCAAGGTCTTTTAGCTCCGAGATCTTTGCCCAATTGGCATAGCGAATAGAGTCTTTATTCTGAGAGAAGAGTCCCAAAACAAAAAACAAAATTATACCGGTAAAAATGGTGCGCATTTGACGAATAACGCAAATATCAGTAATTTGTTACAGTATTTGAACTTATACTTTTATAGTTATTAAACCGTTACTGTTATATCTGCGCATAATATGGTTATACTTTAGCCTGGGATTGTGGCTACTATTCATGATAGCCGCCTATAATTATAAACTTTGCATCTATCTCTCAAAACAAGGACTCGGACAAATAAATGTATTATTAAAAGCGCAATCCTTTGAAGATTTTACCGCAACTAATTCATTAAATTCCCAGGAGAAAAAAAATATTGAACTGATCAACGCCATTAAAAAATACAGTGTAGACAGTCTGGGATACAAGCCAACAAACAACTTCAACAAAATATACGATCAGCAACACAAACCCATATTATGGGTAATAACTGCTTCTGAAAAATACCGCCTCGTGCCTTTTGAGTGGGATTTTCCAATGATCGGTAAGGTGAGTTACAAAGGATTTTTTGAAAAAGAACTGGCTTTAAAGGAAAAGGACCGTTTGGCTGCTTTGGGCTATGATGTAGGGATAAGAAGCGTTAGCGCCTGGAGTACTTTAGGCTGGTTCAACGATCCGCTATTGAGTTCGCACATTCAAAAAAGCACCGGTAATTTTTGCAATCTATTGTTTCATGAATTGTTTCACGCCACATTTTACAAGGCAAACAACATTAACAACAATGAGAACCTCGCCAATTTTATAGCGCATAAAGCCACTATTCTATTTTTAAAGAACGATACCCTTGCCTTGAATAATTATTTGCAGGATCATAACGAACGTGAGAAATTGAACCATTTTTTACACGAAGAAACTACCAATTATGTGGCCTATTTAAACACGATCAGTTCCTCAAAAAATGCATTGATATTGAAGCAAAAATACCTTTTGCAACTCATAAAAAAATTAAATTCAAGCGAAATAAAAAAAGAAAGGCTTTTAAAAATAACCAGCGAAGAAATTCTCACTGAGCAAAACGCCTATTTCATTGATTATACGCAGTACAACAGCAAGCAAGATAGTCTCGAAAAAGCTTTTAACAATTTTTATAAAGGGTCTATTAAAAACATGGTACAATCTTTGAATCCATAAGGGTCTTATCAGTATATTTGAATTCATAGTTTAATATTATTTGTATGCAAAAGCGTTTCTATTCTACACTTATTTTATTCGCCGTTTGGTTGGGTGTTTTTTCTCAAAGTGGATATGATGTGCGATTCAACATCAAGAACAATACCGATACCATGATGTATTTGGTAAAAACCATGTTCGACCGCCAATATATTTCTGATACTTGTAAAAAAGTGAAAAATGGCTTGGTTCAGTTTAAAGGCACAAAAAAGTTAGATAAAGGTGTTTATACCTTGGTTAGCCAGGAAAAATCGATCTACTTTGATTTTTTGATCAACGATTCATACACATTCACTGTAAATTATGATCGTAACGACATTGTAAATACACTTAAATCAAACGGCAGTAAGGAAAACGAATACATGTTCGAATACCTCAAATTTATGACCAATACCAATGCCGATTTTAATAAATACCGTGAGCAAGCAAAAGGAAAAAGCAAAGCCGATAGTACAAAATTTGTGAATGAAAAACTGACCTCAATGAACGATAAAGTTCAAAAATTTGAAGAATCATTCTTGCAAAAAGTAAAAGGCACATTTGTTTTTGACTTTATAAACATGAAGAAAGAAAAAGAAGCTGAAAAAGTTCCTTTAGCTTCAAATGGCCGACCAGACAGCCTTTACCGTTATTATTATTATAAAAATCATTTTTTTGACGGTGTAAATTTTAAAGATCCTCGCATCATTTCCATCCCATTCTTTGACGATCGCATTAAACGTTATTTTGATGGTGTTATCTACCAATATTCGCCGGATACGTTGATCACTGAAATTGATAAAGTATTAGCATCATGTGATGAGAATAGCATCGTGTACAATTTATTACTGGGTCATTTCACTTCAAAATACGAACAGGATAAGCGCATGGGCTTTGATAAAGTGTTTGTGCATTTAGGAGACAAGTATATTACAAGCGGAAAAGCAAAAGATGTGTATAGTCCGGAAACCATACAAGCCATTAAAAAACGTGTTGATATACTTCGTAATTTATTGATAGATACAAAAGCGGCAGAACTATACATGATCGATACAACAGATGGTAAAAAAGTGATGAAGATGGGCTTTGATACTGTTAAAACCAGCAAAGGCGCAACAGACCTTTATTACAAACATGTGGATGCATTAACCCCAATGTTTAAAACACTTTATATGGTTAACGCTAAGTATACCGTTTTGGTTTTTTGGGATGTGGATTGCAGCCATTGCCAAAGCGAAATGCCAAAATTAAGCGAAGGATTGAAAAAGATCAAAGGAAAAGTTGATTACAAAGTTTACGCCGTTTATACTAAGGAAGAATATGAAAAATGGCGCAAATACCTCATCGATAAAAAATACGATTTCATTCACGTGTTTGATCCTGTTCACTTAAATAACATCAAAGATAAATACGACATCAATTCTACACCGGTGATATACGTGCTAGATAAAGATAAAAACATTAAAGGCAAAAAACTGGCAGCCGATCAGGTGGCCGACTTATTGCAGTATTTAGATAGCATTGAGAAGAAATAACAATTTATGTAAAACATTAAATTGAAAATTGAATTAGGTATATTTGAAAACAATTTTGAATTATGAGAACAATTAGATCCATCCGTTTCGCTTTAATCTTATCACTGGCCATGTTCAGCTCAGGCACCTTTGCGCAAGGTTACGACCTGCGATTTAATATGAAAGGTAATAAGGATACCATGATGTTTTTGGTGAAATACATGTTCGATCAGCAATATATTGTTGATACATGTAAGAACATTAAGAACGGCGCCGTTCGCTTTCATGGTAAAGAAGATCTGGACAAAGGTGTTTATACCTTGGTTAGTGAGGGCAAATCAATTTACTTCGATCTGTTCGTTAACGAAAATCAAAAATTCACTTATAACTGCGATAACAGTGATATTGTAAATTCAATGAAAGTTACCGGAAGTAAAGAGAACGAATTGTTTGTTTCTTACATCAAATACATCACCAACAAAAACCAGGAGTTCAATAAATTTCGTGATGAATCAAAAAAGAAAAGCAAAGAAGATAGCGCCAAATTTATTCAAGACAAGATCAAACTAATGAACGAAGATGTAAAAAAGTTTGATGCTGATTTCATGGCAAAAACAAAAGGCTCTTATTTGCATGATGTGCTTAATTTAAAATCGGAAAAAGAACCTACTGAAATTCCGAAAGCAAAAAACGGACGTCCGGATAGTATTTACCAATACTATTATTACAAAAGTCACTTTTTTGATGGTGTAGATTTTACTGATGATCGTATTATTCGCACACCATTTTTTGATGATCGTGTAAAGCGCTATTTTGAAAGCGTGATCTTACAACACCCGGATACCATCATTCAGGAAATTGACAAAGTGCTTGGCCGTTCAAAACAAGATGGATTGGTCTATAATTTATTGATCGGTCATTTTACTTACAAATACGAACAAAGTAAAGTAATGGGCTTTGATAAAATATTTGTACATATTTGCGATAAGTATATCATTAGCGGAAAGGCCAAACAGGTTTATACCGATGAAACTGTAAAAAAGATAAAGGAACGCGCCGATATCATGCGCAATTTATTACTCGAATCAAAAGCTCCTGAATTATACATGATCGATACCCTTTACGGTAAACAAGTAATGAAAATGGGCTTTGATACCGCTAAAACCAGTCAGGGTGTTACAGATCTTTACTATAAAAATGTAGAAAAGCTTACACCTATGTTTAAAACACTTTATACCGTAAAATCTAAATTCACGGTACTTGTGTTTTGGTCGGTTGATTGCGGACATTGCCAAACTGAGATCCCTAAACTAAATGAAGAACTGAAAGAGTTAAAAGGTAAGATCGATTTTACAACATTTGCAGTTTATACAAAAGAAGATTTTGAAGCATGGCGCAAATTTATTTTAGAAAAGAAACTGGATTTTGTAAATGTGTTTGACCCTATACATATCAATAATTTAAAAGAGAAATATGATATTTATTCAACGCCTGTTATTTATATCTTAGATAAGGATAAAAAAATAAAAGCTAAACGTTTAGGTTCAGAACAGGTTATAGACATGCTAAAGTTCTTAGATGGCTTAGATAAAAAATAATTTAAATGGTAAACCTTAAAATATAACGCATAGGCAAACATCCTATGCGTTTTTTTGTTTAAATTAGTTAGGGGCTAATTTCAGAAGTGACTTTAATGAACACAAATAAAGATCATAAAATAGCATATCTGCAAAAACGAATTGAAATTCTTCAAAAAGAAAATGCTGCGCTTAAAAAAGGTTTTAAATCAAAACCTTCCGTCCGAACCGTTAAAACACCCAAGAACGTTGAGCTAATTTTTGATAAGGCCGAAAAAATTGTTGGCGACTATTTTAAATCACTCAATTTACAGCCGGGTAAAGGCACCATTGAGATCAACAATGAACGTTATGTTCTAGTAAGGGCTTCTGCACTTTCACATGAGTTTTTTCACACCTTAAAAAACTTATATAAGAATAGAGGTGAAGAAGAAGCCTCGAGTATCGGTAAAAATTTTTTATTTGATATTGGGCATGTATTAGGCATGGAAGATGCCAAACGATTTCATTCTAAAATGAAATTGAAAAAACCAATTGAGAAACTTTCAGCCGGGCCGGTACATTTTGCTTATGCGGGTTGGGCATTTGTAGAAATATTACCGGAAAGTCATCCAACGCCCGATGAAAATTTCTTTTTAAAATACAACCACCCCTATTCGTTTGAAGCCGATTCGTGGATAAAGAATAAAGTGCGATCAAATGAACCGGTTTGCACCATGAATGCTGCATACTCCTCAGGATGGTGCCAGGAAAGCTTTGGCATTCCATTAACAGCAGTAGAAATTACCTGCAGGGCCAAAGGTGATAAAAATTGTACGTTTATAATGGCTCAGCCTCATAAAATAGATCAACTTTTAGAAAAAGAAGTGATCTCAAACAAACTCAAAAAGAAACCAGAGGTGCCGTTCTTCTTTGAACGAAAGAAGATCGAAGAAAAGTTCATTAAAAACCAAAACCTGTTAAATGAAGCTCAAAAAATGGCTAAACTTGGTAGCTGGGAATTTAATTTAATAACGCAAGAACTTGTTTGGTCGGATGAATTGTATCGCATCTATCAAATTGATAAACTCAAAATTGGCAAGGATGACCTGTATGAAACATATCTCCAACATTTAGATGAAGCGGATAAGAAAAGATTATTCTTTCATATTAATGAGGCCATAAAAAAGAAAAAAGAGTATACCATTAAGCATCATATTAACTTACCGGATGGCAGAATAAAATGGATATTAGGTAGTGGGGTTCCTGTATTAGACGAGAAGAAAAAAGTAGTGAGCCTTATGGGAATAGCTCAGGATATTACAAACGAAGTTTTGCAGCAAGAAAAACTTGAGACAAACCTGTTGGAAAAGGAAACTTTACTTAAGGAAATACATCACCGTGTTAAAAACAACTTACAGATCGTTTCGAGCTTACTTAATCTGCAATCTGAAACTATAAAAGATAAAGAAGCAAAAGAAAAATACCGCGAAAGTTTAGGCAGAGTTAAATCAATGGCTTTAATTCATGAATTGCTATATCAAACACGAAACTTGTCAAACATAAAGGCCAATCAGTACCTCAATCAATTGGTGAGTTTTATTTCTGATACCTATACCTTTAATAAGAATATAAAAGTAAATCTTCATATTGATCCAAAGATCAAGCGAATTGATATGAATAAATCAATACCATGCGGCTTGATCATAAATGAATTACTTTCTAATGCGTTTAAATATGCTTTCCCAAATAAAACAAGTGGTAAAATAAATATTGATTTTAAAGTATTAAATAAAAAACCTTACAATTTCAGCTTATGTATTTCTGATAATGGTATTGGTTTGCCTTCGCACATTCAACATCAAAAAAAATCAGATACCTTAGGATTACAATTGGTAGAATCGTTAACAGAACAACTCGACGGAAAGTTGATCATTGAAGATCAAAAAGGAACTAAGATAACCGTCCTTTTTAATTAATGCTGCAGTAATATACTGTAAGAATGATGATCAAATGGTGCATGAACTGATCGGCACCAAATACCCACCAATGAAATTTATTTGTTGGATCTTCAAGGCGGCGAAACAAAAAATTGATCTTCCCTTTCAATACGTCTATTAAAAAATGTGTGGTCAATTGAAAGATGCCGGCAAAAATAGCCTTATCCATATCGTACAAAAATAACACGCTTAAAAAAAACAAAATAGCGTGAACCAAAGCGTGCACAAAAATGGGGTATAATGGCTTGCCATATTTTTTGGCATTCAACATCCAGTCTGTACTCAAATGTGTAAAATCTGCTGCCCAATGACAAAGGTTCAATACGATCAAAGCTAATAAGGCTGTTGAATTCATTTGATTAATTTACTAAATGTTCAATTGGTGTGCAAACGCCATTTTCACACACGTAACACTTCAAACGGTCTTTAAATACGTATGGTTTGTAAATAGATTTATTAAGCAACATGCGCAAACATTCCTGCACGCCTTCAATTATACTCGGGTGCGGATGCATCATATCTGCCAATTCACGAATGCCTTGATTGGTATGAATTAAATAGGCAACTGCCTGAATAGCTGAACTGGCATGTTCTCCAACAACACGCATACCTAATATGCGCATGCCATTATCGTTGGTTACAATGATCTTAAAAAAACCTTTTGTTTTTCGCATGGCAATAGCTCTGGCATTGGTACTGTAATCCAGCTTCACTACTTTATGAGCAATACCTTTGGCATTACACTCTTGTTCACTCATTCCAACTGCCGCCACTTCCGGATTCAGGAACATGATCGTTGAAATGTTCTTATAGGTTAATGGTTTTATGGTTGGGCCAAACATGCGAACAACAGCATGACGCGCTTCACGTTCGCCCACATTCACCAAAGCTACTTCTGTTGTAGCATCACCGGCAACATAAATATTGCTGATGTTGGTTTGTGTATCATCATCCCAAATACAACCACGCTCGTTAATTCGAATACCAGCATTTTCTAACCCAATGTTTTCAATATTGGCAACACGCCCAATGGAGATCAATGCTTTTTCTACTTTAATTAATTCTGTTCTTCCATCTTTATACTCCAATTCATACTCCACCTTTCCATCTACAATTTCCATGCGCTTTAATGAAGCGCCTTGATGCACAACTGCGCCTTGCGATTCTAAATTGTGTTTCACCACATCGGCAATATCCGCATCTTCAAAAGGTAAAATGCGATCGGCCTTATCTATTAAATAAACTTTTGTTTTTCCGAAAGCAGAGAATATAGTTGCAAACTCACAACCAATAACACCGGCACCCAACACCACCATGCTCTCCGGAAAGTCTTTGAAATTCTTGATCCCATCGCTGGTTACAATAGCTTTTTCATCAACCTGAATATTTGCCGGTATGCGCGGTCTGCTGCCTGTTGCTATTAAAATATTTTCAGCGGTAACGGTTTTTTTAATGCCATCATCTTTTGTGATCTGAACCGTATGTTTATCTATTAACTCCGCCTTTCCTTTTTCATAAAAAAATAAACGATCACGTAACTTTTGCAACAATTGCAAGTGAACGGTCATTTGTGTTTTGCGTTCAAAAACGGCCTCATCTACTATGCGCGATACTTCTTTGAATTTGGGCTCATAATGCGGGATCATTTCTCTGATCGATGCCACTTTTAACGCTTGTTCCCACAAGGTTTTTGATGTTAATACGCCATTATAAACGCCGGCACCGCCAATTTTTCGCTTTTCGATCAGCAATACCTTTTTTCCGAAATCAATGGCACGCATGGCTCCGGCATAACCGCTTGGGCCGCCGCCAATTACTATCAGATCAAAATGCTCGGTTTGCATGGCCCGAATTTACTATTTATTTGCTTAAAAAACGGCATTTTTAACTTTCAATAAACATCCCAAATATTTGATTTTCAGTTGTTTAATAAATTTCGTTTTTACGGGAATTTAATTATCTTTGCACCCCTATAAATTAAAATTATGAACGAGAGTATCATTTATTTAGTTCCCGCACTTGGGATACTTGGATTGCTGGTGATGGCAATAAAATCGGCTTGGGTTAGTAAACAAGATGCCGGTGAAGCGAATATGAAAGAATTGGCTGGATACATTGCAGCCGGCGCTATGGCTTTTTTAAAGGCAGAGTGGAAAGTATTAGCATACTTTGTTGTTTTCGCATCTGTTTTATTAGGCTGGTCGGGCACAGTGCATGAAGTTAATGGCCACCCAATACATTCTCATTGGTTAATTGCCGTGGCATTTATTATTGGTGCTGTATTTTCGGCAACTGCCGGTTATATTGGTATGAAAGTAGCTACCAAAGCTAACGTACGCACCACACAAGCGGCTCGTACAAGTTTAGCACAGGCTTTAAAAGTATCATTTACTGGTGGTACAGTTATGGGTCTTGGTGTTGCTGGCTTAGCAGTATTTGGCTTAGGTGGTTTGTTTATCGTATTTTATAAAATGTTTGCTGATGGTGCACTTGTTACAGGTGATGAAATGAAACGTGCCATTGAAGTATTAACAGGTTTCTCTTTAGGAGCTGAATCAATCGCGTTATTCGCCCGTGTTGGTGGTGGTATCTATACAAAGGCTGCCGACGTAGGTGCTGACCTTGTAGGTAAGGTTGAAGCTGGTATTCCTGAAGATGACGTTCGTAACCCTGCAACTATTGCCGATAACGTAGGTGATAACGTGGGTGACGTTGCAGGTATGGGTGCCGATCTTTTTGGTTCTTATGTAGCAACTATTTTGGCTACAATGGTATTAGGTCAGGAAATTGATGCAACTGCTGATAAATTCGGTGGTTTATCTCCTATCTTATTACCAATGGTTATTGCAGGTTTAGGTATTGTTTTCTCAATTATTGGAACCATGTTTGTTCGCGTAAAAGGTGAAAAAGATTCAGTACAAAATGCTTTGAACTTAGGCAACATTATTTCAATTGTATTAACTGTTGTTGCTTCTTATCCTTTAGTAAAATGGATGTTACCTGAAACTTTAAGTTTAAGAGGTTATGAGTTTACTAGCACAAATGTATTTATTGCTATTTTGATCGGGTCGATCGTTGGTGCGATCATGAGCTGGATCACTGAATATTACACAGCAATGGGCAAACGTCCGGTTAATTCGATCATTCAAAAATCTGCAACCGGTCATGCTACAAACATTATTGGTGGTTTATCAGTTGGTATGGAATCAACAGTTGTTCCTACAATTGTATTGGCTGCTGGTATCATGAGCTCTTATCACTTTGCCGGTTTATACGGTGTGGCTATTGCTGCTGCCGGCATGATGGCAACTGCTGCTATGCAATTAGCTATTGATGCATTCGGACCAATTGCTGATAACGCAGGTGGTATTGCAGAGATGAGTCAGTTACCTCCTGAGGTTCGCGAGCGTACAGATAATTTAGATGCTGTAGGTAATACAACTGCTGCAACAGGTAAAGGTTTTGCCATTGCTTCTGCCGCTTTAACTTCATTGGCTTTATTTGCTGCCTTTGTTGGTGTTGCCGGAATCAGTGCTATTGATATTTACAAAGCACCTGTATTAGCAGGTTTATTTGTTGGTGCAATGATCCCATTCATTTTCTCGGCTTTAGCAATTGCTGCTGTTGGTCGCGCTGCTATGGACATGGTACAAGAAGTTCGTCGTCAGTTCCGCGAAATTCCAGGAATCATGGAATACAAAGCGAAACCTGAATACGAAAAATGTGTGGCTATCTCTACTAAAGCCTCTATTCGTGAAATGATGTTGCCGGGTGCTATTGCATTAGTTACTCCTGTAATTATTGGTTTTGTGTTTGGTCCTGAAGTATTAGGTGGTTTATTAGCAGGTGTTACTGTATCTGGGGTGTTATTAGGTATTTTCCAAAATAACGCAGGTGGTGCTTGGGATAACGCTAAAAAATCATTTGAGAAAGGTGTTGTAATTAACGGTGAAACGTTCTATAAAAAATCGGAGCCACATAAGGCATCTGTAACTGGTGATACTGTTGGTGATCCATTCAAAGATACATCTGGTCCTTCAATGAACATTTTGATCAAGTTAATGTCTATCGTTTCATTAGTTATTGCGCCTTATATCGCAGTTAACGAAACTGAAGGTGGTGCATGTTGCGCAAAAGAAGAAAAGATTGAAATATTGAAATGTAACATTAACGGTCAAGAATATACTTGTACAAGCAAAGAACAATGTGACAGCATCATGAATGCGAACAGAAAAGACATTGCTGAATTGACAGGTAATTACGAGGTTGATGGCGCGCATAGTTCGGTTAACTTTGGCGTTAAACACATCATCAGCTATACAAAAGGTACTATTATGATCGATAGCGGTTACGTGAACATGCAAAATGCAAACGGACCAAAGATCTTCGTTCAATTAGACATGACCACGCTTACTACTCAAAACAACATGCGTGATGGTCATTTAAAAGATAAAGAAGGGTTCTTTAACGTTCCTAAATTCAAAACGGCTTCATTTGAAGCAAGTGAGATCATTAAGAACGAAGAGCCAGGTATGTATGGTTACACAGCAAAAGGCAAATTAACCATTAAAGGTGTAACTAAAGATGTGGAGATGAAATTCAATTATGTAGGTATTAACGAAATTGAAGAGTCTTACACAGATAAAGACGGAAAAGAAGTAATGAAGAAATATGCCATTGCAGGTTTTGAAGGTGATATTACGATCAATCGTAACGATTTTGGCATTGAAGGTGGCGGAGCTGCTGAAATGGTAAAGATCGAATTTACTTTAGAAGCCGGTCAGGAGAAAAAATAAATTCATTCATATAGTTTTAGAAGCCTCATCCAAAAGATGAGGCTTTTTTATTGGAGTTGATCTTTATCACATAGGAAAGTATTTTGAAATGCCAATTATTATTTTACATTTGTATAAAACTATTTTAAAAATGAAAACAAACTTTTACTCAAAAGTATTGGTGTGTTTGGCTATTTGTTTCAGTACTGTTTCAAAATCACAAAATTGTTTCAGTCCGGGAAATGGCTCTAATGGAGCCTATAGCGCTACCACTAATACAACAATTGCAGGTGGTGAATACAACTTCACTTCCTTTAACATTAATACCGGGGTATTGGTTACCGTAACCGGTAGTGTGCCATTGGTTATTAAATGTAATGGTATTGCTACCATTAATGGTACCTTGTCAGTAGATGGCGGTAATGGTACGAATGGTGTAACTTTTGCTTCCGCCGGTACAGGTGGTATTGGCGTTGCAGGCGGTGCTAATGGCGGAAACGGTGCCTATTCTTCTTCAGCAGGCCCATTAAATGGGACATCAGGTTTAGGTGCCGGTGGTGCTAATACCAATGGTTCAGGTTGGTCGGGAGGTGGTGGAGCCGGTTATGCAAACACAGGCGCTTCATCTGGTAATACTGCCGGAGGTTTTGGTGGTCCATCTTATGGTAACGCCCCTATTTCACCTACTGTAGGTGGTTCCGGTGGCGGTGGCGGTTCAGGCGGATTTAGTTGTGGTTCCGGTGGCGGTGGCGCCGGTGGTGGTGTTATTATTGTACAAACCACCTCATTAAACATTGGCGCGGCAGGTATGATCAGCAGCAATGGCGGTAATGGTGGCTCTGATGGAACAGGAAACTGCGGCGGTGGCGGCGGTGGCTCGGGAGGATCATTGTTATTAGCTTCACCGGGCATGACCATTAACGGTCAATTATCAGCAAAGGGTGGTATTGGTGGCGCTTCTATGGTTCCGGGTAATCCGTATTTTGGCACAGGAGCAAACGGTTCTGTAGGAAGAATTAGATTAGATTACAACAATTCACTTTCTGGTACAGGAACATATACACCTGCAGTTGGTTATACTACAACTATATCTGTTCCAATAACAGCTTCTATAACGTCAAATAACGCATTGTGTTTTAATGCTTGCAATGGTAGTGCTACAGTGAATGCTTCTGGTCCCCCAAGTTTAACTTATTCATGGGTACCTGGTAATTTCACAACTGCTGCTGTTTCCTCATTATGCGCTGGTAATTATACAGCTATTGTTTATGATGCATCACTTTGTTCAGCTTCATTTACTTTGGCAATTACTCAGCCTTCTTTGCTTACAGTTAATGCAAATGCTTCCAGCACGGCTGTATGTATAGGCAATCAAGTAACTTTAACAGCCAATTCAACCGGAGGAACAGGTGCTCCAACCTATTCATGGAGTAACACTACTACTGGTTCATTAACTACTGCAAGCCCAACAGCTAATACTATTTACACGGTTACAGCAACCGATGCCAATAGTTGTACAGCTACAAAAACAGTTCAGGTTAATACAAATCCTTTACCTACATTAAGTGTGAGCATTAACCCAACTTTAGTTTGTTCAGGACAAAGCAGTACTTTAACAGTTACCGGAGCGAATACATACACGTGGAGTTCAACATCTACAGCAACAACTATCGTTGTAAATCCAACAGTAACATCGTCATATACGGCAAGTGGTACTAATACCAATGGCTGCGTTGGCCAATCCGTAAATTCAGTTTCAGTTAGTATTCCATCTATCAACGTGAGCAGTTCTGCAAGTGTTATGTGTTTAGGAAGTGCTGCTGTTATTAGTGCATCAGGTGCAAACACTTATACGTGGAATACGAGTTCAAACTCATCAAGTATAACAGTTTCGCCAACTGTAAACACGAACTATACCGTAACCGGTACAAGTGCATTGGGTTGCACTGTTTCAAGTGTATTCACTCAATCAGTTGCAAATTGTGCCGGCTTAGTTGATCAAACGTTGAACATTAATGCTACTGTAAAACCAAATCCAACAAGCGGTAAAATTGTTGTAGAAGGTTTAACAGAAAATCTTGAATTTAATTTCAACCTAACAAATCAATTAGGCATGGTAGTAATTGAAAACAAGGTTCTTAAAAATAATACAGAAATAGATCTATCATTATTACCAAATGGTATTTACTTCTTAAATATTCAATCTGAAAGTTTAAAGAAAACCATAAAGGTTATTAAAGATTAAATGTAAGTCATTCTAAAAAGCCTCATCAAAATTGATGGGGCTTTTTTATTTTCCGGCTGCTGCACTTTTTAACATCTCTAAATACTTCTTCAGCTCAGCATTTGCAGGGTCTAAAGAACATGCTTTTTCAAGATCAGCGATCGATTCATTTAACATCCCTCTATCAAAAAACAACTTAGCTCTGTTCGCATACAGTATTGGATTGTTAGGTTGGGTTATCAGTTTTTCATTTATCTTTTTAAACCCAGTTACATTCCATTTATACATGATCTCTTGTTCCATTTCGGGTGGTATCATATTCTGGCAACACGCTTTCAGTTTTTTTAATTCGCTCATTGCTAACTCGATCTCATTAAATTTTACCAAGGTTGCCATTCTGTTAATATAAACACCCGGTGCGTTATTCGATCGCACAATGGCACTGTCAAAATCGCGCAAGGCTGCTGCTTTGTTACCTATAGCTGTATAGGCATTAGCACGGTTATTAAAGAACATACCTTTACTTGGCTGCAAAGCAATGGCTTCTGTATAATGCTCAATAGCTCCTTTATAATTTTTCTCTGCAAATAAATGATCGGCCATCCTGAATTGGAAAAAGTAATTATCCGGACACTCCTCTACTGCTCTTTCAATAAAAGAAAGCTGATCTTTATACGAATTTGCTCGTGTAAAATTCAAGTACAAGTATATAGAAGCAAGCGCTAGCAAAAATGTTTTTGTTCGCGTATGATCCAACTTTATTTGTAATTGTGTTGCAGCGATCATTAATCCCATCAATGGAACATACAAACGATGTTCGTATTGCTCTCTGTTAACACTTGTTGCATTAAACCAAGCCGGAATAGCTAGCATGATCACAAAAAAGAAAATTCCGAATAAAGCAATTTTCTTGCTTTTCCAATGCAGTTTAAACAATACAAATAAAAAAATGGCAATAGTAATAATGCCCGGCCAAAGCCATGCGTTCTTGAGTGTTGGGTATACCGATTGTTGAACCGGCACCAAGGTTTTACCGACAAAAACGATCAGTGAGCGAAATGAATACATGACCTGATCAACAAAGGATGCTTCGTAGTTGGGTTTTACCTCAACAATACTGCTTCGTAAATAAAACCATAAAGCCGTTAAGCTAACCATACTTATCACAAACGGCCATTTCAATGAACGGATATTATCTTTCCATATGAAGTGATTCGTAACAAATACAAAAGGTAATACAATGGCATTCTCTTTTGAAAATAATGCCGCCACAAAAAATAACATTAGAAATACCAAGTGTTTGTTTTTTGCTTTTACATAATATTCGTTTTGAAAATAAAGTGCGAGCAAGGTGAACAGGGCTAACATCAGATCGTTTCTGCCGGGCACCCAAACAACAGCGTGTATAATTGCCGGATGTATAACAAACAATGAAGCGAGTATTACTGCAACTTCATTTAATGCACCATATTGTTTCAAAACTTTATAAAGTAACCACACCGCAAAAACATGCATGATGATGTTTGTTAAATGGAACATCCATGGTAAAATGCCACTGACATGGTAATCGATTATGAACGTAATGAGCAATAAGGGACGATAATAAATTGTTCCGGTTGGCTCTTTAAATGCATACAAAATACTTTCCCATTCCTTTAAAAATCCTTCATTTTTTAAAACCATCCATTCCTCATCCATTGGCGAAAAACCAAAACCGATCACACGGCCGTATACAACGGTTACCATCAAAACAAATAGAATAAAAACGTTTCTTTCGCTGGTTAGTAATGTTTTCAAGGCTTTCACGAGCAATTGCTTTCTTTTTTTAATGTTACGCAAGGTAACCATTTTTCCATTTCCTTCAAATTGTAATCCACTTGTAAAGGCAAAGGCGCCAGTTTTATATTCTCACAAAATAATTTATGGAAAGCGAAGTAATTTTACATCATAGATAACAAATAACTAACCAAAGAGTATAAACCTTTAAAAACAGAAGTTATGAGCCTTATCAACGATCAGCAAAAAATGTTAAACATTATTTTTGCAAACAGAAACAGAAGTTACGGTGCCTACGCTATTCGTTCAGCATATAGCAGTACAATTTTCAAATCGCTTTTTATTGTTGTTTGCACCATTGCAAGCAGTATAGGTTTAGCTTATTGGCTAAAAGAAAATCATGCTGATATGCACGATATTGGGCAAGTAAAAGATATAGACAGTATGCGTGTGATTGCCATGACCATATATGAAGACAAACCTGAACAACCGAAAGAAAACACCAGCAAGCCAAATTCAGGTGGTGCCAAACAAAACAACCAAACATCAACCATTATTAATGATCATGTGGTTGATACGGCACAAACTTTAAATCCAGATATTCAGCCGGTGAACACCGCTACAAGCACCGGCACTGATCTAACAGGAACTGGAACAACCAGTTTAACCGGTAGCGGTAATGGAACAGTGGATGCAAATAATAATGAACCTTTTGGTCCTTTTGGCTTAGATGAAAGTCCTGAATTTGAAGGTGGACACACGGCATTATTAGCATTTGTGAAAAAACACTTGGTATACCCAAGTATGGCTGTTGCAGAAGGCAAACAAGGTACCCTTTATGTGAAATTTGTGGTAGATGAGTTTGGAAAGGTTACCAATATACTTTTACAAAATAATTTAGGCTACGGTTTAGATGATGAGGCCATGCGTGTGGTAAAACTCATCCCTAATTTTAAATCGCCAGGTAAAGTAAAAGGCCGTCCGGTTAAAACGTATTACAACATTCCAATTAAGTTTAAATTAGGTTAGTGTTTGATTTAAATGGAAAATGGGAGTCTGCCTACTGTTTGGGGCAGACTTTTTTTATTTCAACGATTTACGTTCATCGTTTAAATTGTTCAAGATCCAAGAGCCGTATCTAAGCCATGTATCTTTTACCAATTAATGCGTTTATAATGAACAAACCCTTGTTTAAAATCAAATGAAGCTAAAAATTTACCAGTAACCTATAAGTGTAAATTCGTAAATATAAATTTTATATGCTTCAATTCATTTTACAAACAGGGGCGGCCGTTGTGAATATGGCCGAAAACACCGATTCATTAGCCAATGTGCCAACAGGCATAACACCTGCTGCCGTTAGTCCGGAAGCCATCACCGAAACAAAGATCTCTTTGATCGAAATGGTGATGAAAGGCGGACCGATCATGATCCCATTAGCCATTTTACTGGTGGTTAGTATTTATATTTTGGTTGAAAGATTGATCATCTTATCTAAGGCCGGAAAAAAACTTCCAACGCTAGTTATGTCGCTTAAAGACATGATCCACAAAGGTGAAATTAGCAACGCGCGTGCATTTTGTAAAAACTTAAATACGCCGGAGTCTTTAATGATCGAGCAAGGCGTGTCGCGTATAGGCCAATCTGTTCAAGAGATCAGAGAAGCTATGAACAAAAGCGGGGCTAACGAAATTGCTAAATTGGAAAAGAACTTAAATGTGTTGAATATCATTGGCCGTATTGCGCCTATGTTTGGATTCGTTGGTACCATTGTGGGTGTTATTAAGATCTTTTATGATATATCATTGGCAAAAACAGTAGAGATCGAAGTTATCTCAACAGGTTTATACCAAAAAATGGTTACATCGGCATCCGGCTTAGTAATTGGTTTGATAGCGTTTGTTGCTTACCACTGGATCAATTCACGTTTAGATAAATTAGCGCATCGTTTAGAAGATACACAAATTCAATTTTTAGATATGTTGAATGAACCAAGCAAATAATAAGCTTGTGGAATTTAATAAATTATTCATCTAAACTGTAAGAACACAAATGGGAATACGCAAAAGACATAGAGAAGCTGAAGTAAGCACTGATTCATTGAATGACATCATGTTCTTCTTATTGCTTTTCTTTTTGATCTTATCAACCATGGTTAGCCCCAACGCCATTAAGGTAAATTTACCTAATGCCAAATCAAAAGAAACCATTGATAACAATCAAAAACCAATTCATGTGGCTGTTTCAAAGGATAGGAAATTTTTTGTGAATAATGCCGAAGTAGATTTTTCTATTCTGGAACAAGAGATCGCTAAATTCTCTACACAACAAGCAGATCCTACAGTTGTGATGCATCTAGATAAATCATTAACCATTCAAGATCAGGTTGATATTATGACGATCTGCAATAAATTAAAATGTAAAACCGTATTAGCTACATCGGCAAGTAACAGCAAGTAACATGTACCTTACCCGCCAGGAAGAAATAAAGAACAAAACCATTTCGGCAACCATTGCCTTGCTGATCTTTGGCTTGCTTTTATTATTTCTAATACTATTCCATCTTGTAACACCTAATCCACCTTTTCCTGATTCGGGCGGTGGCGGCGGCATGGAAATGGCTTTGGGTATGATGGATGTTGGGAATGATGTGGTTGATTTTAACCAAATGGGCGCGGCTCAGGAAGTTGTGGTTAGCGAAGAACCTGCGCAAAAAGAAGAATTGTTGAGCGATGAAAAAAGTGACGTGAGCATTAACGAAGAGGTTAAGAAAGAAGAAGAGGTAAAAAAAGAAGATAAACCCGAAATAAAAAACAATACGGTAGTTATTACACCCAAGCCAAAAGAATTAACTGCTGCCGAAAAATTAGCTTTAAAGTATAAAAAGGAATCAGGTAAAAATGGCGGAGGTGTTGGTAATAATGAGGAAGCAGGTCAACAAGGTAACCCTGACGGAAACCCCAATGGAAACGGAACCGGTGGAACCGGAGGAGGAACAGGTGGTGGAAACGGTACAGGTAACGGACCGGGAACTGGCCCTGGAAGCGGCCCCGGCGTTGGAAGCGGATTTAAGTTTGACCTTAAAGGAAGTATGGTAGTTAAACCACCAACATTACCTAAGGATACAAAAGAAGAAGGAAAAGTGGTTGTAAATATTGTGGTTGATGAAGAAGGAAATGTTGTTGAAGCCGATCCAAACGGACGAGGCACCACCACATCAAGCGCCTTGCTAAAAGCTAAAGCCCGCCAGGCTGCTATGGCAACCAAGTTCAATGTAGATGGCAAAGTAACCGAAAGACGCGGAACGATCACCATTATTTTTGCATTCGATTAAAATGACCTATAATCAAACGTTAGACTATCTTTTCTCGCGTTTGCCAATGTATCAACGCATAGGCGCAGCAGCCTACAAAGCCAATTTAGATAATACGTATAAAATTGCCGAATTACTTGGCAACCCACATAAAAAATTAAAATGCATTCATGTGGCCGGCACCAATGGCAAAGGCAGCAGCAGCCATATGATAGCAGCCATACTGCAACAAGCGGGTTATAAAACAGGATTGTACACCTCCCCTCACCTCATTGATTTCAGAGAGCGCATCAAGATCAACGGACAAATGATCCCAAAAAATGAAGTGACTGATTTTGTAGAAAAATACAAAAAAGACTTTGAGGAAATTGAACCAAGTTTTTTTGAATGGACGGTTGGACTTGCATTTAACTATTTTGCGAAAGAGGAAGTTGATGTGGCTGTTATTGAAGTTGGCCTTGGTGGCCGATTGGATTCAACAAACATTATTACGCCATTAGTATCGTTGATCACAAATATTGGATATGATCACATGAACTTACTTGGCGATACACTTCCAAAAATTGCTGCTGAAAAAGCAGGTATCATTAAAGCAAAAGTTCCGGTTGTTGTTAGTCAGCAACAAAGTGATATTTACCCCGTATTTAATGCAAAGGCGCATGAACTGAAATCGCCCATTGAGTATGCCGATAAACGCTATAAGATAATAGCACACAAACACCATCTTGGTTTTTTACAAGTGGAGTTGTTCGATAAAAAGGAATTGTGCGGTTCTGTTTACTCTCTCGATCTTACCGGATCCTATCAATTAAAAAATCTTTTAGGTGTATTAAATACCATTGATGTGCTCATTCAAAAAGGTTTTGTGATCGAACAAAAAGACATTAAAAAAGCACTTTCAAACACCTGTAAGCTTACCAAGTTTGAAGGCAGATGGCAAACCGTTTCTGAAAAGCCATTAATAATTGCAGATACAGGACACAACGAAGATGGTATTGAACAGGTTTTGGCAAATTTAAAACGCTATACATTTAAACAATTACATTGTGTTTTTGGAACTGTTAATGATAAAGAAGTAGAAAAGATCCTGAAGATGTTGCCAAAAAACGCCATTTATTATTTTGTGAAAGCAAGTGTGCCAAGAGCGTTAGATAGCATTGAACTACAAAAAAAAGCAGCAGTTCATAAACTGAATGGCAATGCCTACGATTCCGTTGAAAAGGGCTTAAAGGTTGCTAAAAAGGCTTGTAAAAGCGGCGACCTCATCTTTGTTGGCGGCAGCACCTTTGTGGTGGCCGACCTATTGAATATTAGTAAATAATAAACATTTGCATATTCTAAACAAACCTTTACATTTGTAGCAAAAATATTAAAATCATGAATTTTCCTGCAGACTTAAAATACACTAAAGACCATGAATGGATCCGTGTAGAAGGCGACAACGCTACCATTGGCATTACCGATTTTGCTCAAAAAGAATTAGGTGACATTGTTTATGTTGATGTAAATACAGTTGGTGAAACAGTTGATAAAGATGCTGTTTTTGGTACTGTTGAAGCTGTTAAAACTGTTAGCGATCTGTTTATGCCGGTTAGCGGTGAGGTTTTAGAAGTGAATAAAGATATTGATAGTGCACCTGAGAGTGTAAATAAAGATCCTTACGGAAGCGGATGGATGATCAAGATCAAAATCACAAATACATCAGAATTAGCTGGTTTATTAAGTGCTGACGATTACAAAAAATTGATCGGCGCGTAAACCAAAACTTACATAAATTTTAAAATTCCCTTTTCAAACAGAAAAGGGTTTTTTATTATGAAACAATTCATTTTAAAACATAGTCAATTATTAGCCATTACCTGGGCTTTGATCATTTTGGGCTTATGTTCAATGCCAGGCCAATACATACCATCTGTTAGCTTGTTGGAAATGTTTAGCTTTGATAAATGGGTACATGCAGGCATGTTCTTTGTACTTTGTTCCTTGCTTTTTGTTAACGTTAAAAAAACAACGCCATCAAAAAATAATATTTATTTATTCTTGATCTTAGGCATACTTTACGGCTCAGCGCTTGAGGTAATGCAAGGCACGCTTTTTAGTAACCGCAGTGCCGATTGGTATGACAT
>JBIKKW010000036.1:0-24648 GCA_044360115.1 Bacteroidia bacterium
GTAACGGGCGCTATTTAAACAACCTAAAGGACCTTTTAAACCTTTGATGTTAGGGAAAATATTTTCTTTAGGAACCAATACATTATCAAATACTAACTCACCTGTTGCACTTGCACGTAAGCTCCATTTGCCATGTGTTTCAGGTGTTGTAAAACCTTTCATGCCACGCTCAACTACTAATCCGCGAATTTCGCCGTTCTCATCCTTAGCCCAAACAACAGCAATATCAGCAAATGGCGCATTACTGATCCACATTTTAGCACCATTTAATACCACGTGTTTGCCATCACCTGCATCTTTATAATTGGTGATCATTCCGCCCGGATTACTACCATGATCAGGCTCTGTTAAACCAAAGCAACCCATTAATTCGCCAGTAGCTAATTTTGGAAGATACTTACGTTTTTGATCTTCACTACCATAAGAATAGATAGGATACATTACCAATGAACTTTGTACAGAAGCTGTAGAACGTAAACCGCTATCACCACGTTCGATCTCTTGCATGATGATACCGTATGAAATTTGATCTAAACCCGGACCACCATATTCGGTTGGGATATACGGACCAAAAGCGCCAATTTCGGCTAAGCCTTTGATCCAATGTTTTGGGAACTCTGCTTTTTGTGCAAAATCTTCAACAGTTGGAGTTACTTCTTTTTTAACCCAAGCTCGCGCTGTATCTCTGATCAGTTTGTGCTCATCGGTTAAAAGTTCATCCATTAAAAAATAGTCATGTGCTTGAAAGTTATCGCTAGCCATAAAATTTAAAATTTCGGTAAAGTTAAGGATTTAATGCGGGCAACAAAACACCCAATGGAAATTAAATATTATTTAATCTCTTCAAAATCAACATATTCGCCATCACTGGTATTGGCTTTAGCTTGTTTATTTTGTGTTGAAGTTTTAGATTCAACAGTAACGCTTCCTTCGGGTTTAGACGACTTGTTTTGTGAAGCGTTGTGGTATTCATATTTATTGTACACGAAAGTTTTTTTAACGGAAGTGCCTCTAAACAGATCTACCAGTTTATAAACTACCCAAATGATGATGATTGTCCAAATGACGTCGCGCATAATTACACCACAAATATCGTTAGAATTTTGAAATGAACTGCGTTTTTAAAGTAATTTAAGATATGCTAGCTCCTCATTTATTACGACTACCTTTTAGTATAAAAAATAACATATTCCCTATATTTGTTATATGAAACTCAAACGCCCTAACAAAGCTTTAGAAGCACAAATAAAAGAAACAGTTAAAAAAATGCTTTGCCCCATTCATCGTAAATCTGCTACCATTGCTATGGATGATGAAGAGGCCGAAGTAAAAGTAGAAGCTTGCTGCGTGTTCTTTCAAAAAGATGTTTTTGTTGTTGGCGAACGTATGCGTAAAGATTTTTTATACCGCGATGAAAAACGTCGCGAACGTGAAGAAAGAGAAAGAAAAAAAGGTCTACGTTAAAATTAATTGGCTCATCAAGCATTCCAAATTTCCCAACTTTTTTCGGCTTGCAATTGCAACATGCTTAAACCATGAATGGTTACAGCACCTTGCGCTTTTGCTTTTTGTAAGAATAAAGTTGTTTCGGGATTATAAATGGCATCGTAACACAAATGCTCCGGTGTAAGAAATTCATACGGAATATCAGGACAAACATTCACATCGGGAAACATACCTAAAGGCGTTGTGTTTACGATCAGTTTAAATGCCCTGATCATATGCTCATTCAATTGACTATATAAAAAAGTTGTTGCTCCTTGTTTTGACGAACTCGCGAAAAAAACCTCAATACCAATATTTTTTAAAGCGTAGGCAATGGCTTTACTGGCGCCACCTGTTCCTAATATCAATGCTTTGTTGTGATGCGGTTCTATAAATGGTTTTACACTCGATGCAAATCCAAATACATCGGTATTATAACCGATCAGTTTGCCACTTCTAATTTTCACGCAATTAACAGCACCAATGGCTTTCGCTTCTGCACTGAGTTCATCTAAAAACGGAATAATGCTTTCTTTATAAGGAATGGTAATATTAAAGCCTTTTAAATTAGGATGCTTTGCGATCAACTCTTTTACCTCCTCAATTTTTTCTAATTCAAAATTCAAATACGCATGATCAGTTAAACCAAGCTGCGCGAACTTTTTTTCGAAATAAGTTTTAGAGAACGAATGCTTTAGTGTTCTTCCTATAAGACCGTATTCTGTCATTACTTCCCAAACTTTCCTTTAAGCGCTGCTAAAGCCGATTTCATATCATTTGGGTCGTAACTTTCTTCAACCGGCTTCGACTGCTTACTGCTACTGCCTGCTGGTTTACTCACATTACCCTCTCCTTTCATTGATAAAGCAATACGCTTGCGCTTTACATCCACCTCGGTAACATGTACCCAAACCTTCTGCCCTACCTTTACAATTTTATTCGGATCATCCACAAACGTATCACTCAACTGCGAAATATGCACCAATCCATCCTGATGCACACCCACATCAACAAAAGCTCCAAAGTTTGTGACGTTGGTAACAATGCCCGGTAAACGCATGCCTTCGCGCAGGTCGTTCACTTCATGCACATTCTCATCAAAACTAAATATCTCAAAACTCTTACGCGGATCTCGTCCCGGTTTTTCCAACTCATTCACAATATCTTTTAAGGTTGGTAAACCCACCGTTTCGGTCACATATTTTTGTAACTGAATTTTTTTACGCAACTCTTTATCGTTTATCAGATCATCAATTCCGCAATTTAAATCTTTGGCCATTTGCTCAACAATGTGATAACTCTCCGGATGCACCGCACTTTTATCAAGAGGATGAACACCATCGCGTATACGCAAGAAACCGGCGCACTGTTCAAATACCTTTTCACCCATGCGAGGTACTTCCATTAATTGCTTACGCGATCTGAAGGCGCCATGCTCGTTGCGATACTCTACAATGTTCTGCGCAAGTGTTGGACCAATACCCGATACGTATGATAATAATTGTTTTGATGCCGTATTCAATTCTACGCCTACACCATTCACACACGAACCAACCACATCATCCAATTTATCTTTTAATAAAGATTGATCTACATCATGCTGATACTGCCCTACTCCAATTGATTTCGGATCGATCTTTACCAACTCCGCTAAGGGATCGGCTAAACGGCGACCAATCGACACAGCGCCACGCACCGTTACATCATAGGTTGGAAATTCTTCACGCGCAACATCCGATGCTGAATAAACCGATGCACCCGATTCGTTTACCACAATTACCGGAATACTTTTTGGTAACACATCTATATTGCGCACAAATTGTTCTGTTTCGCGCGATGCTGTTCCATTACCAATTGCAATGGCTTCCAAATTATGTTTGGCGCATAAAGCCAATACCACGTTTTCTGCTTCAACTACTTTGCGTTGCGGCTCATGCGGATAAATAACTGTTTCTTCCAATAACTTGCCCTGCGCATTTAAAGCAACTACTTTGCAACCACTTCTAAAACCGGGGTCTAATGCTAAAATGGCTTTTTGTCCTAATGGCGATGCCAATAACAATTCACGTAAATTATCTGCAAATACCTGTATGGCTTTTTCGTCTGCTTGTTGTTTTGTTATTAAACGCGTTTCAGCTTCAATGCTGGGTGATAGTAAACGCTTGTAACCATCGGCAATAGCTTCTTTAATTTGCTCAGCGCATTCGCCACGCGATGTGATCACTTTTCGTTCAATGGTTTGTAAAGCTGCCTCTTCATCAATCACAATATCCAATATCAAAATATCTTCTTTCTCACCACGGCGCATGGCCAACATACGGTGACTCGGACAATTTGCCAAAGGCTCTTCCCACTCAAAATAATCTTCAAACTTTTCTCCGGCCTCTTCTTTTCCTTTTATCACACGGCTTTTAATAATGGCCGAACGCTTGTATTGCTCACGAATGGTATCACGCACAACGGCATCCTCACTCACCATCTCTGCAATAATATCGCGCGCACCTTGCAAAGCTTCCTCCGGGTTTTCTACTCCCTTTTCTTTGTCTACAAACTTCAATGCTTCTTCAAATGCATTTGGGTTGGTTTGCGAAAAAATAAATTGCGCCAAAGGTTCCAAACCTTTTTCTTTTGCAATGGTGGCTTTGGTGCGTCGTTTTGGTTTGTATGGCAAGTAAAGATCTTCCAATTTTGAAAGCGTATCTGCTTCCATGATCTTATCTTTTAATTCATCACTTAACTTACCTTGCGAATCAATTGATTTTAAAATGCTTTCGCGACGTGCTTCTAACTGGCGTAAACGTTCAATTTCGGTTTTAATGGCCAAAATTTGTACCTCATCTAAACTACCAGTTACTTCTTTACGGTAACGCGAAATAAATGGCACGGTTGCACCTTCATCTAATAACTTTACAGTGGCATTTACTTGTTGCGTGGTAATTTTTAAATCATCCGCAATCTTAAAAAATAATTTTACATCGCTCATAATCTCAATACTTGTAAAGCAAATATAAACTTATCACCATGGCACCGAAATCTGTTTTATTAACAGAAAAAACGAGTAGCCAACAATAGTTGGAAAAATGAAAATTAAATGAATTTATTGCCAGTTATCTATCTTCAAGGCTCTGAAAAATTCTTCCTCCGCAATTTCTCTTACACCACCGGGTTGCAAGTCGCCCAGGTGCAGATCCTCAATAGAAACCCTTATCAATCGCTTGCATTGATGGCGCTCGCCTGCAACCATTTTTCGTATTTGATGAAATTTTCCCTCCGTTAAGGTCATGCGCAACCAGGTATGTGGTAACGATTCTCTGAACTCATGATGGCGTTTTGGTAAGTTAGCAGGTTTCTCAATTATATCCACTTCACAGGGCTGTGTGTGGTAACTTCCGCCGCCGCTGTTCTTCATTAAAATGGTAACGCCGGTGCGCAATTTTTCAAGTGTTTCGGGTGTAACCAACCATTGCACCTGCACCAAATACGTTCGCTTATGCGCTATATCCGATTGAAACAACAGCTTCGTTACTTTTTTATTGGTGGTTAATATCAATAACCCCTCCGAATTATTATCCAAGCGCCCAATAGCATGCGTGCCTTCCGGAAAATCAAAATCCAATTGGCCCAGCAGGTTTACGTTATCCGGACTAACAAATTGCGAAACCATTTTGTAGGGTTTGTAAACAATAAAATATCTGTTGGCGTAGGTTTCCATTATTAAAACGCAAATGTATCAATTAATCAACTCTGTTCTATTAATTTTTTGGGCGTGCCCCGCAATCGCTTATCCTTTTTTTGTAAAAGCATTTTGGGCGGGGCCGCGCTTTCCGCTGCAAGTACGCCCCTTTCGCTGCGCTCAGGGTGCGGGCTTTCCGCTGCAATCGCTCACGCAATTCATCCACATAAAAACAACACCTTTCAATTTACCATTCATCCATCATTGAAATATGAAATTGAAAAATTAAACTTTATCTTTACTCTGTTGTATTACTAACATGGGCTACAAATCACTTAACGAATGTATTACTGATCTTGAAAAAAATGGTCATTTGATACGCATCAAAGAAGAAGTTGATCCGAATTTAGAATTAGCCACCATTCATTTAAAAGTATTTGAAGCAAAAGGCAAAGCCATATTGTTTGAAAAAGTTAAAGGCAGCAAATACCCCGCAGTAAGTAATTTATTTGGTACGGTTGAACGCAGTAAATTCATGTTCAGAGACACCTTTGCGGTGATGCAGGAGTTAGTGCAATTGCGCAACAATCCATTAGCGGCATTAAAAAAACCATTCAAATATATTTCAACCGGATTGGCAGGCATAAAAGCACTTCCAAAACAATCATCTTTTTCATCGGGTAATTTTAAAGAAATTAAAATTGAAGATCTTCCTTTGATAAAACATTGGCCTTTGGATGGCGGTGCCTTTGTTACCTTGCCGCAAGTGTACAGCGAAGATATTGATAAACCCGGTGTAATGAATTCTAATTTAGGAATGTACCGAATTCAACTAAGTGGTAACAATTACTCCATGAATAAGGAGATCGGTTTACATTATCAATTGCACCGTGGTATTGGCATACATCAAACAAAAAGTAATTTAGCAGGCAAACCTTTAAAGGTGAGCATTTTTGTTGGTGGTCCGCCTTCACACACCTTAGCCGCTGTAATGCCATTACCTGAAGGCATTAGTGAACTTACATTTGCAGGCGCATTAGGTGGCCGCCGTTTTCGTTATGCTTACAAAGATGGTTATTGCATTTCGTTAGATGCTGATTTTGTTATTACCGGCGAAGTTTACCCAAATGAAAATAAACCTGAAGGTCCGTTTGGCGATCATTTGGGCTATTACAGTTTAAAGCACGATTTCCCATTAATGCGTGTTCATAAAGTGTACGCTAAAGAAAATGCCATTTGGCCTTTTACGGTTGTTGGCAGACCACCACAGGAAGACACAGCCTTTGGTGCTTTGATACATGAAATTAGCGGAAGCGCCATTCCAAAAGAAATTCCGGGTGTTAAAGAAGTTCATGCGGTTGATGCTGCAGGCGTGCATCCATTATTACTGGCGGTTGGCAGCGAACGCTACACACCGTATTTAAACAACAAACGCCCTGCTGAACTTTTAACGCAAGCCAACCGAATTTTAGGAACCGGCCAATTGAGTTTGGCAAAATATTTATTTATAAGCGGCGATGAACATGGTAAATTAAATTGCCATGATATTGAAACGTATTTAACTTATGTTTTTGAACGCTTAAGCCCTGAGCGCGATCTGCATTTTTACACCAAAACAAGTATAGATACATTGGATTACAGCGGCGAAGGATTGAACGAAGGAAGTAAAGTTGTATTGGCCGCGTATGGTAATAAAAGTAAGGAACTGATAACAAGTTTACCTGCAGAAATATTTAATGTAAAAGGTGTGTTGGATGCGCAATTTATTTTGCCGGGTGTGATTATGATCAAATTTAATGCGTACACCAATAGTGCTAATGCCAAAAAAGAGATCAGCGAATTTATTGTGTCATTAAAGCAATTAAAAGAACTGAACGGCATTGCGCAAATAGTTTTATTTGATGATTTTGATTTCGGGAAAAATAAATTACAGGATTATTTATGGGTAACCTACACGCGTAGTAATCCTTCACACGATATTTACGGTGTTGATGAACTAACAGAAAACAAACACTGGGGATGCAAGGGCGCATTGATATTTGATTCGCGCAAAAAACCGCATCATGCACCCGAATTAAAAGTAGATTCCAAAGCGGCTGAAAAGGCAGATCTTATTCTTAAAAATTACTTGAAATGAGTTTGTCACTAAGACGCGAAGACACAAAAACTAAGTTTAACACAGCACAAAAAATAAAACAAACATTCGTGCCTTCGTGTCTTGGTGACCAATATCAATTAATGCTTTTTCCTAAGAAATCAAGCATAATAAGTTCTTCAACGGTATAACGCTTACCATTTACAAACGCTACGATCCATGCATCTTTTTGCCCTTTTGCAATGGCTTTCTGACGAAACTGTTCGGCATCATTAATGGTTGTAAATTGTTGTTGTGTAAAGCGAGTTATACCATCCGGATAATCATTCACCTCAGGCTTACCAAACTCTACTAAATTTTGATATTTAAAATTTTGCGGCTTGCGGTAAGCGCCAATTTGCACCTTAAATACCAAACCTTGCGCACAATAGTTACCTGCCATATCCAATAACATTTTATAGTTTGCAGGATCGTTCAACGATTTACCTTTTAACGGTGCAAAATCAGGTAATAGCATAGCGGTACAAGGCGGTGTATCAACCACAACTGTTGGTGTTTCGGTAACGCTTGGTGTATTTGCTACAGTTGGTGTAACAGTTGTTTTGGCAGTATCGGTTTTTGGTGGCCCCGGCGGATACAAATAAAAATCTTTTTTTACTTCCAAATATTTATCCAACTTCTCAATATCCAGATCTTCAATAATAGGTTCGTAACCATCGGCATATACTTTTATGCGGTAAGTTGAACCCGGACTAATTGCCATTAAGTATTTACCGGTTACATTATTTGACACATACGGACCAATTAATTTATTCTCTTTGTTTTTCATTACTTCAATGTTTGCCTCAATGGGTTTATCATTTCCGTAAATAACACCTTTTAATAAAGCAACAATTGGTTTTTCGCCTAAAATACCCGGTGCAACCGTATATATATCTTGCTTGCCTTTTCCTCCGCTACCTGGGCGGTTACTACTAAAGTAGCCTTTATCACCACGTGAGTTGATCACGTAGTAACGGTCGTCTTCAGTTGTATTTAAAGGAATGCCCATACTTTTTGGTTCGGTCCAACTATTTTCTTTCATAATAGAGAACATGATATCGTAACCACCAATACTTTGATGTCCCTTTGAACTAAAGAACAACGTGATACCATCAGGATGTATGAAAGGTGCATCATCATCTAGGTTTGTATTGATCTTAGGACCAAGATTTACAGCCGGTCCCCAATCGTTATTAATTTTTACACTGGCCCAAATATCTCGACCACCGTAGCCTCCCGGGCGTTCGCTTGCAAAATAAAGTACCTGACCATCGGCAGAAATACAACAGCTGCCTTCCCAAGCATCCGAATTTACGTTCTCATTCAATGGTTCCGGTTTAGAGAAAGTGGTACCGCTTAATACACTCATGAAAATATCACCCGAATTTTTTTCATCACTTTGAAACAGGAACATGTATCGGCCGTCTTGCGAAACAGAAATTGCAGCATCGTTACCTTTAGTATTTACCGTTAATACACTTTGTGGAGCTGCCCATGTTGAATCAGGATTCATCGTAGTGATGTATACATCCTCATGGTATTCACCTTCCTCTTCATCGGGCTGAAGCTGCTCATTTAGCTTTCCACCAATACTATTTTTCCCGCGATAAGTAAACAACATGATGGATTCATCGGCAGTTATGGATGGCACATATTCATCTTCATCTGTATTTACCGGTGCACCCAAATTTTTAAAATCAGCAACCACTTTGTTTTCTAAAAGTATTTTAGCTGCTTTACAATTGGTAATATATTGTTGTGCTTCGTTGTTTAAACGTTTCTCATCTTTTGTTGAATTCTTATTATTTTGAATGAATTCTTCAAACTCAGCAATTGCCTTGTCAAATTGATAATTCACATGATATGCTCTACCTAAATAATATGCTCCTTCAGGGTTTTTTACTGTTTTCTTTAGATCTTCAAAGATCTCAATGGCGCGCATCTTCTTTTCAGGATAGTTCATTGAACAAATGCCAAGTTTAAACTTGTAATCAATTGTTTTTGGTGATTTGGAGACCAATTGATCGAATAGGCCATACGCTTTATCGTATTCTTTATTCTCATAAGAGATATGCGCACTCTCGGCGATATCAGCTAAACTTTGGCCAAAGCCTAAAAAGCGGCCAAGGAAAAACATCAAACCAATCAGGTAAATTTTAACATTCATGAAAATGGGTATAAAAATTCACTTTAAATATTGGAAAATAAAGTCCTCGCTTTCAATTCTTTAAAAAAAGATATTAAAAGTACTTTTTTAATAACCCAAATAGCTTGTTTTGTTTGATTTTTCCGTTAATTTAGAGGAATTATAATGGTTTCGGGCAGTTTTCATAACAATCACATAGGTCTGTTAATTGGTTTGATCCTCTTTTATTTGCTTTATTTTGGCACCTTGATCTACTTTTTGATAAAAGAGAAAAAAAATGTAGAAGATTATAATAAAACAGAACCCTTTTTACACATCAATTTAATACGTATCACTTTATTTTTTGCCACCATAGGTTTGCCTATATCGGCATTGTTCCGATCTTTTATTCAGGGAACTCAGGTTAAAGAAGATCTATACGTTTTGGCTGGTAATGCTGCAATAACACTTTGGTTGTTTTCATACACTTACTTTAAAAAAAACAATCTTAACACCATTAAATACCTTATTTTAATTACTTATTCTGTTTTATGTTTAAGTATTTTATTTTGCCTTTTTCGCACACAATTAGACTGGTATTACGCAATTGGTTTCATTATTTTAATTACAGCCAGCACATCTTTTATAAATACCGTAAAATCATTCCTATACTTTTCGATATTCATTACCCTTAGCAATTTTGGATTCACTTTGGTAATCAAACAGCCAATTTTACATCCATACTTGTATTTGTTTGCTGTTTGTTGTGTCCTATTTGTGTCGCTCATCTTATTCATTAAAAACAATCAACGCATTTCTTTTTCTGAAACCATTTTAAATACAACCAAAGCAATTGTAATTGTTTCGAACAGTAAGGGCGAAATTATTTTTGTAAATAACACATTTAAAGACGTATTGGGTTATACAGAGGATGAAGTTTTAGGTGAAGGTTGGTGGAAGAACAGAAAAATGATTGAAGGTGATAAGAATACGCGTGAAAAACTGATCAAAGGTACAATGGACAAAACGTCAAAAATACTTTTAGAGACCAAGAAAAAGGAACGTATTTGGATACAATGGGAAAATAATCGTATGCAAAATGGCAACACGGTTGCCATAGGAACCGATATTACTGAGAAACAAGAGAAAGAAAGAGAATTTAAACACATAGTTGAAAATGCCCGCGATATCATTTATACAACTGATGAAAAAGGCAGATTTACTTATGTAAATGAAATTGCAATTAATGCAACCGGTTACAACCGAGAAGAATTTGCTAAAAAAGATTTTAAAGAATTGATTCATCCCGATCATTTTAACCGCGTACTGGATCATAACATTGCCGAACTGAAAAAAAATAATTTTGAAACGTATATTGAATTTCCGGTAATTACAAAATCGGGTAGTGAATTATGGCTTGGGCAACAGATCATCTTTAAAACCGATCCGGCAACCAAAAAACTATCAGGCGCTCAAGCAATTTGCCGTGATATTTCAGAACGTGTAAAAGCCGAGAAAAAACTCAATGATTATTATTCTGAGCTTAAAGAAAATTACGAATTAAAGCAAGCTATTTTAGGTGCTAAAACTATTGAACAATTAGCCGAAACTGTTTTAACCACCTTAATTAAACACGCTCAATCTACCCAATTTATTACGCTTAACTTAATAACAAGCGATAACTTCTTAAATATATTTTACATTGATATTTTCAACAAAAAATTAAAACAAACTTTACAACCGCTTAATACAAGTATTAAAGATACGATCATTAAACTCACTAAAAAGAATTATCACCATTTTGAAAAAAAGGAAGATATCTTATTATTGTACTTACTTGACCAGCCAAAATTTGCAAAAAGCGCACTTATACATGAATTTAAAGATAACGATCAGGTAATTGGATTCATAGGGCTGTATACCGATTTTCACTTTGATTTTGCCGCTAATGACACGCACTATATTAGCGATATTAGCAACTACATTAAAACCTATTACATTGAGTTTGAAAAGAACAAGATCATTGAACGGAAGAACAAAGAGATCGAAGCTTATTCAAAACAATTAGAAGTTGCCAACGAGAATTTAGAAACAAGAAACAGGTTTCAAAAGCTCGTTATTCAATCTACTTCATTTGATCAATTGAACAACACCATTTTAAAAGAGATCATTCAGGATTCGCACAATGCCAAATCCTATGTTTTTAATTATTTGAATATTGATAAAAAAACACTTCAAACTTATTCAATCAATCGCAACAACACCTTTACATTTGAAAACACACTTAAACTCAACGATAAACAGATTGATTTTTTAGTGAATTTAAAGAATGGCTTGCTTAATGATTGGAAAGAAGAGGATGCAGAAGCATTTAAAATACTAGAGGAATTACAGCAGCCGATCACTAATATTCAATCCGTTATTATTGCTTGCGTTAAACCAAAACTCATCAACAGTGGTTTTGTAGCGGTATACTCATTAAAACCAAATGTGTATTCGAACTACGAATTAAGCACCATAGAAGAAATTGCAAACGTACTTCAAGTAGCTTTAAATCAATTTGAGAACAAACAATTGATCGATCAGAAAAACGATGAGATCGCAGCACAAAATAAAAACCTGGCCATTTTAAATGAGGCACAAAACAAACTCATCAACAACATTAAAGTAGAAGATGTGTTTGAAGACCTCCTTGATCTTTTATTCAATAAATTGGCCAATATCGAACGTGCATCCATCTTAAAATTTGATTTTGATAAAAAGATAGGCAACCTGCATCACATCAGTAAAAAAAGAACAGAAGTGCGTTACAAGGATCTTCCATTTGATCAGATATTTATTTTACAGGCCTTTTTAACGGAAGGAATTTATGATGTGGTAGATTACGATTTGAAACCAAATTTGATAGAGGATGAAAAAAAATGGTACTACAGTGGTATCCGATCGGCCTATGCAACACCTATTTACATTAATAACAAACTGTACGCATCGATCAACTTATTCTCTAACGTACCGGGCAATTTCAATGAACTAAAAGCAACCATTAATCAGATCATTTCTTCTACCCAACTGATCATTGATCAATTAATAAACAAAGATATTATCTCTGAAAAGAATAAGAACATTTCGGCAAACATCAATTACGCGAAACGTATTCAGGATGCATTTTTACCAAACGAGGATGCTTTACGCCGTGTTTTTCAAAGATCATTTGCCATGTTATTGCAACGCGATGCATTAGGTGGTGATTTTTATTGGGTAAAAGAAATGAATAACTACTCGTTACTTGCTGTTGGAGATTGTACGGGCCACGGCGTATCGGGTGCATTATTATCAATTTTATCTACAACTTACTTAAATACCATTATTGATAAATGGCAAAACTTTAATCCGGGCATTATTCTTGATCTTTTAAGCAGCAGTATTTACAACTCATTCCATCAAAAAAATTCTGATGAGGATGTGAACGATGGTTTGGATATTACATTTTGTACGTACAACAAGGCCGATAAAACCTTATTGTTTGCAGGCGCTATGCATACCTTATACATTTGCCGTAAAGGAGAGATCATAGAGTACAAAGGCAGCAGAAAACCAATTGGTTTAGAGAACAAGCATTTAAAGGCCAATTACGAAGCGGTATTCATTCAGCTTGAATCTAACGATAAGATCTACATGTCATCCGATGGTGCTATTGATCAGTTCAGCTCCATCACCGAAAAACGTTTAGGAAACAAACGCTTCAAAGAAATATTATTGGAAGTTGAAGAAGTTCCGTTAAAAGAAAGAAAACGAAAAATACTTAGTTTAATTAATAAATGGCGAGCTAATGCCAATCAAACCGATGATATTTGTATTGTATCGTTTGAAGTAGATTAAATTACCACATGATCTTTTTTGCGAATAAGCAGTAAAAAGAAACTGCAGATCAAAGCGTTCAAAATGATCAACTCCATACCAATTTGGTAATCGCCAAAAAACAGTTTTGAATTGCTGCTTATCAGGTAACAAACAACCGGGCCAATTAAACAAGCCACAGGCACATACTTATCCTTTAAATTGATCTTGCTGAACAATCCAATAAAGAACAAGGCTAGTAATGGTCCGTATGTATAACCGGCCACAATCAAGATCGTATCAACCAAAGCGCTTTTATTAAGTTGCTTGAACAACAAAATAATTAACCACAATAAAAATGTAAATCCAATATGGATCAAAGTTCGGTATTTACTTTTCTTCTCATCAGGGATTGTGTAACGCTTATCAATCTCTAATACATCAATGTAAGCCGAAGTTGTAAGCGTAGTTAAAACACTATCGGCACTGCTAAAGGTTGCAGCTGTTAAACCTAAGATGAATACAAGACCAGAAAAAACACCCAGATGATTTAATGCCAAATTCGGAAAGACCTGATCGGTGATCACCTTTCCGGTTTCAGTATTTGTTGGTAAGGGTACTTGGGCAAATTCATAATAATTATACAACAACACACCTAACGATAAGAAGAAAATATTAACGATAACCATGATGATGCTGAACCAAAAAATATTCTTTTGAGCCTCCGGTAGCGATTTGCAACTTAAATTCTTTTGCATCATGTTTTGATCAAGTCCGGTCATAGCAACAGCCGTAAACACACCGCCAATAAAATCTTTAAAAAAGAAATTCGACTTTTTAAAATCAAAAAAGAATGATTGAGAATGTTCGGATGATATCACATTTTTTGCAGCCTCAAAAAGAGAGATGTTCATTTGATTGGTTATGGCAACAATAGATAATACAACGCCTAAAACCAAGAAAACACTTTGAATGGTATCTGTATACACCAATGTTTTTATACCACCTTTATAGGTATAAAGTAACATCAGTAATAAAATAAAAGATACACTTAAGCCAAAGGGTACACTGTTACCAAACAAACGGTCGAATACAAAAAACTGAATTACACTTGCCGCTAAATACAAACGGCCGGCAGCACCCAATAAACGCGAAATAATAAAAAATAAACTTCCTGTTTTTTGCGTTATCCTTCCAAAACGTGACAACAAATACTCATAGATGGAAGTAAGATTTAAGCGATAATACAAAGGCAACAAAATATGTGAAATGATAAAGTAGCCAACAAAATAGCCTAATATGATCTGTAAATAGGAGAAATGCGCCGTACCAACTTTTCCCGGAACAGAAATATAAGTAACACCACTTAATGAATCGCCGATCATTCCTAAAGCCACAAGTATCCAAGGCGATGATTTGTTTCCTAAGAAATACGAATTAGCTGTAACCTTACGCGAGGTAACATAACCCATTACCAGTAAGATCAAAAAATAAGCAACAATAAAAAATATGATAACAATTGGAGAGATCATACATCAAAAATGCCCCAAAACATTTGATATTTAACATACTTGCTTAATATTTCTAAACAAATAAGTTTGAATAAGTTTTAATAAAGTATTGAAATGAAAAGCCGTGTTTTAAGTGAATTTTACTGAAATTTATAGGAAATTGGAATATAGTTCAAAAATATTAGAACAGGCTGTTGAATCGTTTGCATGCCTACCGGGAGTTGGAAAAAAAACAGCCTTACGCCATGTGCTGCATTTAATAAAGCAAGACCCAAAAGTTGTTGATGGATTCATACACGCTTTAACACAACTACAAACAGAACTTAAATTTTGCACAAGATGCCACAACATCAGCGAAAGTGAAACTTGCACAATTTGCTCAAACACCAAGCGCGATCATAGCACCATTTGCTTGGTGCAGGATTTCAGAGATATTTTAGCCATTGAAAGCACGGGGCAATACAGAGGTGTTTACCATGTTTTGGGTGGATTGATCTCGCCACTGGATGGTATTGGACCTTCTGAATTAAATATACCAACTCTTGTAGAAAAAGTAAGTTCTGGAGAGATCAAAGAGATCATACTAGCGCTAAATGCAACCATGGAAGGTGAAACAACTTCATTTTTCATATATAAAAAACTAGCTGCTTATGATGTGATCATGAGTGCCATAGCCAGAGGAATTGCGGTGGGTGATGAGCTGGAATATACCGATGAAGTTACACTAGCTAGATCAATTGCGAACAGGGTACCTTTTAGTAATGCTATAAGAAAATAAATCAACCACCATTATCGATAATGCGGAAGCTTTTCCTGTTTATAATATTCTCTCTTAGTACATTTTTGCATTCGCAAATTTTAGACAAAAAATTTTATTTGATAGATTCTCTGGACAGATCTCGCATAAGCGAATCGGATTTTACTACATTAAATACCTATTTAACTAAATATCATTCTGAAAAATCAGATACTGGAAGATTAAAACAACTAAATGCATTGGTTGAAAATGTTTATGACGAGAAGATATGGCCACGTTATAATCAACTCATGTTAAAAACCAGTATCGAAAAACTGAAGAACTGTAATTCGGAAGAGAGAAAGTATTATGAGAGTAGCAGAGCACTAGGATTAAACAACATTGGTTACTATTATTTTAATTTCAGTGACAAAATTGATTCGGCACTCTATTACTATAATCTCGCTTTAAAAGTAAACGAGGAAATAAAAGACTATGATAATTTAGTTGTTTCCTACTCCAATATAGCCAATGTATATCAAAACCGCGGCGAACTTTTAAAAGCGATGGAATTATATAATCAAGCTTTAAATCTAGAACAAAAAGTTAAAGTCAAAATTGGAATTTTATCTTCTCTTAACAACATCTCAAACATCTATCTTTATTTAGGTGATACTACACAATCATTACTGCATTTAAAAAAATGTTTTTTGCTTGCTAAAAAAAGCAACAATCAAGATATGAAAGCACATTTATTGCACAATATAGGAATGTTGCTAAAAGGCAAAAATTACAATGAAGCTTTACAATCAATAAAAAGTTCTTACCAGATCAGAAAACAAATTGGCGATAAAAAGGGTATGGCGCAAAGTTTACTCGCCATGGCAGGTTTTGCAAATATGAAAAACAATTCGGGTTTAGCAGATCAATACCTAAACGAAGCTAAGCCAATAGTTTTTAGTTTACACAACGAACTACTTATGGCACTTTATGAAAGAACTTATGGTGAATTACTGGTTGGAAAAGGTCAAAAAAAAGATGGTGTTACTCACCTAATGAATTCACTTTCCATTTATGAGAAGCTTAACGCCAGTAATGATGCTCTTGAAACAATCAGAGGTGCCATTTCCGAGATAGGCAACGACAAAACATACACCGACATTAAACTTGAACTTTATGAAAAATTTTATTACTACAATAAGATCATCAATAAATCTGCTGTTCAAAAACTATCGCTGCAAAACCAATATGAAAATCAAATAAAATTGAAAGACGCAGAATTTAAAGCTGCTCAAGAAATAAAAGATGAAAAATCTCGTGCTGAGAAAAAGGTACAACAAAACATTAGTATTGCCATTGGATTTATTCTTATAATTACTCTCATCTTTTCATATTTCATTTACAATTCATTAAAACAAAATAAAGAAAAGAACATTGAGATCAGCAAACAAAAACACCTGATCGAAGAAAAACAAAAAGAAATTATCGATTCGATCAATTATTCCAAACGCATCCAAAACAGTTTTTTACCTACAGAAAGTGATATAAATGAATCATTCCCAGGTTCATTTGTAATTTACAAACCAAAAGATATTGTTAGTGGCGATTTTTACTGGATGATGGATTCAAGAAATTACACTACCATTCAAAAAAATTTCAGAAGTATTGCTGTTGCAGATTGCACAGGTCATGGGGTTCCGGGAGCAATTTTAAGCATGCTGGGCTCATCTATTTTAAACCAAGCTATCCTCGACAAACACGTTATGTCATCTGCAAACTTGCTTGATTTTTTAAATTCAGAATTAAAAAAGAATTTACGATCAAAATCAAATGAAATAATAAGAGATGGAATGGATATTGGGTGTTGCATTATTTTTAACGACACACTTAAAATGCAATTTTCAGGCGCTAATAATCCATGTTGGATCATTCGTGAAAACACCATCATTGAATTAAAGGCCAATAAACAAGCTGTAACGGCCGCCATTGAAGAAAACGCGCAATCATTTACATTAACTGAATTTCAGTTGCAAAAAAATGATCAGATATTTTTATTTACCGATGGTTACGCCGATCAATTTGGTGGACCAAAAGGTAAAAAATTCAAATACAAACAACTTGAAAAAACACTTATTGAATCAACAATATATAGCGCTCACGAACAAAAGAATTACATCTTAAATAAATTTTCAGAGTGGAAAGGTGATCTCGAACAGGTGGATGACGTTTGTATTGTGGGATTAAGAATATAATTAACGTAATATTTTTCTTACAAAGGCAACGGTAAAATAACTCATTAAAAACACACCCGAAAATCCTTCTAAAACTGCTACTGCTTTTAAAATGCCGTAAGGGAAATAATCGCCATAACCAATAGTAAAAAATGTAATGGCACTGTAGTATATACTATTCCAAAACTCCTGAAAATGATTTAAATCTTGTGGCAAGGTTGTTTGAACAGATCCGGCTGAATAAAAATATAGAGTTGTGAAATAATAGATGCAGCCAAATACAAAAATTGCCAAAACTCCATTTGCCAAAACCCTTGTAGGTGCAGTGGCATAACGTCCAACAAAATCAAAAATATATTTTTGAAAATAGTACTTTGGGTAAGCAAATAGCTTATTCATTGATTTGCCGTTCAATTCTGAATTTAAATTCGCCTTTGCTTCACAACGCTTAAATTCTATATAAGCTACATCTTCATCTTCATATTGACCATTAACTCTGAAATTCTCCTTTAGATTTCTGAATTGTTCGGCTTTTTGAATATAACTTGTTTTCTTTTGATTGTATATCAGATCAGCCACGTGGTTCTCTCGCCAATTGATAAATAATCGCCCAATGATGCGCGTATCGGTCAAATATAATTCCCTTATGTATACATCCTTACTTTCAGGTTTCACATCCACAATATCACGAACAATGGCATTGCTTAAGTTTGCAATTTTACACTCTTTAAATCTTAGATCAACATAACAGTTAAAAGGGCAACCTCTAAAAGAGATATGTGCTGCTTTGGCTTGGTTAAAACTGATGCTACCGGTACCAAAATCAACATGATCAAAATTAGCTTCACCATTTGCGAAATCTGCTTGCTCAAAACTTACATGGCCCAAACCAAATGTTGTACCTCTGAAATTTATTTTTCCATTACCAAATTCAACACCTTCAAATGAAACATCGCCATCATTGAATTCTACACGTTTAAAATCAATTCTTCCGCCGCCAAATTCAACATTTTTAAAATCCTTTTTTCCTTTACTAAAGGATGCGCGCTCAAAGGAAATATTACCTTCCGAAAATTTCGCGAATTTAAAATCGATGTTACCGGTACCAAAAATAGTGTTCTTAAAATTTACATGACCATTACTGAAATTAGCATCAGCAAAACTTAAATTACCGATCCCAAAATTTGTTCCCTCAAAGGAAATATCACCATCACCAAATCTTACTGATTGAAAATTGGTTGTACCGCTTCCAAATTTCGCGTGATGGAATAGAACATCACCATGTCCGAAATCACTTGCCAAAAAATTATTATAACCGTTTCCAAAAACAATTCTATCAAAAACCGTTTGCGAGCCTTCAAACTTAGCATAGCTAAGGTCGGTGGTTGATTCGCAATCGAAAAATGTTCGTGTTGCACTAAAATTATTTATAAAAACAAAGTCGTGTTCCTTTTTATTTCTTATTTCTCTATACTCAGTTAACGACAGATCTTTTATGTACGCATTATTGAGTATGATGGATTCACCATTATCTATCAGTAAATAAATATCCTCCTTTGAAATAACATTTAAACTTAAGCGTGTAACTTTTTTGTTATGTTCATCAAAAAATGTAACAATAGCCAAATCATTATTTGTTCCTTCAAAAGAAACAGAATAACGTAACAAGTGGTCATCATGTAATTGACTATCGATCATGATCGGAAAATGTGTAGGTTGAATTTAAGAATTTACTTAGATATAAAAACAAAAAAGCCCCAATTTCTTGGAGCTTCTTGCGGACCGGACGGTCCCGATACCTATCGGGATCGAACCGCGACAATAATATAAATTCAAATAATTAATCTCATGATTACAAAAAAAAGGAATGTTTCTGAAAACAAAAAAGCCCCAATTTCTTGGAGCTTTTTGCGGACCGGACGGTCCCGATAGCTATCGGGATCGAACCGCGACAATAATATAAATTCAAAAAATTAATCTCATGATTACTAAAAAAACGAATGTTTCTGAAAACAAAAAAGCCCCAATTTCTTGGAGCTTTTTGCGGACCGGACGGGACTCGAACCCGCGACCTCCGCCGTGACAGGGCG
The DNA here is from genome assembly GCA_044360115.1 of Bacteroidia bacterium. GTDB lineage: Bacteria > Bacteroidota > Bacteroidia > B-17B0 > Aurantibacillaceae > Aurantibacillus. The sequence goes on from JBIKKW010000036.1 coordinate 19,826, forward strand.
GCATTCTAACCAGCTGAACTACCGGTCCGTTTACCGATTTTTACTTCGGGAGTGCAAATGTATACGATTTAAATTTAATTGCCAAAAAAAATCATGATATTTTTCATTATTTCCCCGAAAAATAGGCCTTCATGGGTTCAAAATAAAATTGTTTCCAGCCATCCTTATACTTCTTTCCATCGCCTTTTTGTAAATTATAATGGTAGAGAGATAATTTCGTTTTCCCTGCTTTTTCCTCAAAACTGATCTCAATCACAGAGTCAACAGCTGATTCATTAAACTCTGTTGTACGCCAAGTTTGCTTTATAAATTCACTATCCTTTAATTCAATGTTTTTTCCACTGATATAGCCATCCCATGCCGTAAATGAACTTCCGGTCTTCTTATTGATCTTCGCCTCTCCGCCAGTAAATAAAGTGTGTTTTTTGGAGTCTAGCCAGGCATTATACAACTCTTTTGCCGCTACCGGTAATGTAATAGACATTTTTATTTCTTCCATAGCCGAATTCTTTAATTAAAGATAAAAAAAATCCCGGAAGTTAATTCCGGGATCTTAATTCATTTGTTAGTGTCCGCCACCATCATGTTCGCCTTCTGCTAAAGGCACAGTTTGCGGAACGAAATCTTTTTCTTGACCAGGCTTACTGTAATCGTATGCCCAACGGTGTACCTCAGGTAAAGCACCAGGCCAGTTACCGTGAATGTTAGCCATTGGTGTTGTCCACTCAAGTGTATTAGAATTCCAAGGATTTTGTGGTGACTTCTCGCCACGGAACATGCTGTAGAAGAAGTTGAAGATAAATATACCTTGAGCTAAAGCACCAATAATAGCCGAAATAGTTACGATAACGTTGATATCAACTAAGTTATCGAACATTGGGAAATTGCTATTAGTGTAATAACGACGAGGAACACCTGCCAAACCTAAGAAATGTTGAGGGAAGAACACACCGTAAGCACAGATCAAAGTAAACCAGAAATGTACATAACCCAATTTCTTATTCATCATTCGTAAGAATAATTTAGGGAACCAATGATAAACACCAGCAAACATACCAAAGATCGCACTTAAACCCATTACAATGTGGAAGTGAGCCACAACGAAATAAGTATCGTGTACGTTAATATCTAAAGTTGAATCTGCTAAAATGATACCAGTTACACCACCAGTAATGAAAGATGAAACTAGACCGATAGAGAACAACATTGCCGGCGTGTACTGTAAGTTACCTTTCCAGATTGTAGTAATGTAGTTAAATGCTTTTACAGCTGAAGGGATAGCGATCAATAATGTTGTAAATACGAATACAGAACCTAAGAAAGGATTCATACCGGTCATGTACATATGGTGACCCCATACGATGAATGATAAGAAACCAATTGCTAACATTGACCCGATCATGGCACGGTAACCAAAGATTGGCTTACGTGAATTTGTTGCAATTACCTCAGATGTGATACCTAATGCAGGTAATAATACGATGTATACCTCAGGGTGACCTAAGAACCAGAATAAGTGTTCAAATAAAATAGGACTACCACCAACATTATCTAAAGGACGACCACCAATGTAAATATCAGAAAGGTAGAAAGAAGTACCAAAACCTCTATCCATGATCAATAACAATACACAAGAAACTAATACAGGGAAAGATAATACACCTAATATAGCAGTAATTAAAAACGCCCAGATCGTTAATGGTAAGCGGGTCATTTTCATACCTTTTGTACGTAAGTTAACAATAGTTACGATGTAATTTAAACTTCCTAATAATGAAGAAACAACGAAAAGTGTCATTGAGATCAACCACAATGTCATACCTAATTTTGAGCCTGGCATTGCCTCCGGAACTGCGGATAATGGAGGGTAAATTGTCCATCCACCTGAAGCTGGTCCATCGTCAATAAAACAAGACGCCAACATGATACAACTTGAAATAAAGAAGAACCAATATGACAACATATTCAAGAAACCAGAAGCCATATCACGCGCACCAATTTGGTATGGGATCAATAGGTTACTAAAAGTTCCACTTAAACCACCGGTTAAAACGAAGAATACCATGATGGTACCGTGAATGGTTACTAACGCTAAATACATGTTCGGGTCAAGAATTCCATCCTTACCCCATTTATCACCAAGTAATGCATTCACAAAAGCGAATTTTTCACCAGGCCAAGCTAATTGCATACGGAAAATGATAGACATTGTCATTGCAATTACAGCCATAACCACCGCAGTGATCAAGAACTGACGAGAGATCACTTTGTGATCCATGCTAAAGATGTACTTGCTCACAAAACTTTCTTCATGATCATCATCATGATGATGAACGTGATCATGGTGAACTAAATGTTCTTTTTCGAGTGCAGAATTTGATACAGAAGCCATTGTATTGTGTATTATTTAGTTTATTAATTATTTACTCGCTACCGCCTTAAAAGCTTTTTGCTTTGCAAGCCAAGCATTATAATCTGCTTCACTCTCAACGATAATTGTCATTTGCATGTTATAGTGTGATGCACCGCAGATCTTGTTACACAATAAAGCGTAATCAAATTCTACAGGCTCAATACCATCTTTTGCACGTTGCTTATTAATACCAGCCATTAATTGTTTTACATAAGGGTGGTTACGCATCTCAGCAGTTGTTTTAGTTGGTTTGAATTTAAATGTTGTAACCATACCCGGTACACAGTTCATTTGCGCTCTGAAGTGAGGCATGTAAGCACTATGAATCACGTCACGAGAACGGAATTCAAAAACAACTTCCTTATTTACAGGCACATGAAATTCGTTTTTAACTAAAAGATCATCATAACCTACTGCATCTGCTGTATCTAAACCAACCGAATTGCTACCTGAAATTTGGCGGTAATCGGTTTGTCCTAATTTACCATCCTTACCTGGATAACGCGCAGTCCAGTCAAATTGTTTAGCATATAATTCAATTAATACTCTGTTAGGATCTTCAGAAATAGAAGTGATCTCATTCCAATACTTTAAACCGAAAATGATAATGAACGCTAAAGCTGAAGCAGGAATGATGGTCCAAGCCATTTCCAATTTATTGTTATGAGGGAAATAAACAGCTTGTGCCTTTGCGTGACCACGGTATTTATATGCAAACCAGAATAAGAAAAAGTTTGTTGCAAGAAAAACAAAACTGATCAAATAAATATTTGCATCCCATAAGGTGTCATATTTCTCACCATGCTCTGATGCTGCAGGAGGCAAAGCATTGTCGTTCCAACGCATTATTTGCCAAACAAAAAAGCTAAAAAATAACACCATGAATATAAGCATAGCTTTACCCATTCTGTCATTATCAGAATCTGTAACTTGCCATTCAGTCGTTTTCTTCAAACCTCTGCTTAACTCAATAATTCTTAATAATTGATGTCCTGCAATTATTAATAAAACGATGGCTAATAGAACTAATAGTTTCATTGTAATTTATTTTAAATTTTTAATAGTCGTTTTCTTTTCTAGTTAGGTTGTATGATGTAAACTCTCGTTCAAATAAGGGTGATTTTTCACTCTTAAAGGAGCTTTTGCTAATGCATTCATTACAACAAAAATGAACAATCCTAAGAAGAAGAAGAATGTACCAAACTCCATCCAGCTTAATCCGGTCCAAGCATGACCTACAGTTCCTGGCATTACGATCATGATCACATCTAAATAGTGACCAACAAAGATGATCGTACCAACAAACATTAAGAAGAAGAAATTACGCTTACAATCACGGCTCATTAACATGATCATTGGGAATGCAAAGTTCACGAATAATACTGTCCACATTAAAGCCTTATAACTTTCCCAACGTGTTTGGAAATAAATTACCTCTTCAGGGATATCTGAATACCAGATCAACATGAATTGAGAGAAGTATAAGTATGTCCACAAGAAAGAAATAGCGAACATCCATTTACCCATATCATGTACAGTACTTTCAGTTACGAATTCTAAATAACCTAATTTCTTTAAGTAGATGATGAAGATCGTGATGGCAACCATCGCACTGATCCACATACCAGCAAAAATATACCATCCAAATAAAGTTGAGAACCAATGTGTATCAATACTCATTACCCAATCCCATGCAGAAGTTGAAGATGTTACAGCAAATAATACCATGAACCAAGCTCCTAACTTTACGTTCTTCCAGTGGTAACTGTTGTTTACATCGATCTCAAGTTTATCAGCATCTAAAGAGTTCTTACGTAATTTCATTGTGAACCATAACCAACCCACCATGTATAACACAGTACGGATCCACCAGAATGCGCCAAAATAACCGATCTTAGCAGCTATCACAGCATCGTAATGTTCACTTGTTGGATCAGCAATACCTGGCGCCATCCAATGATACATATGATGTGTATGTAACTGACCTAAAATGAATAATAACATCATAAAGCTTAAGCCCCATGGTAAATACATGGCAACTGCCTCTATAACACGCTTAATGGTTGTAGCCCATCCTGCCTCAGCAGCATACTGCAATCCTAAGAAGAATGCTGCAGCTAAAGCCAATGCCATAAAGAAGAATGAACCTGCAAAAATATTTGACCAGGCACGAGTACCTGCATGATAATGCTCTGCATCATTACCTTTGTCCATCACAAACATCATGATGATTGACACTAAGCCAATTGCCATCAAAATGAAGGAGAACATTTTGGCTTTTGATGGTACCGTAAATTTTAAGTTATCTGTGCTCATATTGTAATTCGTTTGTATAATAATTATTAATGATGTGCTGCTGCTGTTGTAGGTGCCGGAGCTGCTGCAGGAGCTGCTGCTTTAGTGCTATCAG
>JBIKKW010000134.1:0-7333 GCA_044360115.1 Bacteroidia bacterium
ACGCAACTTTCCAAAGCCATAAGCCTTTGTTGATTTAGCAGGTTTCTTTTCCTTTTGATCAGCTTCCAAAACCATTATGGTGCCTTTCCCTTGTTTCATGGCTGTTTGCAGCGATTGATACAAACGTGTTCTGATATCTTTCGAAATTTCCAATCGATCGATCACCAATTCAATATCATGGATCTTATATCTATCCACCTGCATTTTTGGAACAATATCTTTTACCTCACCATCTACTCTAATTTTAGTGAAGCCTTTTTTACGGATATCTTCAAACAACTCACGGTAATGTCCTTTTCGGCCTTTTACAATGGGCGCCAATAAAAAAATGTGCTTTGATTCGTAATCGGTCATAATGAGATCAACGATCTGATCATCACTGTATCGCACCATTTTTTCGCCGGTAACATAAGAGTGTGCTTCGCCGGCGCGAGCAAACAATAAGCGTATAAAATCGTATATCTCGGTAATAGTACCAACTGTAGAACGTGGATTTTTATTTACTGTTTTTTGCTCGATAGAAATAACAGGACTCAAACCCGTTATCTTGTCAACATCTGGTCTTTCCAAACTTCCTAAAAACTGACGCGCATAAGATGAAAAACTCTCAACATAACGTCTTTGCCCTTCGGCATAGATCGTATCAAAGGCAAGTGATGATTTTCCACTACCACTTAATCCGGTAATGGTAACCAACTTATTTCGCGGGATGGTTAGGGTAAGATCTTTTAAATTATTCGCTCGAGCGCCAATTACTTCTATAACCTCTTCGTCAATAATATCACTCTCAGTTAATTCGTTATTTTTTTTAGCAGCAGGCATTTTTGATCAGTTTTGAATCGTATAAGTAATTTCAAATTTACTCAATCATTCAGAAAAGGCGTAAACAAAACAACTATAATTATAGCCAAATCGTTAACAATTTCTTTTCTGTTTTTTGATGGTTCAAATTGAACAAACAAACGATCACTCTATTTGTTTTGGCTTTAGCGTATCCGTTTGCTCTTCGAACTTAGGATCATTTTCTGCAGAGGTTTCGTGAATGTATCCATCCTCCGATAAAAGGTCTGAATAATAGGAAGAATAATCCTTTTTACTGTTCTTTGGCAATTTGATCTTGTAAGGATGTCCATCCACATTATGAATAGTGCCTTTCAACAGCCATGGATTCAATAATTGAATTTGAGCTTTACTGCATTTATATTTTTTTGCCAAAAATGTAAGATCAGTAATGCTTGTATCAACGGTAACAACCTTAACTGACATTTTTGGCAAGTACTTTATTTTTGTTTTTTTAATACCAAAATGTATAGGACTAGATAGTAAGGTTTTATAAGCTAAAACCCTGTAAATAAACTCACCCGTTTCTCTGTTTAAAAGCAGATCGTAATAATTATTGGTTTTTTGCTCCTTTAAAGCGCGCTCAATACCGCCAATTCCTAAGTTATAAGCAGCAGCTGAGAGTGTCCAGTTATTCAAGCGTTTGTGCGCGTCCTTAAACAATTTACAAGCCGCGTGTGTTGATCGCTCAACATCCAATCGCTCATCAACTTCATCATTTACAATGAGGCCGTAATTTCGCGCTGTAGAGGGTACCAATTGCCAAAAACCGGCAGCGCCGGCAGGTGAAATTTCATTAGATAAATGGCTTTCAATAACAGCAATGTATTTGATATCATCTGGTACCCCTTCTTGTTTTAAGATCGGCTCAATGTATGGGAACCACTTAGCAATTTTATTGAACAGAATTGCAGAATTGTTTTTCCAATAAACATTATTAAAAAATTCTTTCTCCAAATTGGTTCGGATCTCATAATTATCACCGGGTATTTTTTCACCACAAAACATCAGATCGGTTGGTATATTCAATCCAAAAACATTAAAGTTGTTGTTTACGTATGCAAATTCACTAGGCTGGGCTTTTTTAAATGCTAATACGACCAATGAATAAGACAGCAAAAACACTATCAGGATGAGTAGTATTTTAAAGTAAGAAGGAAGATTGTTTATTTTTTGAAGAAATGTCAACGTTTTTTAATAATAGTATTAAGATACAAAAATAAAAACACTATTACAACGAATGATAGACCAAGGTACAATAAGGTATGACTAAAACTTAAAATTAAATTATAAGCTATCATACAGCCAACCGAGGTAAGTAAAAAAAACAAGATAGCAATTCGTTTTTCAGTGATGCCTTTAAAAAAAAGATGATGCGTGGTATGATCTTTACCTCCAATGAATGGCGATGAGCCGGCTTTCATTCGATTCACAAAAACGGTTGTGGTATCGGTGATTGGTAAAATAAAAACCAATAATACCAAACAAATATTACTTAGATCTAAATGTGGGATCTCATCCGTGAATGTGTTATTCCAACATACTTCAATACCAAAAGCTGCAAGCACCAATCCTAAAAACTGACTTCCAGAATCGCCCATATACATTTTTGATGGGTGAAAATTATAGAATAGAAATCCGATCAATGAACCGATCAAGCAAATATTGAATATTACAATGTATGAGGTTGTTTGCCTTAACGAAACGCTGATGAGAACAAAAAAGAAAGAAATAGCCAAAGAAATCATCCCTGTTATACCATCCATATTATCTAAAAGGTTAAACGAATTCATCATGCCGATGATCCAGAAGATCGTTAAACCGTAATTAACCAAGGCATTCTCAAATATTTTAATATAAATACCGGAATACACCAATACCAATGCGCAAACTATTTGTGAAATGAGCTTTAAAAGCGGTTGTGTGTTAAATGCATCATCGGCCAAGCCCATAAAAAAAGCAATTGAGGCCGCAATTAAAAAGCCAACCACTTGCCATTTTACCATTGAAAAATTGGGCGTTACTAAAACCAAAAAAACAAATGAGAACAAAAATGTAAAATAAAAAGAGATACCACCTAACGAAGGCTTGTGTTTGGGGTCCCATCGGATATCAGTGGAGTTTTTACTTCTGATACCAAGTGTTTTGGCAAACTTCAATAAAATATAATTAATTATGAGGGATGCTACAAAACTAAAGAACAATAGAGAAATTAAAGTTAAATGTGTATTTGAAAGTCCGGGCATTAAAACTGTGATGTAAAATCTTTAAGTAATTGCCCTTCCTTATCTTTGTCAGATAACAAGGGATCTGAAACATTCCAATTGATCCCAATTGCCGGATCATTCCATAACAAACAACCTTCAGCCGGTTTATTGTAATAATTAGTACACTTATAAGAGAAGATGGTATTATCTCTTAATGTAACAAATCCATGAGCAAAACCTTCAGGAATATACATCATCCATTTGTTTTCTTCTGTTAATTCCAAGCCAAAATATTTTCCATATGTAGGGGAATTTTTACGAATATCAACTGCAACATCATAAACCGCACCAGTAATTACCCTTACTAATTTGCCCTGTGAATGTGGCGGATTTTGAAAATGTAAACCACGCAAAACACCCTTCTGTGACAATGACTGATTATCCTGAACGAAATTCAAATTTAAACCAGCATTTTCAAAAACTATATTGTTATAGCTTTCAAAAAAATAACCGCGTGCATCTGCAAATACTTTTGGCTTTATTACAAATAAACCTTTAAGATATGATTCAGTTATCTCCATTTTCTTTTTTCTTCTTTTTGTTCTTTTTATTAGTTGGTGCGTCTGTATAGTAACCCGATCCATAACCGTAGCCATAACTATAACCATAATTATAACCGTAATGGCGTTTACTCAGGTCGATATCGTTTAAAACAGCAGTCATTCGTGTGATCTGATTCTCGTTTTTCAAACGGATCAAATTTTGAATAAAATTCTTATCGGAATAATCAGCCCTGAAAACATAAATTGGATAATCTGATTTTCTGAGTGTTTCAATACCGTCTGTAACCAAACCTACAGGAGCGTTATCAATCACTACATAATCAAACATGGATTTTAATTGATTAATAACCTCATCCAGCTTTTCACTCAAAATTAATTCGGAAGGATTTGGAGGTGTTGGTCCGGCTGTAATGAATTTTAGTTTTTCAATGGAAGATTGATTAAAACAATCGGTCACATTAACTTCACCGGTTAATACATTGCTCATTCCTACATCATTCTTCACGCCAAATCCTTTATGGATCTTTGGCTTACGAAGGTCAAGATCGATCAATACAACTTTTTTTCCTGTAAAGGCCAAGATACCGGCAATATTAATGGATACAAATGTTTTACCCTCACCGCTAATGGTTGAACTGATCGCGATCAATTTGCTACCGGGCGTGTTATCTATAAAGGATAAGTTTGTTCGAATGGTTCTGAAAGCTTCGGAAATAATTGATTTCGGATTTTTATCAACGATCAACTGCGAAACTGGAATTTGATTTTCGTAACGTGGCACAACACCAATCAACGAAACACCCTGACTCGCATTTTTCATCACATCATGTATCGAATAGATCTTATTATGCGTAAAGTATAACCCAACTAATATCACTAAAATGATCAATATGGTTGAAAGTACAGCGATCAAAATAATGTTTTTTGAACTCGGAAACACCTTTCCACCGGCACCGATGGCACGTTCTAAAATAATGTTCTTTGTTACATAACCTGCTTTAGAAATTGAGAACTCGGTCTTTTTTTCCAATAGCATGGTGTAATATTTTTCACTGATAGTATACAACCTACTTAATCGCGACAACTCTACTTCATCTTCAGGGGACGAACCCATTTTCACCTTATAGTCAAAAGACTTTTGCAGCAAATTCTTGTATTTTGTTTTATACCTTAATCGAACAGCATCAAGGCTTTCGATCAAAAGTTTTTTCTGGATCTCTAACTGGTAATTGATCTGCTTAATGTTTTCAGCATTGGGTGTAACAGAATACAGCAATGTCTCTTTTGTGTCTAGTAATTTCTGAATATTCTGAACAACATCTTTGATCATGTTCTCATATTCCGTTCCTGATATAATGGAGATCAGTTGGTAAATATCTATGCTTTTTTTATTAGAAATATTTTCTTGAACCTCAGCAATGATCTTTTCCTCCATCTCAACTTTCAAAAGTTGATCTTCAATATTGGAAGCACGTAAAATTTCTGAAGTAACTTTTTGCTCGTTCTTTTCTATATCATGCCCTTGCTTGAATTTTTTAAGGTCGCTTTCGGTATTCTTTAGATCGTTGTATACCAAGCCCAATTGCTTATCAATAAAGTTCAAGATGTTGCTCGAACTCTCACTTTTTCTCTCTACATCATAACTCAAAAACTCTTCCGAAATGGTGTTTACAATATCACTAACCTTTAATGAATTGATATCTCGCACCTTTATCAAAATGGTCTTTGCCATTTCATTCAAGATCTTTACATCTAATTTGCTTTGTAATTCAGATGTTACGGCATCAATGTTCCTTACAATAAAATAAATTGACTTATTGTTTTTAAGTGTTTGAGCAATTTCCTGTTTGGTGTATTTTGGATTTAAAAACACATTGATATCCATATCGGAAAACTTTGCCCAACTATTAAGCTTTATCGTGCGAGAAGTGGCGCCATACTTGATTGTTGCCAGCGTGTAATCGCTATTTAACTCAATGTAAAATTTCTGACCTTCTAAACCCGGGTTCTTTAAATTGAATTTAACTAAAAATGGAGAGGATAGATATAGCTCGTTATTTTTAAAAGTACCCTCACTAAAATAACTTACAGCAATATCAAGTTTTTCAACAACGCGTTTCAAAAAAACCTTAGAATGAATTTGCTCGATGGCCTCAGCTAAAAGATTCTCACTTTCATTGATACCGTCTAATCGTAAAACCTGATCGGCCTTATTATCGTTAACCTGTATCAAGGCTTTTGATTCGTAGATAGGCTGACTATAACGCAGATACAGGAAAGCAATCAAACCGCTGATCAAAAAAAGTGATATAAAAATAAACTTGAACTTTTTAACTAAATGGATCAATAATCCAAAGTCAAGCGCTGAATTTAATTTAGCTTCCGCGTCTTTTACAAAGTCATTTTTATTTAAACCAACGTGATACGACATTACTTAGTAAAGAGAGTGAAAATAATGATACCTGTTGTTAACAAAGTTAATATTGGCGCTAACTCGGTAGATATGGTGCGGGCCGGACGATAACGTGGCTCAACATAAATAATATCATTTGCCTGAACCTGAGTATTGGCTGCGGCCAATCCATCAATTTTTGAAAGATCCATTAAAAACACCTGAGGCTTAACACCTGGTGTGTTTCTGATCAATTTAACCTTGTAAGCTTTCCCATCATCGTAAATACCACCTGCCAAAGCCAAAGCTTCCATAACCGTTGTGTTGTTGTTAGACATAGGTAAAACCTTTGCCTGACCAGCCATTCCCGGAAAAACAATAATGCGTTTATTGGTGATCTTTAAGTTCACATAAGGCTTAACATAAAACTCAGCGTATCTATCTTCTAAAAGTTTTTCGGCCTCAACAATTGTTAAATTAACAAGCTTAACTGTACCTATTAATGGCAACTTAGCTGTGCCATCCGATTCAATTCGCGTTTCAATATTAGGGAAGTTAATGAAGTTAGTTGTAGAAGTTGCAATATCAACAAGTTTAAAACCATCATTGGTAAATACACGATAGCTCAATTGATCATTGGCAGCAATTTTATAATCTAACCTGCTTAAAGAATCAACTAATTTATCGTAATTATAATCTTTTGGCGTTTTTAGCATTAAGTTAGATTTAAATAACTTACATGAACTTAAAAACATTACAAAGCCTAGAAAAATAAATAACTTGCGCATATAGTATACAAAGATATTAAATATTAATTACCTACAAAGTATTTGATAATGAATTAATTATGACGGATATTCGATCCGTGCATGATAGATGGTCATTAATCGTTTTTTAAATATTTTTTTGATCAGGGTTATATCCTTAAACGTAATATCCGCATTGATCAATTGATTTTGATTGATCTTATAATCAATGATCTGATCAACCAGATCGTTGATGGTTAGCGCATCATGTTTCTTTAAACTTCGTGAAGCCGCTTCAACACCATCTGCCAGCATCAGAACAGCTGTTTCCTTGCTGAAAGGAATTGGACCCGGATATCTGAAATCATCTTCATTAATTAAACTTTGCGACTGCTCTTTCTTTTGCATATTCAAGAAAAAACCAACCGTTGTAGTACCATGGTGTGTTCTTATGAAATCGATGATCTGTTCCGGTAGTTTATGCTGTTTAGCCAATTCAATCCCTTTTATCACGTGATCAATAATGATCTTGGCGCTCTCTTTTGGCTGCATTTCAACATGCGGATTCATATTGCCGCCTTGGTT
>JBIKKW010000037.1:0-24603 GCA_044360115.1 Bacteroidia bacterium
TATTGGAACCGGTTATGTTGGCTTAGTAACAGGAACTTGCTTTGCCGAAGTAGGAGTTGAAGTTGTTTGTGTTGATATTGATGAAAAGAAAATCCTAAACTTAAAACAAGGTATTTTACCAATTTACGAGCCGGGTTTAGAAGAAATGGTTTTACGCAATGCAGATAAAAAGCGTTTGCAATTTTCTACATCTTTAAAAGATAGTATTCAAAATTCAGAAGTAGTTTTTATTGCAGTTGGCACACCACCGGATGAGGACGGATCTGCTGACCTAAAATACGTATTGGGTGTAGCTTCTTCAATCGGCGAGCATATGACGCATCCGTTGGTTGTTGTTACAAAATCTACAGTACCTGTTAGTACTGCCGAAAAGGTGCGTACAGCTGTTCAAGCACAATTAGATAAACGAAATTCAAAATTAGATTTTTATGTGGCTTCAAATCCGGAGTTCTTAAAAGAGGGTGCTGCCATTGAAGATTTTATGAAGCCTGATCGTATTGTTGTTGGAACGGATAGAGTAGAAGCGGAAGAGATCATGCGTAAACTATACAAGCCATTTTTAATGAACGGGCATCCGATCATTTTTATGGATATTCCTTCAGCAGAAATGACCAAATACGCTGCGAATGCCATGTTGGCAACCAAGATCAGTTTCATGAATGATATTGCAAATTTGTGTGAGATCATGGGAGCAGATGTGAATATGGTGCGTAAAGGAATTGGAAGTGATGGACGAATTGGTCCGAAATTTATTTATCCCGGTGTAGGTTATGGCGGAAGTTGTTTTCCAAAGGATGTAAAGGCATTGATAAAAACAGCAAAAGAAAATAAATACGATATGCGTATTTTAAATGCCGTTGAAGATGTGAATGAAGCACAAAAGGAAGTATTGTTCAATAAAGTAAGAACACATTTTAATAATAATTTAAAAGGAAAAACGTTTGCCTTTTGGGGGTTGTCTTTTAAGCCAAAAACCGATGACATGCGCGAAGCACCATCTTTAGTGATCATTGAAAAATTATTGAAAGCTGGTGCAAGTGTGGTGGCTTACGATCCTGTTGCGATGCATGAGGCACAGCGCATTTTAGGGGATAGTATTTCATATTGTACGGATATGTATGATACTTTAAATAACGCGGATGCATTATTGATCGTTACAGAATGGCCTGAATTCAGAGTGCCTGACTTTCAACAATTGAACAAGCGTTTAAATGGAAAAGTATTATTCGATGGTAGAAATATTTTCGACGCTAAGGATATGAAGCAATTGGGTTACGATTATTATTGTATAGGCATTAAAACAAAATAAAATGAAAAGAGTTTTAATTACCGGTGCTGCCGGATTTTTGGGTTCGCATTTGTGCGACAGGTTCATTAAAGAAGGATATCATGTAATTGGTATGGATAACCTGATCACAGGCGATCTGAAAAATATTGAGCACTTATTTAAGTTGGAGCATTTTGAATTCTATCATCATGATGTTTCAAAATTCATTCATGTACCCGGCGAATTAGATTATATCTTGCATTTTGCTTCGCCTGCTTCACCAATTGATTATTTGAAAATACCTATTCAAACATTAAAGGTTTCTTCTTTAGGAACACATAATGTATTAGGATTGGCGCGTGTTAAAAAAGCACGTGTATTGGTTGCTTCAACCAGCGAGGTTTATGGTGATCCTGTTGTTCATCCGCAAACCGAAGACTATTGGGGTAATGTAAATCCTGTTGGTCCGCGCGGTTGTTACGATGAAGCAAAACGTTTTATGGAAGCTTTAACAATGGCTTACCATAATGCGCATGGTTTAGAAACACGCATTGTGCGTATATTTAATACCTATGGTCCGCGTATGCGATTAAACGACGGACGCGTATTACCTGCATTTATTGGTCAAGCTTTACGTGGTGAAGATCTTACTATGTTTGGTGACGGAAGTCAAACACGTAGTTTTTGTTATGTGGATGATCTGGTTGAAGGTATTTACCGTTTGTTGTTAAGTGATTATCATATGCCGGTAAATGTTGGAAATCCGGAAGAGATCACCATTAAGGATTTTGGTGAGGAGATCTTAAAATTAACCGGTGCCAATCAAAAATTAATTTCGTTGCCTTTACCTAAAGATGACCCAAAGCAACGTCGCCCGGACATTACATTGGCAAAAAAGATATTAAATTGGGAGCCAAAGGTAAAACGTGCCGAGGGTTTAAAAATTACTTATGCTTATTTTAAATCGTTGAATAACGACGAATTGAATAAAGTAGAGCACCGTAAATTCAATTGATGACCTCTGTTTTTTTAGATACCAATGTAACGAAGCTGTACTATTTTCCTTCGTTTAAATACCTTCATTTGGTATTAAAAGAGAATGTAGATTATTCATTGGAAGCAGTAACTGCCGATTTTTTAACCATTAATAATTTAAAAAAAGATGAAAGCATTTATGTTCTTTTAGACATGAATGATATTTCCTTTGAACACATTCCTAAAGAGGTAATGGATTTTATGGCTAATAGCGAGTATAAAAAATACCAGATAAAGATCGCGCTCATTGCAAGCGGATTGGGACAGAAACTGGTTGGTAATTTTTATTTAAAAATGTTTAAGCCCGAGGCGAATACAAAATTATTTACTTCAGTAAGAGATGCGTTTAAATGGTTTGATTTTGAAGACCAGGAAACTAAACTAAAAGAACTTGATCGTGCATTACAACATAACCGTTAAAGGAAAGGTGCATGGCGTGCGCTACCGTGCTAGTGCTCAAGCAAAGGCACATAAACTGGACCTAACCGGTTTTGTTCGCAATTTAATTAATGGAGATGTATATATTGAAGCGGAAGGCAAACTCGAAAATTTAAGCACGTTTATTGATTGGTGTTATATTGGTTCGCCCTTAGCAAAAGTAACCGAGGTGAATAGCGAAGAGGGGGAGTTCAAGAACTTTAAAACTTTTGAGATCAGAAAATAGCAGCGCAAATAATTTAAAACTAAAAGCTAGTTAATTTTAGAGATTTTTAAAACTTCAAGAGCGTTTACATATTTAATTTTAATAAAATATGTACCCGAAGAACATTCGCTTAAATTAATATTGTTCTTTCCTCCTATTAACTCTTGTGAATGAACCTCTTTCCCAAATACATCATAAACTGTTACAGAACATTTTTCTTTTACTTCAAGAGTAATTTGAGAACTGCATGGATTAGGGTAGGCAATAGCCACTTTGTTAAAAGAATTATCTATAGGTTTAACGTCTGTAACGGTTGGTTGACAAACACTATAAACAAAGCCGTCAATTAAATTTGGAGTCATTATGAAATTAGCAAGCCCCATATCAAAGTCAGCAGAGCCGGAATAATAACCCGTGGCGTAAATACATGAATTATTACATTTTAGTGAGGCTCCTGTTTCTTGTTGGTTAGATCCGATTTTTCCAGACCAAACAAATGCACCAGCGCCATTTAGGTTAAGTAAAAAGTGATCTGTAAGTCCACTCGATGTCATGGTAAACGTTGTTGATGATGGATCAAAATCGGGGGTATTGGAAAAGTAACCTGTACACCATATATTACCAGAGCCATCGATGTCAATATCATAGGCAACATCAGCGCCAAAATCACCAAATCCATTAGCCCAAACAAAATTTCCGGTGGCATCTAGTTTATGAATGTAACAATCAAAGTTTCCATTGGAAGTTATATTGAATGTATTTACGCTTGGGTCAAAATCAACAGTGTTTTGAAAAAAACCACATGTATAAACATTACCATTTTGATCTGTTTTTACTGAGTGTGCATAATCATAGTTAACGCCGCCAAAAGATCGTGCCCATTGGAAATTAGCATTTCCATCTAATTTCACAACATAGGAATCCATTAAGCCATTTGAGGTAAGGCTATATGTGCCTACACCTGGGTCAAAATCCCCGGACCCCACAAATGTACCTGTAATGTACAAATTATTAGTGGCATCAACTGATAAAGCTAAACCAGGCAAAATGCTATTTGCACCTAGTCCAGGCATTCTTTTAGCCCACAAGAAATTTCCATTTGGATCCAGCTTTAGAATGTAGGTTCCGTCGCCAGATAATGTGAAGGTAGATGGCCCTGGATCAAAGTCTACAAAGCCAGGGCTATTTTGAAAGTACCCTGCAACGTAAACATTATCTGATAAATCAGTAGCAATTGAAATTGCATTTGCTTGAACTGCATTACTTGAACCTTGCCCTTTAAGCTGTTTAGCCCAAACTAAATTACCGTTTGAATTAAGCTTAGTAATAAAAGGATCTTGCCCTTGTGCAGAATAGCTTGCTACCGAAGGTCCAGGATCAAAATCTACAAGCCCTTGAAAATAACCGCAGATAAGAACGTTGTTGCTTTCATCGCTCGCAACACTCAACGCCCTTTCATTCGAAATGCCGCTGAATTGTTTGGCCCATAAAAAATTACCCGACGCATCTAATTTAGAAACATATGCATCTTCTTGCCCATCACAAGTTAAATTGAAAACATTGATCCCGGGATCAAAATCACCAGTATTTGTATGATAACCAACACTAATTACACTATTATTTTTATCAATAGTTATTCCAAAACCGTATACACCAGAATTAACTGTTTTTCCTAAAGATTTAGCCCAATTGAATGTTTGACACTCAAGTCCTGATAACAGGGTAAGTGAAAAGAGTGATAGAAAGATTTTCTTCATAGAAGATTATATGCAAATTATGTGCCAAAATTTGTTAAACTAGTATAGTTAAAAAGAATGCCTACCTATTAAATAAAAAGTAACGCAATAAAAAAACCCGCTACAAGGCGGGCTTTCTTATTTAATTCAAATTTTGATTAAGCTTTCATTTCGCTTAAAACATTGTTCATGTTTCTTACAGCTTCTGCACTCTTGTTAAATGCAGCTTGCTCATCAGCAGTTAATTTGTAATCAACGATCTTCTCCCAACCGTTCTTACCAATAACTACAGGTACACCTAAACAAATATCTTTTTGTCCGTATTCACCATCTAAATAAACGCAGCATGGGAATATTTTCTTTTGATCGTTAAGGATAGCGTCAACTAATACTGCTACTGAAGCACCTGGAGCATACCAAGCAGAAGTACCTAACATACCTGTTAAAGTAGCACCACCAACCATTGTATCGGCAGCAACTTTCTTTAATACATCTTCCGATAAGAATTGAGAAACCGGTACACCGTTATAAGTAGCTAAGCGAGTTAAAGGGATCATGGTAGTATCACCATGGCCACCAATAACAGTTCCTGAAATATCACTTGCAGGAGCATCTAAAGCCATTGATAAATAACATTTAAAACGCGAGCTATCTAAAATACCACCCATACCAATAATGCGGTTCTTAGGTAATTTACTGTCTTTTAACGCTAAGTAGGTCATTGTATCCATTGGGTTACTTACAACAATGATAACCGCGTTTGGAGAGTGCTTTAAAATATTTTCAGTAACACCTTTTACAATTCCGGCGTTGATACCAATTAACTCTTCACGAGTCATACCCGGTTTACGAGGAATACCGCTTGTAATAACAACTACATCACTGTTAGCAGTTTTGCTATAATCGTTAGTGCTGCCACTGATACGAGTATTGAATTTATTTAAGGTTGCAGTTTGCATTAAGTCTAATGCTTTACCTTCTGCAAAATTTTCTTTAATGTCTAAGATAACAACTTCACTTGCTATACGATTAAGTGCAATGTATTCTGCACACGATGCACCTACATTTCCGGCGCCAACTACTGATACTTTCATGATATTTTGTTTTTGAATTAGTGTATTAATTAAGGTATAAATTTATAAAATAAAATGTAGCTTGTTCGCTTATTAGGCTAAATATTTTGCTTATTTAACGGAATTAGCGCATCCCTGATAAATTACTTTATCAATATCAATTTTCGCCTTCATACCCCATTTTTCGCCGCTTCCGGGATGTATACACGATTTATTCTCCAGCTGAATGTTGATGGTATGAGTGCCTTCAACACCGCTTAATGTAAGGTCTTTGCTTAAGCTTAAGGAGTCAAATGCTTGTTTCCAAATCAAGGTGTCTTTTTCAGGGAAAGTAAATACCGCCTTATCGGAAAAAATTTCGGCATACATAAAAGGTTCGGTAAAGGATGCCTTCATTAATAATTTGGAAGGAGCAGTCGTTTTTACCTCTTCAATTGCAGCTAATTCCTCAACGGCATCTAACTTACTCAATGGAACGGTATCTTTCGTTTCTTCCGGAATGTTGCATGAAGTAAACATCAAACATGCGAGTATAAAAGAAACCAGATGCTTCATTATTTTCTTTTTACAACTTTTTCTGCTGCAGCAGTAATATTCACCGCATCTAAGCCATATTTGGTCATCAATTCATCAGGTGTGCCACTTTCACCAAAGCTATCATTAACGGCAACAAATTCCTGTGGTACCGCTAAGTTACGCGATAAGAATTGTGCAACGCTATCACCCAATCCGCCATTCATTTGATGTTCTTCGGCTGTAACCACACATTTTGTTTTGCTTACCGATCTTAAAATAGCATCTGTATCCAATGGCTTAATGGTATGTATGTTTATCAGATCAACACTAATTCCTTTTTTCTCTAATGCATCTGCTGCTTCAATGGCTTTCCACACTAAATGACCTGTAGCAATAATGGTCACATCTTTTCCTTCATGTAAATGCACCGCTTTACCGATCTCAAATTTTTGATCGGCCGGTGTAAAGTTTCCTACGGCTGGGCGGCCAAAACGTAAGTAAACCGGACCATGATGTTTAGAGATGGCAATGGTTGCAGCTTTTGTTTGATTATAATCACACGGATTGATAACAACCATACCCGGCAACATCTTCATTAAACCGATATCTTCTAAAATTTGATGAGTTGCACCATCTTCACCTAATGTTAAACCGGCATGTGATGCACAAATTTTTACGTTCTTGTGCGAGTACGCAATACTCTGACGAATTTGATCGTACACACGGCCTGTACTAAAGTTAGCAAACGTTCCGGTAAAAGGAATTTTTCCGCCAATGGTTAAACCGGCTGCAATGCCCATCATGTTCGCTTCGGCAATACCTACCTGAAAAAAACGTTCAGGATGCGCTTTTTGAAAGGCATCCATTTTTAATGAACCTGTAAGATCGGCACATAACGCCACTACGTTCGGATCATTTTTTCCTAACTCACTTAAACCTGCTCCAAATCCTGAGCGTGTATCTTTTTTTTCTGTGAAGCTGTATTTATTCAGTAACATAAATCAATATAATTGTAAATTGGTTGTAACTCCGCTTTTAATTTCAAAATTTCGTTCAATTGTTTGTATGGTTTCTTTTGCGTTCTCATAACGAAATAAAACCTTATACCTTCCGGGCTGTAAATATATTATTTCATTTGTAAGTTTAGAGTTTAAGTTATAAACCCATTCTACAATTTTTCCATCATCCGTATAAATACTTCCAAAGCCATTACTCAGTTTTTTGGCATATAAAATGCCGCTGGTAGGGATCTTTACCAAATTGGTAGCGCCTTGTTTTATTTCAACACTATTCATTTTGATGCGTGGAAGCGTTAAGATCTCGAGGTCGTATTTACCTACAATTAATTTTTCGGTTTTGCCGAACTCCTGAACAATGAGCGTTTTCTGATCATTCGTTTTTCTTACAACGGTTGAAGGGAAATTCTTTCCGATCGGACCATCTAACTCCAGTTTTAAAAAGCCTTGCGGCGCATCTAAGGGAATGGTATTGTGTTTTCCTCTGGTGATGGTGATGTTCTTTTTTTCAAGGGGCGGAATGGTGTGCACTACCAGATCATATTTCAAGTCGGGATCAAGCACCAAGGTATCCGGATTTCCTTTTACATTAATGGTGTGCAGATAATTGTATTTTATGTTGTTTGTGCCGGCCTCATAAAAGGTCATGTTCACATCTGTTTCCGTAGGTTTTTTTGTGATATCTAACAGATCCACTTCAACGGTTGTTTGGGTCAAAGCTTCTGTCATAACCAATTTCAAAACATCTTTAAAATTCAATTCATTGCTCACATCATAAAACTTTCCCATGCAGGCAAACACATCAGCAAACTTCACATCCAATCCAACACCAATAACAAAGGGCTTTAAAAAAATACCTTTCTTTTGCAGTTGCACCGATACTTCACAGGGGTTACCGCCACATTCCTCAATACCATCTGTTATCAATATCACCAAATTTCTGCAATTTTCCTTGGGTGTAAAATCTGCAGCACACTCTCCTAAACTAAAGGCAATAGGCGTTGTTCCCATTGGTTCTAATTTTTGAATGCGTTGTTTGATCTTAAGATAATTGGTATTTACGGGCGCAAAGGGCACTTCTAATTTGGTATCCTTGCAATTACGATCGGGTCTGAAAAAAGTAGTGTGTCCGTAACATCGCAGTGCGATCTCTAAATTGGGTGTATTCTTTAAACTATCTAAAAATTCACCCATTACTTTTTTGGCCACATCAATTTTTACATTGCTGCTCCAAGGGGCGTACATGCTGTAGCTGTCGTCGAAAATAAAAAGTATGCGGTTTGTTACTTGAGAACGAAGAGTTACGAAAGACGAAGTTAGAATTAGGGTGAGTACAAAATATATAGTTTTACGTCTCAATTTACTCGTCATTCAAACTTCTAAAATCGTACTTGTATAATTAATAATCTCCTACCGTTTCAGGTAATTGAGCCAAGGCCTTTTGCAACTGCTCATCGTTAGGAGCAGAGCCGTGCCATTTGTGAGTACCCATCATGTAATCAACGCCATTGCCCATTTCGGTGCGCATCAATACAACAACCGGTTTGCCTTTTCCTAAAAATGTTTTTGCATGGTTCAATCCTTTGATCACTTCATCCAGATCGTTTCCTTTTTCGATCTCTAAAGTGGTCCAGCCAAATGCTTCAAACTTGGCTTTTAAATTTCCGAGTGATAAAACGTTATCCACGTCACCATCAATTTGGCGTCCGTTATAATCTATGGTTGAAATGATGTTATCTACCTTGTTAGCTGCTGCATACATGGCTGCTTCCCAAATCTGACCTTCCTGCAACTCGCCATCACCATGTAATGAATACACAACGGTGTTATCATTATTTAATTTTTTGACCAAAGCGGCGCCAATTGCCACGCTCATGCCTTGCCCTAATGAGCCTGATGCAATGCGTATTCCGGGTAATCCTTCATGCGTGGTTGGATGTCCTTGTAAACGTGTATTCAGTTTTCTGAACGTATTTAATTCTTTCACAGGAAAAAATCCTGAATGGGCCAAAACGCTGTAGTAAACCGGACTGATATGCCCATTACTCAAAAAGAAGAGATCTTCATTCTTTCCATCCATCGTAAAATTTTTGGCATCGTATTTCATTACGCTCTTGTACAAGGCCACAAAATATTCAACGCAACCCAATGAACCACCCGGGTGGCCAGAGTTTACGGCATGAACCATTCTTACGATATCGCGTCTAACTTGAGTACAAAGGTTTTTAAGGTCGGTAGTATTGCTCATTTTATAAAAAATAACGGTAAAATTAGTATAAAGTAACGCCATAACAGACTTTGTTAAAAACAAAATATTATGTTGAAAACTATGTGCTTGTGCAAGGGTGTTTAACTTTAAAAGCCCTATGGATATTGATATATTTGCAGGTTGAAACTAAAATTATTATGGCTTTAAAATGTGGAATTGTGGGGTTGCCAAATGTGGGAAAATCAACCTTGTTTAATTGTTTAAGTAATGCAAAGGCGCAAGCGGCTAATTTCCCGTTTTGCACCATTGATCCTAACGTGGGTACCATTACCGTACCCGATGAGCGTTTGAATAAATTGGCTGATTTGGTGAAGCCACAGGCAATTTTACCTACTACCGTTGAAATTGTAGATATCGCAGGATTGGTTAAGGGCGCCAGTAAAGGCGAAGGTTTAGGAAATAAATTCTTAGCGAACATACGCGAGTGTAATGCCATTTTGCATGTGTTGCGTTGTTTTGATGATCCAAATGTAGTGCATGTGGATGGCAGCGTGAATCCGGTTAGAGATAAAGAAATTATTGACACCGAATTACAGTTAAAGGATCTGGAGAGTGTTGATCAGAAATTGAAAAAGTTTGAGCGTCAGGCTAAAAGTGGAGCAGATAAGGAAGCTGTTAAGACTTACAATGTACTTTTGAAATTCAAAGAGACATTGGAAAGTGGTCAATCGGCGCGTGCTTGCCAGGTTGAAGAAAAAGATCTGGAGTACATTGCCGATCTTCACTTGTTAACTGTAAAACCGGTGATGTATGTGTGTAATGTGGATGAAGCATCTGCTAAAACAGGTAACAAACATGTTGATGCCGTACGTGAAGCTATTAAAAGTGAGAATGCAGAATTATTAGTAATTACGGCTCAAATGGAAAGTGAAATTGCAGCTTTAGAAACCTTTGAAGAAAAACAAATGTTTTTAGGAGAGATGGGATTGGATGAGCCTGGTGTAAATAAACTGATCAAAGCCGCATACAAATTATTGAACCTGCAAACGTATTTTACTGCCGGTGTTAAAGAGGTACGCGCATGGACCATTGAAAAAGGATTTAAAGCGCCTCAAGCGGCGGGCGTAATTCATACCGATTTTGAAAAAGGATTTATTAAAGCAGAGGTAATGAGTTATAACGATTTTGTGACCTTAGGATCTGAAGCCGCTTGCAGAGATAACGGAAAATTAAGAATAGAAGGAAAAGAATATGTTGTTGCCGATGGCGATGTGATGCATTTCCGTTTTAACGTTTAAGTATTTCGTGTTTAGAGTTCCGAGTTATGGCATCCATTAAAAATTTCGAAGATCTAGAAATTTGGCAATTAGCAAGAAAATTGAATCAAGAAATTTCAGGAATACTAGAGGTTTTGGATTCAAAAAGAAGTTATGAATTAAAAAATCAATTAGATCGTTCAGCGGGTTCAATAATGGATAATATTGCAGAAGGTTTTGAAAGAAATGGTAATCGAGAGTTTATTCAATTTCTTGCGATAGCAAAGGGCTCTTTAGGTGAAGTTAGATCTCAATTATATAGAGTCGAGGATAGAAAGTATATTGAAAGTGAAAAACTTCATTTACTTCAAGAAGAGTGTTTGTCATTAGCTAATAGAATTGGTAAATTCATAACATATTTAAATAAGTCTGAAATACGAGGAAGTAAATTCATAAGGAGTGAAAATAAAATCTCGGAAATTAACCCGAAATAAAAACCCGAAATAATTAAGATGAAAAACCACGAAATAGATTACAAATTAATGGGTGAAGAAATGCAGTGTGTGGAGATCGAGTTAGATCCGCAAGAAGCTGTTATTGCAGAGCCGGGAAGTTTTATGATGATGAACGATGGCATTCAAATGCAAACATTGTTCGGTGATGGAAACGAAAAAGGCATCATGGGTAAATTATTTTCGGCAGGTAAGCGCTTGTTGACCGGTGAAAATTTATTTATGACCGTTTACACCAATCAGGTTAGTGAAAAACGCCGTGTAACTTTTGCTGCGCCTTATGCAGGTAAGATCATCCCTTTGGATCTTTCTAAATTGGGTGAAAAAGTTATTTGTCAAAAAGATAGTTTTTTATGCGCTGCAAAAGGAGTTGCAGTTGGAATAGAATTTCAAAAGAAATTAGGAACAGGCTTATTTGGTGGCGAAGGATTTATCATGCAAAAATTAGAGGGCGATGGAATGGCTTTTGTTCATAGCGGTGGCCATGTGATCGAACGTGAGCTGCAACCCGGCGAATTATTAAAAGTGGATACAGGTTGTATTGTTGCATTTACCAGTACCGTGAATTACGATATTCAGTTTGTTGGTGGTATTAAAAACACCTTGTTTGGTGGCGAAGGTATGTTTTATGCTACTTTGCGCGGACCAGGAAGAATTTGGATCCAAACCTTACCAATAAGCCGTTTGGCCGGAAGAATTTTATCATACGGACATGGAAGCAGAAAAGAAGAAGGAAGTATCTTAGGCGGCTTAGGTAATTTATTGGATGGGGATTAATTAAGTAGTTATAAGATAACAAGTCAAAATTTAAAAGAATTGTAACTCTTTTGAATTATGACTTAAAAACTTTACACTTTAAAAATATGGCAAAATCAAATTATACAGAAGACAATATCCGATCGTTAGATTGGAAAGAACACATTCGTACACGTCCCGGAATGTACATTGGTAAGTTGGGTGATGGTAGCGCGTTTGATGATGGTATCTATGTGCTTTTAAAAGAGGTAATGGATAACTCTATTGACGAGTTCATGATGGGCGAAGGAAATAAAATTGAAGTGAACGTAAAAGATGGTGTTGTTTCTATTCGTGATTACGGACGCGGTATTCCTTTGGGTAAAGTGGTTGAGGTTGTTTCAAAAATGAATACCGGTGGTAAGTATGATAGCGAAGCCTTTAAAAAATCAATTGGTTTAAATGGTGTGGGTACTAAAGCTGTTAATGCCTTATCAATTAATTTTAAGGTAACTGCTTATCGTGATGGTCAATCAAAAACCGCTGAATTCAGTAAAGGTGAATTAGTAAAAGAACACAAATTGGTTTCTGCACCGGGTGAAAAAAATGGTACTTATGTTGAGTTTCGTCCGGATGATACCATCTTTAAAAAATACCACTTCGTTCATGAGTACATCGATCGAATGATATGGAATTATGCCTTTTTAAATACAGGTTTAAAATTGTATTTGAATGGGCAGGAGTATAAATCAGATAATGGTTTAAAGGATCTATTAGAAAAAAATATTACCGGTGAAATTTTATATCCGATCATTCATATGAAAGATGAGGATATTGAAGTTGCCATGACACATAGTAACGAACATTTTACCGAAGAGTATTACAGTTATGTGAATGGTCAGTATACCACTCAAGGAGGTACACATCAGGCAGCGTTTCGCGAAGCGGTGGTAAAAACCATTCGTGAATTCTATAAAAAAGATTTTGAACCTACCGATGTACGTAAATCCATTGTTGCTGCTATTTCGGTAAAAGTTCAGGAGCCGGTTTTTGAATCGCAAACCAAAACCAAATTAGGTTCCAATGAAATTGCACCGGGCGGACAAAGCATTCGTTCATTCATTGGAGATTTTATAAAACAGCATTTAGATAATTACCTGCATAAAAATCCTGAAACAGCAAAGGCCATTGAAGCAAAGATATTGGCCAATGAGCGTGAGCGTAAAGAGTTAACAGGAATTCAAAAGCTAGCCAGAGAGCGCGCTAAAAAAGCATCCTTACACAATAAAAAGTTGCGCGATTGCCGTGTACATTTAGATGACACTAAAGATGTTCGTCGTTTAGAAACCTCTTTATTTATTTGTGAGGGAGATTCGGCAAGCGGATCGATCACAAAAACACGCGATGTGAATACACAAGCTGTATTTAGTTTAAAAGGTAAGCCGTTGAATTGTTTTGGATTGGGTAAAAAGATCGTTTATGAGAACGAAGAGTTTAATCTGATGCAGGCGGCCTTAAATATTGAAGAAGGTATTGAGAATTTACGTTATAATAATATCATCATTGCTACCGATGCCGATGTGGATGGCATGCACATCCGTTTGTTATTATTGACCTTCTTTTTGCAATTCTTCCCTGAATTGGTAAAAAATAACCACGTAAAGATCCTTCAAACACCATTGTTCCGTGTGAGAAATAAAAAGGAGACCATTTATTGTTATTCAGACGAGGAAAGAAAAGCAGCCATTGCTAAATTAGGTCCAAAACCTGAGATCACCCGTTTTAAAGGCTTGGGCGAGATCAGTCCGGATGAATTCAAGAACTTTATTGGTAAGGATATCCGTTTAGAACCGGTTTTATTGGATCAAAAAGCCAGTATTCAAGAATTGTTAAATTATTATATGGGTAAGAATACACAAGAAAGACAGGAATTTATCATCGATAATTTGCGTGTTGAGCTCGACGCAGAGCAGGAATTGTTAGCCTAAACCTATTTAATTAGTTAATATCCGTTAAAATTTTTAATTTTATAAAGTTTGGTACACCAATTGAAATAACTTTAAACAAGAAACAAAAATAAAAATCATGAAACGAACACTTTGTGTGAGTTCCATAGACAAAAAAACAAAAAAATAAAAAACCATGAAAACAACAAAATTACTTTTAGTTCCAGCTTTAGCAATGATGACTTTAGTTGGTTGCAAAGGAAAGAAAGCTACTCCTATTGAAAAAGAAACAGGTGCAAAAGAAATATCTGTACCATTTAGCTCTAAAGAGTACAAAACAGACGAAGATTTCTATCGTGCTAAAAACTTAGGAAAATCTCCTGACATGGCTGCTGCTAAAAAGATCGCATTGAACAATGCTAAATCTGAAATGGCAAGTAACATTCAAACAATGATCAAAAAAGTAACTGATCAGTACACAAATCAACGTACTGTTGGTAAAGATCAAGAATATGAGAACAAATTTGAAGAATTAGCTCGTGAGGTAACTAACCAATCTTTAGCTAACGTTCGTGTTAAAGATGAGAAAATTTTCCAAGAAGCTAACGGTAGCTACACATATTGGGTTGCTATTGAGGCAGACAAAAAAGAAGTTTTCAAAACTATCGACTCTAAGATCTCTGCTGATAAAAAACTTCAAGTAGATTACGATAAAGCTAAGTTTCAACAGATCTTTGATGCTGAAATGAAGAAATTAGCTAGCGAACAATAATATTCATTTAAAAATATAAAGAGCATCTGGTAAAACAGATGCTCTTTTTTTAATCATTCAATTTTAAAAGATCGAACTAATTGTTTGGAATTAAACCAAACAAATAACCAAAACATTGAGAACTAAATTTCAAATATTTGCTCTACTATTTGTTTTTTTAATGGCCTGTACCGGTACTAAAAAGTACTTTAAGGCTGCAGAAAAATTAGAGAAACAAGGCTTAGTGAATGAAGCTGCTGAGTTTTATTTGGAATCGCTGCAACGTAAACCAACAAATGTTGACGCACGAATTAAATTAAAAGAAGTTGGCCAAAAATACATGTCGTTTATGGCCTCTGAGTTTTTCAGAAATTACAACACAAATCAATTAGAAGCTTCCATTGATAATTTTGAGAAGTTAAAGAATTTTGCTGCCCGCACTGAGGCCTTGAACGTTCAATTAAATTACCCAACTGCTTACGAAGATGATTATAAACGCGCTATTGAGAAGTATAGCGAAAAGAATTACGATCTGGGAGCAGAGCTTGTAAAGCAAAAGAAATTTAATGAGGCCATGCCTTATTTAAACAATGTAAATAAATACAAACCTGAATATAAAAAGGTAAAGGAATTAAAAACCACAGCCGTTTGCGAACCACAATACCAATCGGCCGTATCATTTATTGAAAGTAAAAATTATGCGCAAGCATTAAAAATTTTAACTAACATTCAAGCAACATCTCCAACATATAAAGATTCTAAGGAATTGTATGACCTGTGTGCTGCACAGCAATTAAAGAACTTGTTGATGTTCCAGCCAAAAACACCAACAAATCCTGATATTATTGATTACCTGTTCAATAATTTCTCGCAAACAGCCATGCAAAACTTTAAGCACATTAACGTGATCAATAATTCACCGTTTGTGCATTTGCCTGGTAATGATATTGAGAATAATGTAGATCTTATACAAGGTATCAGAAAAGCATCTGGTGCCGATTTCTTTTACGTGTTTGATGTAACAAATAAACGTTCAACTTATTCCGGCCCTGTAAAAGCACCATCAAAATGTTTTTTAAAGGTTACCTATAAGAAGAACGATACCACCATTGTTACCGAATACCGCGCAACCGATTATTATCAAATAAAGGCTAAACGTAATTTTTCATATGATTTTAAATATAAGTTGGTGAACGCTTTAACCAATCAGGTTGTTTCGTTTCAATCAATGACCATCAATAAAGTGGATGAAGTGGAATACAATGAATTCATGTCGGCCCCAAAAGGAAGCTTAGATGATTATTTTCCTTACAATCCGCAAGTAACTCTTCCAATAAACCAGTATAATCCAAAAAACTGGAGAAAATTATTTACGGCAAATAAAACCGTAAAAACAGAACAAGAATTAGAAGCTTTAACCAATCAGGAAGCTGTTAAATTATTTACACAAACCTTAAGTAATTACGTTAAATAAAATGTTGAACAGATATTACATAGGATTATTGATCATTTTACTTCAGGTATTTGGCGCAACTGCTCAAAAGAAAGGGCAAGCCGAGGCTGTTGAAGTTAAGGTTCCAAATTGGGTAAGCAGCAGACCTTCCGGAGGTTTTAAATATATTGGTATTGGTGTTGCCGATAAAATGCGCAGTACCGATTATCAAATGGATGCCAAGAAAAATGCTTTGTACGATCTGGCATCAGAAATTAAAGTAGATATTTCAACCAACTCTGTTTTACACAGTGTTTCATCTAACAATTCATTCGATCAAAGTTTTAATTCGTTGATCAAGTTAAGTAACTCTGATAATATTGAAGGTTATACCCTGGTTGATACCTATGAAAATGATAAGCAATACTGGGCGTATTATGAGTTAGATAAAGCGGAGTATGCTAAACGTAAAGCACAGAAAAAACAAAACATCATTACGAAGGCCTCAAACTTAATTGCTTTATCATTTGTTGATGAAAAGAACAAGAACTTTTCTGCTAGTTTAAAAAAACGTATACAGGCTTTTGGTGTTTTAAATCCTTATTTAAATGAAGAGATCGTATTTGATCCTGCAACATCTAACGGTGTTAAAAATGTTTTTGAATTAACTAATCTTATTCAAAATCAATTACAAGCTATTACAGTAATGCAACCGCAATTGGTGCCGGTAGTAAAGCCATACCAGCCCAATTATGCACCAATAAATTTTAAAGTTAGCATGAATGGTAACACACCGCTTAATGATTTTCCGTTTAAATTAAGCAGCGATGATGAGTTCTTGAAATTGGAAGAGCAAATTGCAACAAATTCGGCCGGCGATCTGCAAGTGAAGATCAATTATGTGGAACCACAATTTTTAATGTCGTCCATTACCTTGAATCCGGATATTGAACGACTAACGGCTAACGACTCAGTAGGAAAAGGTAGTATTACCATTTTAAAACAATTTATTCAAACCCCATCATTAAAGGTTCAGGTAAACATTGAGCCGGTAAGTATTTTTATTATTTCTAAGGAAAGTAACTTTGGTCATCAATTGCCAACAAACATGATCGAGCAATTTGTTCAGCAAAAATTCAGTGGCAGTGAAATAAAAATAGTTGACAATGCTAAATCAGCTGATTACCTGATCGAATTAGATGCGAACACAAAGCCGGATGTGAGTGATGATGTGTTAGAAGCAAATTATAAATTAAATTTGGCCAATCTTGCTATTAATGTTTCTTTAAAAAATAGCAAAAGCGAGGTGTTGTATAAAAGTACCGTAACCGATATTTATGGCTATGCCAATAACACCGAAAAAGCCGGTCTTAATACGTATAGTAACACCATGCTTAAGACCAAATTAAGCGAATCGCTTTTCTTCTTAAAGCGCAAAATGATAATTTATTGATTTATAAAGTCTTAATAAATTCAAACAGACTTTAAAAATCACCTGATTGTTAGTAACCCCCGCATTTATTCACACCTAAAACCCCTGCTAAATCTTATATTTGCACGTTTAATAATTGAACTTGCATAAAAATGAGCGACAGCAACAATCATTTATTTTCAGAGGAAGGCCACGGAGAAGTTGAGCGTGTAACACATGTTTCAGGGATGTTTAAGAACTGGTTCATTGATTATGCCAGTTATGTTATTCTTGAGCGTGCCGTTCCTGCATTGGAAGATGGATTAAAACCCGTACAACGTCGTATCCTGCATAGTATGTGGGAGCTGGAAGATGGTCGTTATAACAAGGTTGCGAATTTGATCGGAAACACCATGAAGTATCACCCACACGGTGATGCGAGTATTGGTGATGCATTGGTTTCAATTGGGCAAAAAGATCTGTTGATCGATTGTCAGGGTAACTGGGGTAACGTTTTAACAGGTGATAGCGCTGCTGCTCCGCGTTACATTGAGGCACGTTTATCAAAGTTCGCATTGGATGTTGTATTCAATCCAAAAACAACTGATTGGTCGTTAAGTTACGATGGCAGAAATAAAGAGCCAATTACACTTCCTGTAAAGTTCCCTTTATTATTGACTCAAGGAGTTGAAGGTATTGCCGTTGGTTTAGCATGTAAAATATTACCACATAACTTCAACGAATTAATTGATGCCTCTATACAAATTTTAAAAGGTAAAAAGGCAACCATTTATCCTGATTTTATTACAGGAGGTATTGCCGATTTTAGTGAATATAAAGATGGTTTACGCGGTGGAAAGATCAAGATCCGTGCACGCATCAAAGAATTAAATCCAAAAACATTAGTGATCAACGAAATTCCGTTTGGTACAACCACCGGTTCGTTGATCGATTCGATATTGGCTGCTAATGAAAAAGGAAAGATCAAGATCAAGAAGGTAGAAGATAATACTTCTGAAAATGTTGAGATCCAAATTCATTTACAACCGGGCATAAGCACCGATAAGACCATTGACGCATTGTACGCTTTCACAAACTGTGAAATGAGTATATCGCCAAATGCCTGTATCATTGAAAATCAAAAACCACGCTTTATTGGCGTGAGTGAGATATTAAAATTATCTACTCATCAAACTTTAGAATTTTTAAAGCGTGAGTTAGAAATTGAATTAAAAGAATTACAAGAGAAATGGCATTTCTCATCTTTAGAAAAATTATTCATTAAAGATGAAATGTACATCGATTTTAAAAAGTACTCTAATAAAGAAACTTTATTCGCTTACTTATACGAATGCTTTAAGCCGCACAAGAAAAAGTTGTTACGTGAGATCACGGATGACGATCTTCAACGCTTAACGCAAATTCCAATGATCCGTATCACGCGCTTTGATAGCATTAAGGCTGATGAGTTGATGAAGGACTTGGAAGGAAAAATTGAGAATGTAAAATACAGCTTAGCTAATTTAATTGAATATGCCGTAGAGTATTTTAAAACATTAAAAACCAAATACGGTAAAGGCCGCGAGCGTAAAACCGAAAGCAAGCAATTAGAGACCATTGTGGCAACACAGGTTGTAATGGCAAACGAAAAACTTTATGTTAACCGTGCAGAAGGATTTGTGGGTACAAGCTTACGTAAAGATGAGTTTGTGACCGATTGTAGTGATATTGATGATATCATTGCGTTTACCAAAGAAGGTAAAATGAAAGTGTTTAAAGTGGCCGACAAAGTTTTTGTTGGAAAAGATATTGTTCACGTTGCGGTATTTAAAAAGAATGACGAGCGCACCACTTATAATATGATCTATCGCGACGGACCAAAGGGTATTACCTTTATGAAGCGCTTTAATGTTACCGGCGTTACACGCGATAAAGAGTATGATCTAACCAAAGGAACAAAAGATAGTTTGGTTTATTGGTTCACTGTAAACCCAAATGGAGAAACAGATAAAGTAATTGTACATTTACGTCAGGTGAGTGGTTTACGTAAATTTGAGATAGATGTTGACTTTGCTGAAATGCCTGTTAAAGCCAGAAGTGCGGTTGGAAATATTGTAACCAAATACACCGTAAATAAAGTTACGCTTAAAGAAAAAGGAGCATCTACATTGGATGCTGAAGATTTTTGGTTTGATGACACAACACACCGTTTAAATAAAGAAGAACGCGGAACTTATTTAGGTAAGTTCTCCGGTGAGGATAAGATATTAGCTATCACAAGTAAAGGTGTTTATAAGCTTTATACATTCGATCTATTGAACCATTTTGATGAGGATATCGTATTGATCGAAAAATATTATCCGAATCAAATGCTTACCTGTATTTATTTTGATGGCGAAAGTAAATCCTACTTTACAAAACGCTTCTTACCTGAATCAGTTGGTAGCAAAACAAACATCATTACCGAAAATGAGCAATCAGTAATTGAGTTGATCACTAATCAGGTGAATCCAATTGTTGATGTGAAATTTGCCAAGGAAAAAGGAAAAGAATTACCAGACGAGAATATTAAATTAGTTGCTTTTGCACCGGAGGTGAATATGAAAGCCAAGGGTAAAAAGTTAACTTCATATAAAGTAAAAGAGATCAATTTACGTGAACCGGAAGAAATTAAAGCTGCTAAAAAATTCTTATCGGCTGAAGATGAAAAAACCGGTTTATCACCAATGGAATTGCACCGCCGCGCCATGGAAAAATTAAGCAAAGATAACGCGAAAGATTTCTTGGAAGGTGACGGACAAATTACGTTTGAGTTTTAAAAGATTTCAGATTACAGATTTTCAAATTGCAAATTAGTTAGCCACTAATTGCACGAATTTCTCTAATTATTAAGCTTAATAAATTATTTTAATTTAGTGTAATTCGTGGCTACAATAGTAGCTTAATACGCCCGTATACTTCCGTTCTTAATAATGTAATCAAAGCCGTTGATGTTGAATGATTTTCCGGATGTTTGATTGATCAATTCGGTTATATCCTGTTCAATGGTGTGTATGCTACCTTTTGTTTTGTAGGCAATGTTGAGGTAATCGGTATTAATTTCCATCCCTTCGTAAACACCGCATAAGATCACGCGCACCGGCACTTTCACGCGAGTTATCAAACTTAAGTCGCGCACCTTTGCCCAATTATCTGCAATTAAAATTATGTTATCGGGTTTGCGTACTTTTTTTAATCCGCTTAAAATTGCTTCAACCACATTCTCTGGCGAATCGCCACCTTCGCCTTTTTTGATCGTGAGCTTCATAGTGTTCACCAGATCTTCGGCAGATTTCGCTTTGCAAATGTATATACCACCTGTTACGCCAATTTTTTTATCGGCATCGCGTTTATTATCGCCATCATTAAAAAATACAAAATACTGTTGAGCAGTATCTTTCATGAAATGTAATTTCAACCAGGTATTTATTTCTTTGGCATACGGATACATGCTGGCTGTAAGATCAGTAACAATAAGGGTTTTACGCCACTTCGGATTTCGTGCCAACACTTTATAAACCACATAGCTAGCAGTATCTTCCATGTTGGGTTCAAATTGTACTTCTTCATTGGTGCTTCTGCTTTCAAAACTAAATTTTCCGTTACGGTCATATACTTTATAAACGCCGTCTAAATTCCCTTTCTTATAGTTTCCTTCAGCTTTTAAATTTCCATTTGAATGATACGATATTTCAATTCCTTCTTTTACGCCGTTCTTAAAATTCTCGATCAATTCCTTTTTACAGTTTTTTGTATAATATGTTATAGGCCCATCTAACACGCCATTATTGTAATACGTTTCTTGCTTCACGCAATTACTTAAATTGTTATGCCAATGTATTTCTAATCCTTGTTTTTTATTGTTCTTAAAAACCACTTCTGTTTTTAATTTTCCTCCCGGGTAAAAGTTTCGCCACACACCTTGTTTAAGCGTATCCTTATCCACTATATTAATGGTATCGCCATCTTTAACTTCATATGATAAATACTGTGCTTTGGTTTGTAAGCACATGAAAATCAAAATAATATATGTGGCCAGGCCGCGCATTTTACTATAAATTTGATTAAATTTGCACGATATTGCAAGTACTATGCACGAAAAGATAAATAAATTATTAAGCGAGGTTGAATCGTTTGCTGCTGAAACAAAAGAGCAAGTGGAAGAATACCGTATCAAATGGTTAAGTAAAAAAGGAGAGATCACCGCTTTGTTCGACGATTTTAGAACTGTTCCTAACGACATGAAAAAGGAAATGGGGCAGAAGCTAAATGAATTACGCAATAAAGCGCAAGATCGTATCAATGAACTAAAAGAGAAGTTTGATAATTTAGCTAACGATACAGCCAAATCGCAATTAGATATGACCATGCCTGGTTATCCTACAATTCAGTTAGGAAGCCGTCATCCCTTATCTATAGTAAAGAACGAGATCATAGATATTTTTTCGCGCATTGGTTTTACGGTTAGTGATGGACGTGAGATAGAAGATGATTGGCATAACTTCAGCGCATTGAATACGCCTGAGAACCATCCGGCACGTGATATGCAGGATACATTTTATGTGAGCTTGAATCCGGAGATGGTTTTACGCACGCAAACATCCAGTGTGCAAGTACACATTATGGAGCGCCAAAAGCCACCTATCAGAACTATATCACCCGGACGTGTATACCGAAACGAAGCTATTAGTGCGCGTGCGCATTGTCAGTTTCATCAGGTTGAAGGACTATATATTGATGAGCAAGTTTCGTTTGCCGATCTGAAGCAAACACTTTTATATTTTGCAAAAGAAATGTTTGGCGCAGAAACCAAGATCCGTTTACGCCCAAGTTATTTCCCGTTCACCGAGCCAAGTGCTGAGGTTGATATCAGTTGTACACTTTGCGGTGGTAAAGGCTGTAATGTGTGCAAACAAACAGGTTGGGTTGAGATTCTTGGTTGCGGAATGGTAGATCCACAAGTGTTGGATAATTGCGGAATAGACAGCACCAAATTCAAAGGCTTTGCTTTTGGTATGGGTATCGAACGTATTACCATGTTAAAATATCAGATCAAAGATCTTCGTTTGTTCTTTGAGAATGATGTTCGTTTCTTAAAACAATTTACTGCTGTTTAAATTTTATGAGCCGCACTACACGGGTTGAGATGATCTTGACCATGCTTAAAAATGAGCCCAACGATCTGTTTTTAAATTATTCGTTAGGTTTAGAACACTTTGCTGATAAGGATTTCACGAAAGCGGAAGATTGTTTTAAAAAAGCATTAAGCATCGAATCGGATTACATTCCGGCTTATTATCAATTGGGTAAATTATTTGAAGCACAAAATAAAACGGAAGATGCTTTAGCGTTTTACAATAAAGGTTTGGCATTTGCAAAAGAGCAGAAGAATAACAAAGCCATTAACGAATTTGGTGAAGCAATTTTTATGTTGGAAGATTAACTAAATCTTAAGATTTTCAAGGTAACTCTTTTAATTTCAATAATTTTCATTAATTTTAATGATAGAAATGAAAAGAAATTTATTAGCATTAATTGCGATTTTGTTTGTTGTTAAACTGAATTCTCAAGTGAGTTACGGCAGTGCAGCTTTATATGGTTTAAGAAAACTTAATACAACATACACTAGCAGTGCTATTCAGGTTAGAAGAGCTTGTGATAATGCAACAGCTAACATCGGATTTACTTCATGCGGTGATCTTGACACCACCACGTTAAAGAATTTTGTTTTGGTGCCAAACCCTTTAAGTGCCATTGGACCTGCCTCTCAAGGCGCATACAGTTTAAGAAAATTGCGATGTGCCTATAACGGAAATGCAATTAATGTGCGTCGCACGTGCGATGATGCTACAAAAGATATTGGATTTACGCCTCTGGGTGATTTAGATACGGTGGCTTTAAAAACCTTTGTCATGGCGTCTAATCCCTTAAGTGCCCTTTCCGTAAATTCTGCCGTGGCATATAGTTTAAGAAAGTTGAGATGTGCATACGCTGGCAGTGCTATTCAAGTGAGAAGAAGCAGTGATAACACAACAAGCAATATTGGATTTACTACAAACGGCGATCTTGACACGGTTACGCTAAAGACCTTTGTTGGTGCTGGAAATGGTTTTGTAAGTATTTGGTATGATCAAAGTGGTAATGGAATAAATATTTCGCCGCCTGCAAATACCAACCAACCACGTATTATAACGGCAGGAGCAGTTCTCCGAAAAAACAATCAGCCTACAATTACATTTGATGGAGTTAATGATTACTTTACAACCAACGCTTTCTCAACAGTCGGCTACACAGGATTTACTTCAAACGTTTTAGCAAGCTGGACAACCGTAGGTACTACAGTTGGCAATATCCAAGCCTTGCTGGATAATGACCATAATTGCACAAGAGGATTTGTTACGCAAGATAGACCCGATCTTGTAAATAAACCGGTTACCATAGGAATGCCCAATGTACCATCTTGTAATACTGTAAATGATGGAGTAACAACTGGCAATGGAACCATGCGTATTTTAACCTACGTTAATAACACAACCACAGAAACAGGGTATCGCGATGGAACTTCATATGGTTCGCAAGCATATACAGGTGCTTATGTAATTGGAACGCGTTTTATGGTTGGCGCGTGGTATAATGCTGCAACAGTAAGCAGATTTTTAAGCGGTTCTATTTCAGAAGTTATTATTTTCAAAAGTGCATTATCTAATACCGATAGACAATATTTAGAGTGGGGTCAATCTCAATACTATAGTGTAACTGGACCAACCCTATCCTCAACGTTACCTGCCGGTACACCCAATGCATTTGTAGCAACATGGTATGATCAAAGTGGGAACAATAGGCACGCCACACAAGCAACAGCCGGGTTGCAACCGAGAATTATTAATGCAGGTATAATATAAAAAAACGCTTCTAACAGGCCCTCCATATTCTTTAATGGCACCTATCTTAAAAACGCATTCTTTCTTACAACTCAACCGGTAAGTACATCGTGTGTTTGGCGAGCAAGAGGGCTTGCTAACCCCG
>JBIKKW010000135.1:0-7280 GCA_044360115.1 Bacteroidia bacterium
CCAATGCCATTTGATCGCACTCAAAGTTTTGATCCGGGTGAAGTTATTAAAACCTATGTGATCCCAGAACCGCGTTTATCTGCTAATTATGTGATAAACGATGTGAGCTCGGTAAAGGCAAGTTACAACCGCATGGCACAGTATTTACAATTGATAAGCAACACCGCTGCCAGCACGCCATTGGATGTTTATACCATTGCTACCAATAATTTAAAACCTTTGATCGCCGATCAGGGAAGTATTGGTTATTTCAGAAACTTTAAAGAGAACATGTTCGAAACCTCGGTAGAGATCTATTATAAATACATGCAAAACCAATTAGATTATGTAGATAATGCTGACCTTTTTATTAATGAAAAAGTAGAGGCGCAATTATTACAAGGTTTGGGTAGAGCATACGGCGCCGAGTTTTACATTAAAAAATCGAAAGGTAAATTAGGCGGATGGGTAAGCTACACCTTAAGTAAAACAGAACGCTTGGTTCGCGGTATCAGTAATGATGATTGGTTCAACAGCCGCTACGACCGAACACATTGTTTGAATTCAAATTTGAATTATGATATTACCAAACGTTGGAATGTAGGTGCCACTTTTGTTTTCTTAAGCGGAACACCGGCAACATTCCCTAATTCAAAAATTCAGGTGCAGGGTTTAAATATTCCTTATAATACAGATGGTATTAGGAATAATTACCGTATCACACCTTATCATCGTTTAGATCTTGGTGCCACTTACAATTTTAGAAAGAATGATGAGCGACGTTACAAGCAAAGTATTGTGTTAAGCGTATATAATGCCTACAACCGCAGAAATGCTTATAGTATTTATTTCAGAACCAAATCGGGTGAGCCATTGCAAACCGAGGCCGTTCGTTTTTCGGTGATCGGTTCTGTTGTTCCGGCCATTACGTATAATTTTAATTTCTAAGAACTATGAAAAAGATATTTAAACTCTTAATAATTTCTTTGTTCACACTTGCATTCACATCTTGTGAAGATGTGGTGCAGATCAAATTGGATGAAGGATCAAAGTTGTATGTTGTAGATGCTTTTATTAATGACCAGCTTACACAGCAAGTGGTGAAAGTAACCACTAATGATTCGTATTTTAGTAACCGTGAGGCACCGGGCGTTACCAATGCCAATGTTACCTTGGTAGATCTTACAACCAACACGAATTACAGTTTCTCACATACGGGTAATGGCAGATACATTTTCAATAATTTAGACACGAATAATAATATTGGAAAGATTGGTCACAGTTACCAATTAAAAGTGAAGATCGATGGTTTCGAATATACATCCACCACCACCCAAAAACGTACCGCGATAATTGACAGCATCAGCGCTTTATATAATGAAGGTCAAGATCCATTTGGCGGACCAAAAGATACGTATAACTGTTTTTTATTTGCGCGTGATAAAGCCGATAACAATACGGATTATTACTGGATCAGAACATTTAGGAACGATACCTTATTCAATGATCCATCTGACCTTAATATTTCCATTGATGGTACCAATGGCGCTGTGGTAGATGCACCGGCAGACAGTATAGATTTTACGGCACCAATAACGTTCTTAGGGTTTAAGACCTATCGCGAAAATGATAAGTGTAAGGTGGAGATCCATTCTATTTCGCGTGAAACGTATTTCTTTTTTGTACAAGCCATTGCTCAAATTAATAATGGCGGTTTATTTGCAACCACACCTGAAAATGTAAAGACCAATATAGTAACACCCGATGGCGCCAAAACCAAAGCCATTGGCTGGTTTAATATGGCAACGGTTTACAGTAAAACAAAATTGGTGAAGTAATAAAAAAAAAGTAGATTGATTGTCATCCTGTTCCGATGGTATCGGAATGATTTAGGGTATCAGACTTTAAAAGAACTGAGATGCTGAAACAAGTTCAGCATGACGAATCCAATTAATAATTATATCCACAAGTGTTACCCTGTTCAGATTGCTAGCGGAATGATTCAAGGTGTCAGACCATTAAGAACTGAGATGCTGAAACAATTCCGAAAACTATCGGGACAGCATTACGAATCCAATTATAAAATATATACACAAGTAGGTGTCACCCTGAACTTGATTCAGG
This sequence comes from Bacteroidia bacterium, assembly GCA_044360115.1. Lineage (GTDB taxonomy): Bacteria > Bacteroidota > Bacteroidia > B-17B0 > Aurantibacillaceae > Aurantibacillus. The sequence goes on from JBIKKW010000135.1 coordinate 2,104, forward strand.
GTCTCAGCCCTCAATTTCATTAAGTAATGGGATGCTTAAATTAGAACTGAGATGCTGAAACAATACCGATGGTTTCGGGACAGCATGACTAATTGGGTTTTAATGAAAAAATTCTTGCTTAAAAAGTTTTATAAAAAGTTAAGGTTGTTGATTGCTGTTTTGCTGACCAAAATAAATAACAGCAGCAATAATGGCTAAGATGGTGATCACTAAAAAGAAGATCTTCCAGGCACTATAAGGGCGTTCGCCTTGAACTTCCCCGGTACGCGCATTTACGGTGAATCGGTACGTTTTTGTATTAAATGAATAAGCGCTTATCCACAATGGCAATAATATATGTTTAAAGGTGATGTCGTTATAATTCGCATCCAATGATGTGATCTGTTGTTCATCGCCACCAATATCGCTTCTTACATTTCCTCTAATAGCATCCAACATGGTTTCCTTTGCGTGTTCAAAACCTTCTTCTAAATTTACCTGATAACTTTCCGTTAAAAAGCCGGCCAGGTAACGGTTATCATATTCTGCCAATTCATGAAGGTCCCAAGGTTCTAAATTTTTTGTAAGGTCGCGCGGCAAAGAGTTTGATGCACAAACCAAAACATCGTCGAAATTCCTGTAAACTGTTCCACTGGCAGGGGTCCAACGTGTGTGACGCACCGAGCGGGTTTGTGTTTTTCCGTTACTATCGCGGTAGGTTTCGGTCACATAATAATGATCACCACGCATACCGCTGTAATTTGTTACCGTGTCTGAATCATAGGTCCAATAAGGCATATAAACGCCGTTCAGTTTTTCGGCACTGTGCGCAGCGTAATCTTTTAATTTATTGGGCGCAAACCATAAACCTTTTACCCAGGATATGAATTTTTCTTTTGCTTCATTGCGATCGATCTTAAAAGCTAAAACATATTTGGGTTTAATAATGGAACAAGTAGATGCATTTTGTACAACCAAAGGCGTATCGCAATAAGGGCAGGCGCTCGAGGTAATATTGGGAGGCAGGGTAGTGGATGCACCGCAATTGGTACATTTGCAAACGGTAATATCCTGCTTTACACCGGCAGAGCCATTCTCTTTCAAGAATTTTAAATAATCATTCTCAACGATGCTTGTTTCACCGCTTTCGATCTCATTGGTGGTGTTGCAATAATCGCACTTTAAACTTTTAGTGCCGGGTTTGTATTTTAAATTGGCCGAACAGTTCTTACACTTAATGGTATTGGCCATATCGGCACCTTTATCTAATGTTGCGTTGCTCATAGTTTGATCAATTAAATGTATGAAAAAATCATAAAATTGGGAAAGTAGCCTCTGTTAATTATTTTTTTAATTAATAACATTCAATGGTTTTGTTTATGGCTTTAAATCGCCAACTTTGCTATTCATATGAGTAGAAAAGAGATCTTTTTATTATTGCTTTTGGCATTTGTGCAGTTTACCAATATTGTGGACTTTATGATACTAATGCCATTAAAGCCTTTGTTAACTGATATTTGGGGTATTACACCCAAGCAATTTGGTATTGCAGTTTTTGCATATGGTTTTGGTGCCTTTTTATCATCTATGTTCTTTGTGAATAAGGTGGATATGTATGATCGTAAAAAAGTATTAGTTACTATTTATGCCGGATTTACCATAGGTACATTTTTTTGCGGATTGGCAAGTAATTATGCGATGCTTTTAACTGCGCGTTTTGTAACGGGCTTATTCGGAGGTGTTGCAGGATCCATTATTCAATCCATTGTTGGAGATGCCATTCCGGGTCAGCGTCGCGGACAAGCCATGGGGATCTTGATGATGGGCTTCGCATTGGCCAGTATTGCCGGTGTGCCCGGAGGATTGTATTTGGCATCACATTACAGTTGGTATACGCCTTTTATCGTATTGGGAGGTTTGTGCGTGGTGGTTTTCTTTGGCATTTTTGCAACGGTGCCAAGTTTTACCGCACATTTGCTAACGGCCAAAAAGCAATCCTTCATCAATGTTTTAAAGGATGTGTTGGGAAATGATAACAGAAGACGTGCCTTGTTATTAACCTTCATTACCATGCCATCCCATTTTTTGATCATCCCATTCTTAACAGATTATTTCACAAAGAATTTGAACTTTGATTATAAAACAACTGTACCCTTAATTTATATTGTTGGAGGATCCCTTTCTGCCATATCATCGCCTTTGATCGGAAAGTTAAGTGATAAGATCGGACGATTAAAAGTGCTGGTGGTTTTAAGTATCTTATCGGTTATTCCGCTTATTGGTATTCCCAATTTGTCTACGCATAATACCGCTATTTTATTAATGTTCACGGCATCATTTTTTATTTTCAGCGGATCGCGTATGATCTTAACCATGGCGCATGTTACATCAACCGTTGAACCAAAGATCAGAGGCGCTTTTTTAATTGTGAACTCTTCCATCCAGCAATTCGGCACATCCATTGCTTCCCTTGTTGGCGGATTTATAGTGATGCAGGATGCAGACGGTAAATTAAGTAATTACCCGTATTTAGGATATGCTTCTGTTATTTGTAGCGGTTTAATGTTGCTGGCTTTTACGCGCGTAAAAGTTATGAAAGATTAAACTTTTTGTGAACGAATTAATGCGCGATCACTAATTTTTTGGTGAAAGACTTATCGTTACTTTGAACTTTTAATTGATAAATACCATTTGCCAAAGCCGATACATTAATGGTTTGTTGCGCGGAGTATGTTCCGATCAATTTTCCAGATACATCAAAGATACTTACTGAGGCATCAGTGTCATCTTTGAATTCAACCTTCAAAAGGTCATTTGCAGGGTTAGGATAAATAGCAATAGACGTATTTAATTCAAATTCATTTACTGTAGTGATCGAATTATTGTTGTAACGCGCCAAAGCATATTCAAAGGCTGAATTCATGTTTGCTGTGATGTTATGACCACCCAATACAATTTTGCCATTCGACTGAAGTTCGATACCATAAGCTTCTGAACCTATTCCGGATGTAAAAGTTGTAGTAACAACACCATTGGCGCCAAATGTTGCATCCAATGAACCTTGTGTAGTTGTGCGCATCATCGCAAAATGCCCATCAGCAAATCCTGCTGCGATCACTTTTCCATCCGGTTGAATAACTAGTTGATTCAGCATCTCCGTTTGTTGTGTGCCCATTGGGGTTATAATATTTCCCGCATTTCCATAAGTGGCATCAGCTGAACCGGTGCCTAAAAAACGAGCAATAAGCGATCCGTTGTTATCAAAACCACATACATAAATTTTCCCGGATGGATCAATGGCAATATCCTTAAACGCGGAAGAAGAAGAGTAGGCCGGTGTTACAAATCCTGATGATCCAAAAGTTTGGTCGACACTCCCATTTGTATTCAATCGGCTAATAAATGGCGAATTGGAGGTTTGATTATCTACCAATCCTGCAAATGCGATCTTGTTGTCGGTTTGTATTGACATGCAAGTAGGAGCAGCCTCACCTAACACTGTTGAAATACTGGAAATACCAGCGGTTCCAAAAGTATTATCTAATGTGCCGTTGGTGTTTGATCGAATGAAAATAAAGTTGGTGCTGTTTGTTGAATTGTAATACGAACCACACAAAACGATCTTTCCATCAGGTTGTATGATGAGATCTGACGTAAAGGTTAAGGGATCAACCGTTGAAGGATTTGTTACACTTAAAATACCGTTTGTAGCAAAGGTGTTATCCAATGTTCCATTTGTGTTATATCGTAAGATCAAATATTTTCCATTCAATGGAGCTGTATTTGCGGTATCATTTGTTTCGGCTCCAACAACAATTTTTCCGTCTGATTGAAGTTCAACGGAAAAGACATCACAGTTGAAATTAGGAACAACCGTAGTAGTTACCCATCCGTTAGTACCAAATGTATTATCAAGTGTTCCATTTGATAAAAAACGAGCGATCAAAATATTCGTAAGCTCTGTAGTTTGATCATCCGTGGTCCCAACAGCAACGATCTTTCCATCGGCTTGAATGGCGATATCTTTAATTTCATCAACAAAATCATAGGAAATGGATACTTTTCCACCTGTGCCAAAGGTATTGTCAAGCACACCATCCTGTGCATTTGCGGCATTGGTTAAACTTAAAACAAATGCTAAACAATAGATGTACTTTTTCATGGTTGGGTTATTTACGTGATTATTTATTTACTGAGATCTTAACGTTATACGAACCTTTGTTATTGGCATTGTAAACCGTTTCATAAATTGAAATGTAAAGCATGCCACTAGTTTTTGCCGTGCCACTGAACTTAGCACCAGCTTTTAAATTTTCGAAAGAGTTCTCTCCAATTTTGTAAACCACCATGCCATAGGTTGGGTAGTTAGAGCTGCCTTCGTACTCGCCACCGGTATATTCGCTCGCACCTGATGCTTTGGTGCTGCCATCCGGTTTATACACACTGTTACTTAAGCTGGCCAGGGTAACTTCACCATTTGCACTCATTGAGAATTTTTGTCCGGCTTTTAAGGTAATGCCTGTTTTGTACCAGCCACCATTTTGGTTTCCGCTAATGTTCTTATTTGCCATGAGTTTAAAGAACAACTCGCCGCTGCTGTTTCCGCTGGTAACAAAAATATCTATTGACTTGATCTTTTCTTTTGGGATCGTTAAGGTGCCGTATTCTGTTTTCACATCCAGTTTGGTGAAATTGTAAGTACCACCCATATTGTAGGTGTTATCAATGGTCACCACATCTTCTGCCGTACTGCTTTCATTGATGTTGTTGTTTGTTTTGATCTCTTCAAAAGCATTATCAACGGTAAATTCTCCAGAGTAATCCGATTCTACAATGTTCTTTGGATCTGCAAAATAATCGTCCAAGGCAGACAAGGCCTTTAATCCCATTTTTACCAGATCGTTATAAGCACCTTTTCTAACTTCATCATTTGTACTGCTGTTCAATAGTTTGATGTAGGTCCATGCTTTATCACTCGACGATCTATCTTTACCGTAACCAATGCGAATATTGCCAACCTTATTCACCGGTATGATGAGTTTACCGTAACTGGTGGTAAGATCAATATCACCAATAGTAGCAGTTCCTTTAATGATGTTGCCATCATGCAATTCTAAATTCACATCAGCTTGTTTTTGAGCGAACAAATTGGTTAAGCTCAGCAAGCAAATACCCAAAATTAATTTTTTCATATTTTT
>JBIKKW010000136.1:0-7270 GCA_044360115.1 Bacteroidia bacterium
CAAATATTCCAATAACTCGGTTCACTATGGATTTTCAAATATCCATTCCCATTTATAATTGCGTAATAAGTTGCGCTTACAGCAAACAATCCATCGAATGTTTTACTTGGAACATTATAATTCAACAACATATTTCCTACAATTGGTATACTTCCTGCAACACCATATAAATTACCTTTTAATGCCACATTGTTAATACTACCTGTAGTATTAAAATTCATTTCCAATAATGCATCTCCTTTAAACTGGCCGGTTGTCATGATCACACTTGTTCCAAGCTTAATACCTAAAGCTACAGTAGGGTTAGGCACGTAGTTTAAAGGACCACTACTTGCAAAATTCACACTTGTATTGATGTAATCATTTATTGTTTTAGCACTTGGTTCCATATGGTGATAAACTCCACCAACAATATTAGTAATTACAAATGGTGACGATCCTAACGGTATTGGACCAGGAATTTTTGTATCTACATAGAAATATTTGTATGTGCCGGTATTTCCAAAACCTACGCCAACTCCCACTGGTTGAGACACCACATCTGGAATTGAAAACTGTACATTGCCAAAAATACCATCACCATAAACAGGATGATCGTCCCTGAAAACTAAACCACCTTGCAATTCAAAAGGACCTTGTTTAAAGTTTATGTTAAATCCATTCACGATCACACGATCCAATTCTAATTTGCCCATGCTTGTTGAATTCACTTGAGGAGTAAATTTTCCCCTCACAATTAAAGAAGTACCTAAACCTATTTCATATGCTTCCTTTTCCGTTAAACTCATCAATATACCTGCGCCTAAACTTGGATTGCCATTTGTAACACCCAAATAGATCTCATTCAAACATATGCTGAAATTTTTTATTTTGAATTTGGCGTCGTTAGATAAGTTCAAAGAAAATAAACCATTGGTAACATATGGTGCATTTGTTTCTAATACCAGATCTTGAAAAGTTAGCTTGCCGTTTCCGGAATTAAACTTAGGCGAATTAAACCCGATGTATCCATTAAGTACCGCGCGCGGTTTAAACTTCCCTTGCACACTTTCAACTGTTAGCGCTGAATTATAATTGATGTTTAGTTTGGCCCCAAACACATCAAAATTCATATCATCAGCCGGCTTTATAGCAAATTTATATTCTATTCGCTTTTCCGTAAAATTTTGCCGTATCATAGCCTGATAATTTAATGCCTTAACTTGATCTACCGGTATCTGTATACTACCGATAAGTCCGCCGCCCGTCAATCTATTACAAACAAATTCAGCTCTCAATTTATCAATAGAAAAACCCCAGCCACTCATACTGCCTTCTCCTAAACTAAAAAGTGGTGTAACTTCAAACAAACCGGTTATTCCCATGTTATCTATTAGTAAATTATTTACATTGATTTCCGTTCGCTGCCCTGCTTTGGATATCTCTGTTGGCAACTTTACTCGTAATGATTGTAAATAAAATCCTCTCCATAAAACAGAACTGGTTTGATTCATTGGTGGCGTATTATTGTTTTGTCCGGATGAAGTATTAAAGTTTTCACCTTGCAAATTACTAGTTTCAGAGGGCAGTTGAACGGGATTTAAATTTGGATTATTGTATCCGGGAGGAAAAGACATTCCGGGAGCATTAGCTAACTCACTCATATCAATAACTGCATTTGTAACTTTAAAACTCCAGCCAGGCAAACTTTCTACAATAAAAGGCGAAAAGCTAGCACTAATAATAAACTCATGAATGTTTTGAGTATAAATTTGAAAAGAAGCAGTAACAACAGTGTCTTTCTTTGGATTATCAGTAGGGTCAGGTAAAATTTTCCCTTTACTGAATTCAAATTCTCCTGACAAATTGATTGCTTTAAAACCATTACAATCCCACTCAACCCAGTTCTGACCGTTGGATTTTAATCTTAATCGTACATGCGGATTAATGCGAATAACGTGTGTGCTTGCTAAATAAAGTCGTGCCTGATCGCCACTCATTACGCCACTTGGATTGAATTTGATATTACTTCCTCTGAATGCCAATTTTTGTGTGGTGCCGGGAAATGAAATTGCTGCATATGCACTTAAAAAAGCATCGGTTGATTTAAATTTTAATGAATCAATGGCAATCACATACCTTACAGCGCCAATGTCTTTAATTATTCCTGCCGGCAAGGCAATGTTTGAATCCGGACTTAAATTTCCAAGATCAATGTAATTTTGACTTTGTTCAACAGTTTCAACTAAGGATGTAACCTGATCGATGATTCTGTTGTTTGGCAGATCGGTTGGAGAAGGTGTTGCAATAACAGTTGCAAATGTGCGAGTAGGAACAGCATTCACTTGCTGTGTATTGAACTCCAATTGAGCAAAACAAAATTCAGATATCAAAATGAATAGAAGGAATATTTTCTTTCCTTTTAAAATCATTAACTAAATATTTTTCGTTTGTCTTTTTTTATTTTAAGGCACCTAATTAACTAAATTTATTTAGTTTATGAAAAAAATATTTTAAAAATTTAAATAAAACGCCAATAAAAATTGTAATCCCATTTAAAAACCTGTGGAAAGCCGCAAATTATTGAGAATATTGTAGCATACCTGCCCCCTTTATAAAATTTAAATTTGTTAAAATTAATTTTAATACGTATATTTATAAAAAACACACGTGAAATGACAACTAAATTAACATTAACAGTTGAAAAAACCGTTATCGAAAAAGCAAAGTCCTATGCAAAAAGGACTGGTAGAAGCCTTTCTGAATTAATAGAAAAGTATTTAGAAAATATTACAAGTGAAGAAAAAAACGACAATGAACTTTCACCAAAACTTAAAAAAATTGTTGGTGCGGTTAAACTACCAAAAAACTTTGACGAAGAGAAAGAAATTAGATCTTACTTAGAAAAGAAACATTTATGAAAAAGATTTTCGTGGATACTAATATTTTAGTTGATTTAATTGCAGACCGAAGACCATTTAGCAAGTTTGCAGTTGAAATTTTTTCCAAAGCCGAAGACAAAAAAATCAAACTTTTTACTTCATCCCATTCTATTGCTACAACTTATTACCTTTTAAAAAAATATGTGGATGAAAAAGAATTACGTGAAGTTGTTCTCAATATTTTGGACTATGTTCATGTTATTGCAATAGACCTTGATATTATAAAAAAAGGGCTCAAATCTAAACATAAGGATTTTGAAGATGCTCTACAAATAATTAGTGCTTATTCTGTTGAAAAAATTGACTGCATAGTTACAAGAAACATTAAAGACTTTAAAGATTCCGAAATTCTTGTTTTAACTCCCGATGAATTAATTAAAAAGATTTAATAAAAACGGGCACTAAACTTTACGATTTTTTTACCGCAAGTTTCGATCATAAAAAAGCCCCGCATTTCTGCAGGGCTTTTAAAATTAAACGAAAACTGTTTTTATTTCAAGATGGTTACGTGTCCGGTTTTGGTGTGTTTTTTACCATCCATAGTGGTGTAATTTACTAAGTAGGTATAAACATCATCTTTACACTCAATGCCTTTGCTTGTTCCATCCCATCCTTTTTTCTGATCGTTTGATGTGAACAATTTCTCACCCCAACGGTCAAAAATAGACATCTCTAATTTGGTTATGCCTGTTCCATAAACTAAGAACACATCATTTAAACCATCATAGTTTGGTGTGAAAATATTTGGAATGTAAATAGCAAATTCATTTGTTACTTCTATACACACCTCATCAATTGCCTTACAACCTGCTGATGTTACTGCTTGTATCTTGTAACAGCCGCTGCTAGTTGGCATGATCTGTGAATCCGGACAATCTTTACATAAAATACCATCACCCATTATCCATGTTAAGGTTCCTGTACCTCGTGCATTTAAATGCATTGGTTCATCAATGTTAAAGGTCATATCCGGTCCTGCATCTACTGTAGGCTGAGGATTTACTTTAACCATTACCGTTGCAGATGAACCGCAGTAGCCTCCGTTTGAAACAAACACCGTATACGTTGTTGTTTGAACCGGACTAGCATAAGGGTTTGCAACCAATGTATTACTTAAGCCGGTTGAAGGTGCCCATACATAGGTATCACTTCCGCCTGCTTGTAATTTAACTGATTCGCCCTGGCAAATAGCAACACTGTAATTTACTGCTGCTGTTACCTGAGGAACAACTTCGATCATGATCTCCTTCGTCATCATACATGTAACTGTACCAATTTGATTTAAGCCCATTACGGTGTAGTTCGTAGAAGCTGTAGGTGTTACTACCGCTACATTTTGATTTACGTGGGTCATATTTACTTCAGGAGCCCATGTATAACTTAATGCACCTGATGCAACAATGCTGGTATTGTTACCATGACAAATCTTTTGAAGATTAGTTGATAATTGTAACACCGGCATTTGTAATACTTCAATAGGTACTGTTAATGTTGTTGTACATGGACCATTATTACCAATTAAGTAATAGTTTGATGTTAATGTAGGCGACAATGTAACCTGACTTGCATAAGGATCGCTAAAGTTAGCTAATGGCAACCAAGTATAAGTACTTGAACCGTTAGCACTGATAGTGATCTGCTCACCTTTACATAATACAGTTTTAGTAGCTGTTACATATAGATCCGGCAATGGTGTAACTTTTACCTGACGCACCATTTGTGATGTACAAGTTGCTGCCGAACCAATTAATGTGTAGTTAGTGGTTGTTAAAGGCGATGCAATTACAAAGTTTCCGTTTGGTGAACTTAATGTATTTGAAGGTGTCCAAGTATAATCAACAGCACCAAACGCGGTCAATCCAATTGATGTGCCTTCACAAATAGTTGGAGTAACTGGCGATATCATTAATATTGGATTTTGAACAACTGTAACTGTACCTGATTCTGTAGGACTATTACATCCACCAAGATTACCAAATGCGTTAAATACAGATGTTGTATTTGGATTAGCAATAACAGTAGCGCCTGTACCTGAACTTAAGTTTGCAACCGGCGACCAAGTATAATCAGTGGCGCCACTCGCTACCAATACTGTACTTGTTCCTTCGCACATGCTTGCAGAAGTTACAGCGATAGTAGGATTAGCAATACCTGCAACGTTAAATGATGCAACATTATAACACGATCCATCAAATCCTAAAACAGTACCAGAAGCAGCTGCAGATTGAAGAATTGAAGTACCGATCATGGTATTACCATTTGTAGAATTTGAAGACATTCCGGTGAAACCACCCCATGTGTAAGTTGATGCACCTGAAGCAGTGAATGTGATGCTGTTTGGCGAACCATTAAAGTTATTCATACACATGGTAGGTGAACTTGCAGTAACCATTATGGTAGGCAATTGAAACACAGTAACAGTTATGGCTGTTACGTGTGTACATGTGTTTTGTGTACCAATAACCGAGTAAGTTAAGTTAACACTCGGGTTGGCAACCACAGCAGCACCCACCGTAGTATTTAAAGCGGTTCCAGGGAACCAAGTATAAGATGAAGCTCCTGCTGCTGATAAATTGATACTTTGGCCAATACATAATGTAGGAACACCAGGACTCAATATTACAGTTGGGTTAGGAACAACCAGAACAGTTGCACTTTCAGTTGCACTATTACAACCTTGATCGGTACCAATAATGCTATAAACTGTTGTTACAGATGCGTTTGAAATTACCGATGAACCAATGTTTGTATTTAATGATGCACTTGGTGCCCAAGTATAAGTACTTGCACCGCTCACTGTTAAATTAGCACTTACACCCTGACAAACACTTGTAGTAGCAGGAGCCGGTACAACAGTTGGATTAGCTACAACTGTTACATCATAAACCGCTGTGTTTGTACAACCATAAGGACCCGTACCAACAACTGATAACTGAGCAACTGCCTGCACTGCCGTTAATGGAGGGAATAAAGTGAATGATGGTGCACTTAAACTAGGCGCTCCTAAAAAGTTTGCAGGTAAACTCCATACATAACTATTAGCACCGTTACCGGTAATTAAAACATTATTAGGCGAACCATTTAAGTTCTGAGAACACATGGTTTGTGTTCCAACAACCGACACAGTTGGTAATGGAATAACAGATACACTGGCAACCGCTGTATTCACACAACCAAAACCACTTGTTACAGTAACGGTGTAGTTACCGCTCATGGCAGCTGTTGCATTAGTGATGGTTGGATTTTGAACGGCAGAGTTAAATCCGTTAGGACCAGCCCATGCATAGGCAGTACCACCATTTGCAGTTAATAAAATATTATCATTTAAACAAGCCGTTGGATTGTTAACCGCAACTACAGGAAGTGGATTTACTACTACCGTTGTTGTTGAGGAGTTCACACAACCATTCGCATCAGTTACTGAAACCACATAAGGACCCGCATTTACCAATGATGAAGTCGCAATCGCAGGGTTTTGGTTATTTGAGGCGAAGGTATTCGGACCAGACCATGTATAGGTATTAAATGCGTTAACCAATAATTGAATGTTTTGATTCAAACAATATGGTCCGGTGTTAGTTGCAGTTGGTGTAGGTAAAGCATGAACAGTAACCGAAGTAGTTGAAGATGCTGTACAAGTACCAATTGATACTAATAAAGTATAGTTACCACTCGCTAATGTTGTAGATGGCGCTATAGTAGGATTTTGAGCATTTGAAGTAAAGAAGTTAGGACCTGACCAAGAGTATGATGTTGCTGCAACTGCATTTAATTGAATGGTTGAACCTTCACAATATGGTCCGGTATTACTTGCAGATGTTGTAGGATTTAATACAGCAACTGTTACCGTTGTTTGAGCCGTACAACCTTGAGCAGTTGTGATCTTTAATGTGTAGGTACCCGCCATTGGTAATGTTGAGTTAGCCAAGGTAGGGTTTTGAGCATTGGATGTAAATGCATTTGGACCTGTCCATGTATAAGATGCAGCTGCATTAGAGGTCAAGTTGATGTTTTGACCCAAACAAACCGGGCTATTACTATTACCAATTGCTGTTGGAACAGGATGTACCGAAACGGTTGTTTGAGCCGTTTTCTTACAATTACCAATTGCCGTTGTTAAGGTATATACACCACTATTTGTAATGGTTGCATTTGGCTTAGTAGGGTTTTGTAAAGTTGAACTAAACGAAGCCGGACCAGACCATGTATACGTAGTTGCTGTAGCAACGTTCGCATTCAATTGAATGGTTGCACCTGGGCAATATGGTCCGGTATTAGATACCGTTGGATTTGCCAATGACACCATTTGAACTGTTGTTGAGAAAGTTTGAACCGGACAACCGTTACCA
>JBIKKW010000154.1:0-5910 GCA_044360115.1 Bacteroidia bacterium
CAAAAACATGTTTACTGGATGCATTTCCATAATACTCCTTAAAATAAGGCAACATGGCATCTATCACCTCGTCATCAACACGTGTTGTTGCATTATTATCAAAATAAATAACCTTCGGATTCATTATAACAATTACATTTGTTTTTTGTGAGTGCTAAAGGTATAAATAAACATTATTTACTGCTTCATTTTATCGTTTTTATATGGGGATTTTCACCCATATTAGGACGATTCATAACAGTTGATGCATTCTCATTAGTTTGGTATCGCATCCTCATTACGGTTGCGGTAATGTTTGCTTACATTAAAATTGCTAAGATCAATTACAAGATCGACGGAAAAACCATTTTACAATTATCTGCAACAGGCATAATTATTCTCATTCACTGGCTTTGCTTTTATGGCGCCATTAAAGTGTCTAACGTTTCGGTTACCATGGTTGCATTTAGTACCGGTACACTGTTCAGCTCTATAATTGAACCGATCTTATATAAACGACGTGTGCGAATTTACGAGGTAGTAATTGGTTTGATCATCATTACGGGAATTGCATTTATTTTTACCATTGAAACCAAATATTGGCTTGGCATTACACTCGGAATTTTAGCTGCATTAACGGCCGCATTTTTTGGGGTGATAAACGGATTAATGATCAAAAAAACGGAAGCGGCTGTGATCTCATTTTACGAATTAAGCGCAGCACTTATTGGTTTAACTTTATACATGCTTTCTGCCGATCAAATGAACCAGGCCTTCTTTAATTTAGATAACCAAAGCATTATTGGCCTCTTGCTGCTTTCCTTGGTGTGTACGGTTTTCCCTTTCATTGCTTCTGTGAATTTAAATAAGTATTTAAGCCCGTATACACAAATTCTCACCGTTAATTTAGAAACAGTTTACGGCATTATTTGGGCCATTATTTTTTACAATGAGAATAAAGAAGTAAAGCCAAGTTTTTATTTGGGCGTTGTTATTATTTTAGCTGCGGTATTTTTAAATCCGATCATCAAAAGCCGACTAGAATCAAGAAAAAATAATTAGTTTTATTTCCGAATTAATAGTTATGAAAAAGAATTATTGTTTAGAATGCGGTGAAGAAATTAAAGGCAGAGCAGATAAGAAATTTTGTGACGATAGTTGCCGTAATAATCACAATAACAAACTCAATAGCGATGGCAATAATTTAGTTCGCAACATCAATAATATCCTCCGAAAAAATCGTCGAATACTTAAGCAAACACTTAAGCGTGAAGATCTGCTTAAACTCAATAAACAAAAACTAGTTGATCAGCAATTCAATTTCATGTATTACACCAATATCATCCACACAAAAAACAATACCACTTATTATTATTGCTATGAGTTTGGTTATTTGTTGTTGGAAAATGATCAGGTATTGATCGTAAAGAAAAGAGATAAATCAAAAGAGTCTGAAAAGAAGAGTTGATCTATTTTAATTTTCGTCCTACTTCCCGCTCTATATCACGCTTTTTGATATCCTCACGTTTATCAAACATTTTTTTACCCTTACTTAAAGCTATATCTAACTTTGCAAAACCTTTATCATTAATGAATAATCGGATAGGGATAATTGTTAGGCCCAGATCTTTCACTTTCTTCAACAGCTTATTCAGTTCCTGCTTATTCAATAATAATTTACGCTCACGCATGGGTTCGTGATTGTAAAAGGAAGCCTCTGAATACTCGGTGATATGCATGTTCTTAATGTAAAGTTCATTATTCTTAAAATAACAATAACTCTCATTCAAATTGGCCTTGCCTTCTCTAATGGATTTGATCTCGGTGCCTTTTAAAACCAATCCGGCCGTAAATGTTTCTAAAAACTGGTAATCGAATTTAGCACGACGGTTCTCTATATTGATCTTATTGCTTAACTTAGGCACAGTGTAAAGTTACTAATTATGTTAGACAGTACCATCAATTTAGTTAAGGCAGAATTAAAAGATGCCGAATTAATAGAGAAATTGGCTCATGAGATCTGGCATGATTATTACCCAAGCATTATTACGGTTGAGCAAATTGATTACATGCTTAATAAGATGTACAACAAAGAAAGCTTAACCGAGCAGATGACCAAAAAAGGTGATGTTTTTTATCTCATTCACATCAATCATCAACCGCAGGGATTTATTTCAATTACGCACCTGGGAGAAGGAAATTACTTTTTAAATAAGTTCTATATTCTTCAAACTACTGCCGCTAAAGGCAAAGGCACCAGAGCCTTTAAACAATTGGCATCCATTATTCAACCGAAAAGCATTAGTTTAACAGTGAACCGCCAGAACTTTAAATCCATCAATTTTTATTTCAAGAACGGATTTGTAATTGAGCGCGTTGCCGATTTTGATATTGGCAATGGTTATGTAATGAATGATTTTGTGATGGTTTGGAATAAACCGAATTAAATAATTCCGATATCTGTTTGCTTTACCCAGCCTTCGTTCCCGTTATCGATCTTTATTAAAACCCAATCGCTGTTAGCTTCAACAATACGCACTTTTGTACCTTCATGTAGCGAGAATTTCATGCTTGCCGTTGCATTTGGCTCATTGGTGATCTTTACTTCCTTTGCTAAAATGATCGCAAATTTATTTTCCTTTTTGCCATTTAACGCCGAATTACCAAAACCATAAACAACAATTAATCCTATTAGTAAAACAATAGAAAAAACAAAAGAGATTCGCTTAACCCATACGATCGAAGATTGAATAAATACAAAGAACAAAACGCACATCACAAAAGCGATGATAATGGTTAGCCACGCCCACGTATCGGTTGATACTACATTAACTACGTTTGATTTTACTGCATTGATAAAGAAGTTTTCCTTGGCATCAATTTTATCAATGGTCTTTGCAGATGCGATTCCTAAATTGATCTGAATATCCTTATCATTCGGATTGATCTTACGCGCCAGCTCATAATAATAGATGGCATAACCAATTTCTTTATTACGGTAATGTGCGTTTCCTAAATTAAAATACAATTCATATGACTTATTCCCTTCTTTCACCAACTGCTCATAACAACGAATAGCTTCCTTATAATTCTTTTTATCATAGGCATCTTCCGCGCTCTTTAAAAGATCGTTTGAAAAGGTATGATTAATGATACCGATCACAAATACAAGTATGAAACCTAATTTTTTCATGCCTTTTTTGTGTTTAGTTCTTCTTCAATTTCTGTGATCAACTTCACGGTGTTGTCGTAAACTTCCTTCAGGTTTCCGCTCACTCCTCCAGGTGCATACTTTGCGTACTCGCTTGTTTCAATAGTTTTTACAAGTTGAATGATCTTACCCGGATCAACCGATTTTTTCATTAAGCTTTGTTGCACATTTTCCTTTGATACATCCGCTAAAGGAATATTTAATTTATGACTCACATAATTTTGAATGGCCGTTAGTATCTCCGTATAAAACTCATCCTTCTTATTCGCTTGCATCAATTTCTCTGCATTTACCAATTGCTTTCTGGCCACTTTAGCTGCTTTTCTTTCTTTAACAGCAATTAAATTACTGTTGTTCTTTAAATAATTCTTTCTTGCGATCAATGCTCCTGTAAGTAATAAAAACGGCGTGAACAAAAACGCCAAGTGTCCGAATGAATTAAAAAATTCAGTATTTGTTTTAGTTAAATTAAATGTTCCCTTTTTAATATAACGAATGTCATTTTCTGTTTCCTTCACCTGATTTTGCGGCGTATATACTTGGGCGCCGGTACTATTCGGATCAGGTGGTAAAACCTTAATAGAAATATTTGGAGAAGGAATTGTTACGTAACGTTTTGAATCGAGATCAAAATAGGAGAAATCTAAATTCTCTAAAGTAAATTCACCTTCCTGACGAGGAATGATCAAATAATCAAATGTTTTTGAATTGGCACCGTCAATTATTTTTGGCTCATATGATTCAAAGGATTCCGGTAATTGCAATTTAGGTGCATCCACTAATTTAGCATTACCTTTTCCGCCTATTGTAACTTTTAAATTAAATGCATCATTGGCTTTAACCTCTTGTTTGCTTGCCTCTACTTTATAAGAAAAACTTCCTACTGCTCCACTAAAGTTTGCTGGGCGCCCTTCAGCCGGCAGATCCATCACTTCAAGCGATACAGGACGGCTAACTGTTTTTACCGCAACATCTTCATAACCCGCAGTGCCAAAAAATTGCTCAAAGATATTTCGTGGTTTAGTGTTGGTTTGCTTGCGCACGATCACTTCCCCTTCAACTGGTTTTAAACTGATCTTTCCAATTTTATTTGGCGTACCAATGTTTCGGAATAACTCATAGGTGTAATAATTTATTCCATCTACATTTTCTACAGCGGTTTGGTTTCCACTGGTTGATTCTAATGATTGTGACCAAAATCCCTCATATGTTGGTGGATTGAATTTTTGAAATCCGATGATCTGATGACGTGAATAAACTTTTTGTGAAATAACAATTTGCTCACCCAAAAAACATTTGGTCTTGCTTAAATTGGTGCGAATAAAAATATCTGAACCATCTGCCTTCACATTAGTAGCAGCCCCTGTATTTCCGCCCGAAGCTTGTTGCGGCGCACTTCCCTTAACCGCTTCAACAGTAATTGGATTAGATTCTAATTTATGTCCGTTTGAATTAATACTCGCTGCGCTGATAACTAATTTCCCCTCACGCTTTGGGATTAATAAGTAGGATAGCGAAATGGATTGCGACATTTGACCATTGATGATCTGCACACTCGAACTTTGATTTGGACCACTTGCAATATCAAAATCCTTGAAATTCGGAGGCGTAAAATCGGAAGCAGCAGCATTGATCACAAAGGTTAATTCGAACATCTGACCAACCTGTACCACTTTAGAATTTACCTGCGCGTAAAACTTTTGAGCTATACCATGAAAGCTTAACACGGCAGTCATTACGAATGCCAGTATTACTTTTATGTGTTTAGCAGAGATCATATTTTAACTTACTCGAAATTAATTCTTATTTGAATTTTTATACGTTAACTTTTATTAAAACTACCAATCTTTATCCGGATCGCTTTTCGACGCGTCTTCCTGCTTTTGCTTTCGCTTCTCCTGCGCCTTTTTTTCAGCATTCATCAATGCTTTCAGTAAACGTTCAGCATCTTCCTTGTTTATCTGTTGCTGTTGTTGCTGCTGCTGTTTTTGCTGTTGGTTTTTCTGATCCTGATTTTGATCCTGACCACCACCCCCTTTGTTTTGCTTTGGTGGACGGTTCTTTAAAGCATAAGCCAAATTATATCTTGTCTCTTCATCCTTTGAATTGAACTTTAATGCTTTTTTGTACGCTGTAATTGCCTGCTCATAATCTTTCTTTTGTAAATAGCAATTCCCAATATTATGCCAGGCACGGTGCAAAGTATCTTTATCTGAAACCGTATTGGCAACCACTGCAAAATTTTGTGCCGCTTCTTCAAAAACCAGGTTGGCTAATGAATCAGGACTGATCTTTTGCTTCCCTTGTAAAATACCTTGCTTGGTGTTTTTGATCTCTTTTCCATTGCGGTAAAGTGCTGTACCCAAATTAAAATTAGCCTTATAATTCTTTGGATTGATCTTTAATGCTTCGCGATACGCAAAGGTTGATTGCACATAATTTGAATCGAAATAAAAACGATTACCCTCATACAAACTCATGGCGTCTTTTTGAGCAAATACGTTTGAGTTTGAAAGCACAAATGCTAACAACAACAAATAAATTGATTTGATCTTATTTCGTTGCATTTCCAAACAAATTAAGTTTTTTAAACCATTCACTTACACGTTCACTAATAAAGAACTCGATCAAAAACAAGAATAAAGCCAATGCCAGGAACCATTGGAATTGATCTTCGTAATCGGTGAACATCTTCGTGTCGATCTTTGATTTTTCTAATT
>JBIKKW010000137.1:0-7205 GCA_044360115.1 Bacteroidia bacterium
GTTCGCGTTGAACAGCCAATCTACCGATCAGATTTTTTCAAGCAGCTTTGCAACCTCTTTGATATATGTTACTTATGCCTACAGTGGCTGGAATGCTGCTGCCTATATCAGTGGTGAGATCAAAGATGTGAACCGAAACTTACCTCGTGCCCTTGTGTTTGGAACGCTGATCGTTTTGGTGATCTATACACTTTTAAATTTCGTATTCTTATACAGCACACCAATTGAAACTTTAAAGGGACAAGTAGAAGTGGGTTATTTAAGTGCCAATGAGATCTTCGGTTCAAATATTGGCAAATACATGAGTTTAGCAATTGCCATCCTATTGATCTCAACCATTAGTGCTATGATATTGGCCGGTCCGCGTGTGATGCAAAGCATGGGTAAAGCCATTCCTTCACTTAGTTTCTTTTCTACCACCAATAAAAACAATGTGCCTTACATTGCCATTGGCTTTCAATCGGTAATAGCCATTGGATTGGTTATTTTTTCTTCGTTTGACTCATTGATCAATTATATCGGTTTTACATTAAATCTTTTTACCTTCTTAACTGTTTTTGGTATTTTTATACTCCGTTATAAAAAACGTGAGGTAGTTAGACCTTTTAAAACACCTTTATTTCCTCTTCCTCCTATTTTGTTCTTATTAATTATCGGATGGATATTAGTGAATGTGTTGATGACAAAAACAACCGAATCGTTATTAGGATTATTAACGGTTTTAGGCGGATTAGGATTTTACTACATAACTTTAAAACTCGATAAAAAGAAAAAATGAAACTACGTACCATCATTTATTTTTCATTTGCAGCCATTTTAGTTTGGAGTTGCAGTAATTCTGCCCCTGAAACAAATCACGAAGATCGTGGAACTGATTCAGTAAAAGCAGAAGTTGTAAAAGTTGATACTACATCTACAACGGAAACTGTTGCTGCAAACGTTCCGGCAATTAACGATAGTTTAAATGATCTGGCGAACTTCATTGGCGGAAACGCTTCGCACAATTACAAGTTATTTAGTGATTTCAGAAAGAAGCCTGGATTTACTAATTTCGCAAGCACATTTACCAAGCGTTGGATCAATTTCGATTCAACAAAATTGTTGCCAATTAAAAACTTTGTTGCCGGCGAATTTTCAACTCACGGTAAAACCAAAAATTTATTTTATCCATTCTCTGGTCCGGATGTTTTGTATTCTTCAACACTTTTTCCGGATGCAGAAAAACTCACCTTAATAGGATTAGAACCTGTAGGAACCTTACCGATATTGGATGACAAGGCCATTGTAGCCGATTCTATCCAAAATTATTTTGATAAGATAAACGGATCGTTAAATGCCATTTTAAAATTCAGTTTTTTCAGAACTGTAAGTATGAAAGAAGACTTGAGAAATAACGATGTAGATGGAACCATTCATTTGATCTTATTATTCCTGAATAAAACCGAACATCAGATCGTATCTGTAAAACCATTTTATATTGATTCATTAGGAAATAAGAATTACTTAAAGAACACAACCTTATTAAGCAAAAGTTCAAACAAGAATAAAAGTATTGAAGTAGTAGCACTCGATAAAAACAATAAGACCAAAACCATCACTTACACTTCTACCGACTTAAGTGAAGCCGGTTTATACAAGAACAAAGGATTAAAAACGTATATATCTAATTTAGGATTTGAGACCACTTATTTAAAAGGTGCATCGTATTTAATGCATAAACCGAGTTTTGCTACCATCAGAAAATTGATATTGGCAAACACGCAACAAATTGTTCAGGATGATAGCGGGATGGCCATTAAATACATTATTAATGATGAACATAAATGGAAATTCAACTTTTACGGCGAATACACCAAGCCAATTAATATGTTCACACAACATTACCAAGCTGATCTGGATTCGTTGTACAAATTGAACGGTTCTAAAAAGTTGGGCTTTGGTTTAGGATATAACTACCGCGATAAGAACAGTAATTTTATGGTGATCAAAAAAATATAAGTTGAAGATCAGAACATACATATTATTCCTTTTTCTTATTATTAATGGCTATTCGCAGTCCAATTCAAAATTATTGGAGAACATCATCAATAACGATGCGATCTTAAAGAACATCATTGATAATAAAGCCATTTATAAACCTCAGATCATTTATACGCAGATAGATCGTGACAAGAACAATGATCCTATATTTACCAATCATACTTATTTATTGGATAGCACGAACTATTTTTACTGTGCCAGTTTGGTTAAGCTACCCTGCTCTATTTTGGCATTGGAAAAAATAAATGAATTGAATGTACAAGGATTATCAAAAGACAGTTACATGTTCACCGATAAGGTATATCCTTGCCAGGTTGCTTGCAAAAAAGATACAAGCTCTGAAAGTGGATATCCAACATTGGCAACCTACATTAAAAAGATGATGCTGGTGAGCGATAATTTCAGTTACAGCCGAGTATACGAATTCTTAAATCCAAAATACATTCAAAAGAAAATGGCAGGTTACGGTTATCCGCAAACCCGCATTGTGCATCGTTTTGATCCGCCATGCAAAGGCGAGGCCAACTTAACCATTAACCCTATTCGTTTTTTAGATGAAAAAATGAATGTTATTTACACTCAAGAAGCTGATAGAAAACCGGCATCTTACGATCATCCGCTTGGCTCAATAGTACTAGGCCAAGATGTATATAACAAAAAGAAAAAACTGATATCAGAAAAAAAAGATTTCACTCACTCCAATTACATTCCGCTTTCCAACATACACAGTATCTTGAAGCGTTTGTTGTTTCATGATCACTTGAGCGAAAAGAATCGTTTTCATATCACAAAATCAGACAGAGACTTTTTGGTACAATACATTGGCATGTATCCGCGCGAAAGCCGTTATCCTTCTTACGATCTTTCTAAATATAATGATGCTTTCAAAAAGTATTTCATGTATGGTAACAAACTTAAGACCATTGATTCTGATTCCATGCGCGTGTTCAACATCATTGGTTATTCATACGGCTTTTTAATTGACTGTGCTTATATTGTGAATTCCAAACGCAAAACTGAATTCATGTTAAGTTCTGTGATCTATACCAATTCTAAGAACAGTTTTGGCAGCGGTTCTTATGAGTACGATAAAATTGGTATTCCTTTTTTGAAAGAATTAAGTACTGAGATCTACAAACATGAGTTAACACGTAAGAAAAACAATTTGCCCGACCTTACCGAATTTGATATTTATAAGAATTATGCCGATACAGTAAAACCAAAAAAAGTAACTTTAAATGGTATGATCACAGTTAACGGAAATGCATCTGCAGGAATGGTGATCATCAAATCGATCAACAAAGTTTATTCGTATTACCCGGATTTAGCAGTAGATCATACAGGAAAATTCTCCATTAATTTATTAGCCGGTGAAGCCTATGAATTAGAATTCAATGTAAAAGATTCTCCTCCTATTGTAATTGATATCGATACAAAAAACAACAAAGCAAATGACACCATCAATGTGTTTGCCGAATTTATGTCGCCACACCTCGATAAGATCATTAAAACAAAACAGGATAGTTTATTTTTGGAGATGCTAAAAGCATACAACAAAGTATCATTGAATACATACGCTGAAAGATTTGGCGATAAAAAAGTGGAAGGTTTAACTTACAAAGTGCAAATTGGCGCATATAAATTTATTGAGAATTTCAATTACAGCTCTGTTGCCGGAATGCCTATTATTATTAGAGAAACATTTGATGATTACATTACCCGATTTACAATGGGTAATTACAGTACATTTAATGAGGCTAATGAATTGGTAAAAAAATTAAAAGCCACTAATTTAAAGGATGCCTTTATTTTTGCCGTGTATAATGGCAAACGTTTATACTTAAATGAGGTGATCGAAAAAGGACTCGTAAAATAATTTACTTTTTACTCAAGGCTTCTTCTACATAAGCAAATGTGCTTAAGATCTCCGGCTTACCATTAATAACAGCTACATCATGTTCAAAATGCGCACTTGGCAAACCATCGGCAGTAACAATAGACCAGCCATCGTTCAATTGCTTGATCTGTTTTTTTCCTAAATTGATCATTGGTTCAATGGCCAACACCATTCCTTCTTTGATCTTTGGTCCGTTACCACGCGATCCGTAATTAGGTACTTCCGGCTCTTCGTGTAAATTTTTTCCTAAACCATGTCCTACTAATTCACGAACAACACCATAACCATGTTCTTCGGCATGTTGCTGTATGGCGTAACTAATATCGCCTATGCGGTTACCAGAAATCATTTGCTCAATACCTTTGTATAATGATTCTTTGGTAACCTCTAATAATTTTTTTAATTCGTCTTTGATCTCACCCACTCCAAATGAATATGCATGGTCTCCAAAAAACCCATTCTTCTTCACACCACAATCAACCGAAATAATATCACCTTCCTTTAATGGATTTTTACCCGGAATCCCGTGAACTACCGCTTCATTAATAGAAATGCATAATGTTGCAGGAAACGGACCATGTGAACCTTGATAGCCTTTGAACGCTGGTACCCCGCCATTATCACGAATGAATTCTTCTGCCAGTTTATCTAAATGAATTGGAGTAACACCCGGTTTTATCTCTGCTGCAATTAATCCCAATGTTTTTGAAACCAATAATGCCGACTCACGAACTAATTCGATCTCTTCTTTTGTTTTTAAATAGATCATTTCTTCCCAAATAATTTTTTAATGAATGAGCCGCCGCTTTTATTGTAGTTTGTGTGAGCTTCAGCATTTTTAAATTGATGATCAAAACTTCCGCCCTCCGGATGCAACAATTGCCATATCTCACTCCATCCTAAAAAGCCTCCAACATTGCGATCATCAATAAATATATCTGCATTAATTTTGCGTGCAACGTTTTGGTCCCATACCTCTTCCGGAAAATTTTTATTTACCGCATAAAACTCAACACCATTCTTTCTGCAATATTCAACAGCATCATCTAAATATTCACCATGACGGAAGGTCCATAAAATTAATTTATGTCCTTTTTTTTGCAGTTCTTTTAAGGTTGCAAAGGCAAACAACATTTCCTTACCAATGGCAGGATAAGCGTGCTCAACAATTGTTCCGTCGAAATCAACTGCAATTACTTTACTATTCTCATCTAATAATTTGTACGACATCTTATAAATTCTTTACCGATAAAACGTTCAAATTTGAATCTAATTCATATAAACGCGGTTGAGCTGTTCCTATTTCAAATTCAAGGATCTGCTCCGGTGTCATTTTTTCTAAATGCATGATCAAAGCACGTAAACTGTTTCCATGTGCCACAACGATCACATTTTTTCCGGCCTTTAATTTTGGAGCGATCTCTTTTTCAAAATAAGGAAGTACGCGAGCGGCAGTATCTTTTAAACTCTCACCATTTGGAGGAGCAATATCAAAACTACGTCGCCAGATCTTCACTTGATCTTCACCAAATTTTTTAGCGGTCTCAGTCTTATCTAATCCTTGAAGATCGCCATACATACGCTCGTTCAAAGCTTTATCATAAACCGGTGTTAATGGTTCATGTTTAGCTACTTCTAAAGCAGTGCTCAATGTTTTTTGTGCACGTTGCAGGTCAGATGAAAAAGCATGATCGAACTTAAAATTCTTGATCTTTTCGCCGGCTGCTTTTGCCTCATCAATTCCTTTAGGGGTAAGATCTACATCAACCCAACCTGTAAATTTATTCTCTAAATTCCAAATACTTTGTCCGTGACGGAAAATTACTAATTGTGCCATAAAATTTTGAAAGTACAAAGATACGATTTTAAATCTATTTTTTGCCCTGATAATACCGTAAATAATTGATGCGCCAACGAAGGTTTGCTCGGGCATTGGCGGCCTCTAAAACCGGCTGATCATCGGTATTTACCAGCAAGGAACCGGTAGCATTTAAACCTTGCTGTAGTTTTGCAATGATGAGCGTATTACTATGATCCTCATCGGCGCCGGTAGCAATTAATTGGTAGCTAAATCCCGACTCCGTTAAGGTATTGAGTAAGATCTCGGTGCCTTTACCCAAAGGTTGTTTTACAAAACCATGCCAATTGATGATCATGCTGGCGTTTGGTGAAAGCATGTTCTTTACCTTTTTAATACTCTCCATGGTAAGCACATGGCTTGGCTGATCTTCTGCTTTAAAGAGATCAAAAACAATGAGCTCGTATTTTTTTTCGCATCTATTGATGAATGAACGTGCATCTACCGGAAACGTTTGCACGGAAGGATCCAATTGAAAATACATTTTAGCGGCTTCAATAATGCGTTCATCAAATTCAACACCATCAACTGAATAATTAAGCGAACAAAGTTTATTAGCCAGCAATCCGCCGCCTAAGCCTAATACGAGGGCATTTGACTTTTTCTTCGGAGTAACGATCAAACTATCAATAAAACGAATATAAGCAGATGTTGAATGTTGCGTATTCAAATTCAACTCGGTTTGTACGATCTTATTGATGAGTAAGCGGCGAACCGATTCATTTTCATTCGAAAGATCTACCACTTCAATTTCCCCTAATATGCCATGATTGGCGTAAAGCGCTGCTTCAGAGCGACTGTAATTTTGCAATGCGAAAACAAAAACCACCAATAAAACAATACTCGCATTTCCTTTGATCAGTTTTAAAATAATTGCAGCGGTAACAAATAAAATAATTGCGAAACAGAGCAAGGTGAATTTTAAGCCGATGGCAGGAATTAAAACAAAACCACAAAGCAAAGTTGAAACGATCCCTCCAAATGTAGAGATCGCATATACCCTACCACTGATCACTCCGGCCATTTCGGCTTTAGCGGTATTTAAACGAACGAACAAAGGTGTAGTGCATCCTAATAAAAAAATGGGAATAAAAATAAGCAGCACAGCACTTAATATTACGGCCACTTTAAAATTAATGTAAGAAATATAAGGGAGAAGATACGTTGCAATAAAAGGCATGATAGCAATGCAAATACTTGCCACACTGATGATGTTGAATAAAACGCGATCGGTGTTTTCTTTCTGACTTAAAATACCACCATAAAAATAACCGCCGGCTAATGCGCTTAAGGTGATGGCTAAAATAGCGGCCCACACAAACAATCCGCCACCATATAATGGCGCCATTAATTTGGCACCACATAATTCCACTGCCATTACAGTAGCGCCTTCAATTAAAATCAATGGGA
>JBIKKW010000138.1:0-7140 GCA_044360115.1 Bacteroidia bacterium
TGTCGGCTCGTCACATCCTGGGGCTGGAGAAGGTCCCAAGGGTTCGGCTGTTCGCCGATTAAAGTGGCACGCGAGCTGGGTTCAGAACGTCGTGAGACAGTTCGGTCCCTATCTGTTGTGGGCGTTAATGATTTGAGGGGCGCTGACTCTAGTACGAGAGGACCGAGTCGGACGAACCGCTGGTGTACCTGTTGTGGAGCCAATCTGCACCGCAGGGTAGCTATGTTCGGATGAGATAAGCGCTGAAAGCATCTAAGTGCGAAACTCACCTCAAGATAAGATCATTTTATAAGGATCGTAGTAGACTACTACGTTGATAGGTTATAGGTGTAAAGTCAGTAATGGCAAAGCCGAGTAATACTAATTATCCGTAAGCTTTCTATTGTGTAGCAACACTCCTCGTGTCTTTTTTCAATTTGTTTTTAATGATTACAAATTGGCAAATTACAAATTACAGATTCTAAATCTGCTAATCTGCAATCTTCCAATCTGCAATCTAATCCCTTTATGGCGTCTATTGCGGTGGGGATCACCTCTTCCCATTCCGAACAGAGAAGTTAAGCCCACCAGCGCAGATGGTACTTGGCCTAAAGCCCGGGAGAGTATGTCGATGCCAATTTTAAAAAAAAAGCCTCAGAGTAATCTGGGGCTTTTTGCATTTATGCAGGTTCATAAATCATGTCTCCCGAAGCTCACTTCGCTCCGTCAAGATCAAAGCTTTATGCGTTTATTTGGGTTTAAAATGCTCCTAAACGCTAAAAGCTATTTATGCTGCCAATTTTAAATCCGCAAAGGCTAAGAAAGACTTTTTGTTCATGAAAGAATCATCGAAAACCTAGCGTTTAACTGTTCAGTTTATCCGAACTTATAATATCAACTCCTCATTTATTTAAGACCGAATCCAAAATAAATTGACCTCATTTTGTAATTGCTAATAAATACAAGAAAAAGGATCCGTTTTATTTTTTTAAAAAATCTGACCAAGCCTTTAGTTGCGGGAAATGTTCGGCGAAAATTCTGAATACGGCAACAAAAGGTAGAAATAAAACCATACCAGAAACACCCCAAATAAGCGCACCAATAAACATTGCAAAAATCGAAGCAAGTGTATTAAGATTAACATGCTTTCCAACGATATATGGGAAAATTAAATTAGCCTCAAGGTACTGTACCACCGAAAACACACTTATTATTGCCAACGGCTGCCATAATTCGCCAGTACTCAGCCAGCTTAAGGTTATTGGAAGAAGTGCGCTAATTATAATTCCAAAGTATGGTATAATGGTCATAATAGCTGTTAACATGCCATAAATTATAGGATTTTCAACGCCAATAATAAAAAGCCCAATAGTATTTAAAATGCCTACTGTTAAATAAACGCTTATCATTCCCCTAATAAACTTTGAAAACATAGTTATTGTAGCATTTATTATTATAGGTATTTTTTCTTTGTAATCTGCAGGCGCCAACGAACTTAGTAATGCTACAATTTTTTGGCGATATAAAAGAATTAATGAAATATAGATTGGTATAATAATAAGATTAAATATTGCTTCAAAAGTTGCCTTAGAGGTTTCCTGAATTATTTTTCCGGCATTTTGACCGAGTTTTTCTAAACTATCGCGAATCCAAATTATTTGATCCTGACTAGTCCAACCAATTCGATCATAGAGGGTTTCTTGAATTTGATCAACTAAAGGATAAATTTTTTCTTGGATCAAGGGCCATTTTCCGCTAAGCAGCGCCATTTCGTAACTTAATAGAGTGATCAATCCGATAAACAAAATACAAACCAATAACAAAGGCAATAGAACGGATAATATTTTAGGTATGCCTTTTTCCTCCAGGTATTTGCAAATAGGAAAAATAACGATTGCAATTAGTAAGGAGTAAGCCAAGGGAATAAGAAATGACTTAGCGAAAATTAAAATAAACCCAATGAGAATAATTAAAATAAGAGATTGCAAAGTTGTGTTTAGTTTCATGTTTTTATCCTTATAGTAAAGGTAATAAAACATGAACGACATTTGAAATGATAAAAATCAATACTGTTGTAAATCTATTTTTAGAGCTTTTAATTGTTAAGTGAAAGAATTTTGATAGATCTTAATTAAAAGAAGATTTATTTATTTGTGTGACTCTTAATAAAGCATCCTGTTTGGATATGGAAATCTATACATATTTCGGTTGCCAACTAGTCAATTTATCGGTAAAACTTTTGAAATTGGAATTATATTTACGAATTCGCTTATCAATATTATCGCCCGTTAACCCCAAATGAAATTTGTCTTTATTAGGCCAATAAATGATGAAAACTTGAAATGTCTTATAATAAAAAAGCCTTACAATTTGTAAGGCTTTTTTTGGTGGGGAGTACTGGGTTCGTCGCGAGGCTTCGCGACAGTGACCCTCTGCATTAATCAGTTGAATTAAATTTATCTACAAGCCATTGGTTTTCTAATATGAGACTTTCAACAAATCGTCTGGAATTCATTTTTTTAATGAAAGCCTCTGCTTTTTTTGCGGCTGAAGATGAGTTGAAACAGATGGATGATTTCTGGACCCAGTCATTAGTTTTTGAGGTGTAACTTCCTTTGTAAAATGCAGTATTGTGTTGAATCAACCGTTTTCCCACATCATTGCTTTCACCAATTAAGCTATGAATCCTAAATAAACGAACTAAAATTTTGAAATTGGTGTTTTCAAAACCTCCAAAATCTCGTTATGTTTTCGTGTTGCAACGGGTATTTTTGAGCCATCCTTAAGTATAAGATTCCAGCTGTCATGTTTTTCTAATCTGTTAACATAAGATAGATTGATGAGATGAGACTGATGTGGCCTATAGAACTGTCGATTATTTAATGTTTCTTCGTATTCTTTTAAACAGCCTGATACCAATATTGCCTTTTTATTAATTATGAAGAATCGGGTATAGTTTCTATCGGCTTCACATCTTATTATTTGATTAATATTAACCACATGCGATTCCTCTAAGGTGTTTAATACAATACTTTTATCCTCATTTTTAATATTATCTATAAAAGCCTTTAGTTTAATGTTTTCAATTTCTTCGTTTAATTCGTCGTTTGCTTTTTTAAGTGCTGCAACAAGTTCATTTGGCACAACGGGTTTTAATAAGTAATCTAATGCACTAAACCTAAAAGCTTTAATAGCAAATTCGTCAAAGGCTGTGATAAAAATAACTTTATACTTAACCGGCATTAATTGCTTCAAAAGATCAAATCCAGTTCCTCCCGGCATTTTAATATCAAGCAATATGACATCAATTTTTAGAAGATGAATAATATCTAAAGCTTCTTGAATATTCTGAGCTTCCCCTTTAACTTCAGCATTTGGATAATGTATCTGTATAATATGCTTAAGAGATGTTCTAATTCTCTTTTCATCATCTACAATTAATATTTTTAATTTATCCATTTGTATTTAATTTAAATCAAATCGGTATTGAAAACAGAACCTCTGTACCCTTTCTGTTTCCTTCATTGGAAGCATCTTTAATATCAAAAATAAGGATTTTACGTTTTGATTTATTTAATAGTGCAAGGCGTTCATAGGTAATTTGAATTGCCATTGATTTGTGCTTTTGAAAAAGTACTTTCTGTTGTTTAGCCTGGGCAATACCAATACCATTGTCAGTTATTTTCACCTCTAAAATATCGTTCTTTTTAGTAAAATAAATATTGATCCTCCCACATTCTTTAAGTCCTCTAAAGCCATGTTCAATAACATTTTCAATGAAAGGCTGTGTAAGCATTGGTGGTATTAAAGTGTCTTCAGGGTCTATTTGTTCATCAACAAAGATCTCAAATTCCATATTATCATTAAGCCTTAGTTTTTGGAGTGTTAGGTAGTACTTTAATGTTTCAATTTCTTTATCTAGTGAAATATAGTCAGAAGATGAATTTTCAAGTATTAATCGCATCAGCTTAGCGAATTGTGCAAGGTATTCCCCTGCTTCTTTTGGTTGATGTTCGTATATGAAACTTTCTATGCTTGAAAGGGAGTTGAAAATGAAATGAGGATTCATTTGAGTTCTTAAAAGCTTTTGTTCAATTAACGATTGTTTTTGAGCAGATTTTAACTTACTCTGTCTGTAAAGTAATGAACCAATACCCAAACCAAGAATCGAAAATAAGATCAATCCAAATGTAAAGTAACGTTGGTTTATTAAAGACAATTCTAAAATTTTATTTTGCTGTTCCAGTGCCTTATTTTCTGCTTCTTTCTTTTCTGTTTCATACTTAATTTGCAGTTCATTTAGGACTTTTTGGTTATCTATAGCTGAAATACTATCTTTTATTGAAATGTATCTTTCAAAATGTTGAAGTGATTGTATTGGAAGTGATTTTTTCTTGAAAAGTTCATAAAAATTGTAATGACTCTCCTGAATGAGATCAATTGCATCAATATTGACTGCATTTGCTATCGATAGATTCAAATATTCTTCAGACTCATCAAGTTTACCCATCTTTCTCATAACATTACCCATGTTCCCTAATAAACTGCATGTTAAGTATTCATTATTTAATTCTCGAGATATGTTTAAGGCTTTTTTTAAGTATTGAATGGCATCACTATATTTTAATAGCTCTAATTTCTTTTTACCAGAATGGTTGGCTAAATCACCCTGTAAAGAATTAGTCATGCCAATATTGGCAAGCACCATGGCCATATTCATTTTTCGATCTAGTTGTTTGAAAATATCTAAGGCTAAGTGATCACATTGAAGTGCCTTCTCAAAATTACCTTGTTCAGAATATATTTGCCCAATGTTACAGTTTATTTCGCCAATTGAGTTTTCATAGCCATATTGTTCCGCTAATTTAAGCGCATTGTTGTAATAATTAAGCGCCATAATAAAGTTATGTTGTTCATAATAAATTGACGCAATATTTACCTGACTATTAACCATGATTTTTTTATGGTTAATTTTCTCAGCCAATTTTAATGATAAAATGTAATATTCAAGTGCTTTTAAGTTATTGCCTAAGTTACTATAGGAAACACCAATATTCCCATAAACTCCACAGATTTTTAATTGATTATGTAATACTTGCCAGATCTTTAACTCTTTTATTCGAAAAGTTAATGCATTTGAATTATCACCAAGATTTTCGTATGCATCACTAATCACAGAATATGATAAAGCATAACCTTTATCCCATGTTAATTTTTCAGACAATTTTAAAGCTGAATTTCCAAATTCAAGTGACTTTATTGGATTAGTATATACAATTTTATTGCAATAATATATGTAGTTTTTCACCTTATTAGAATCATCTTTTTGTGTTTTAATTATTCTATATAAGCTATCGATATTTAATGAATTTTGACAGCGAATTATTCCAAAAAGTAATGAAAATATTATAAGAAGCAGATGATGAATCATACATTAGTAGGGTGTTTTAAATTTAATGAAAACCTCCAAAACCTTTTATACTTTTTTCATAAAGCTAATAAATTTATTGCAGGAATAATTAAAATTAAGTAATAAGCAAACTATTTGAATATGATGATATCTACTCTTCTGTTTAATTTGCTAGATTCCTTATTTGAATTGGATGTCTTAACCTCTCCTACATAAGTACATTTTATTTTTGTTTTACTTAACCCTTTGCTAATAAAATATTTCTCTATAAACTTTGCTCTTAATAAAGATAACTTTTCATTGCTTTTAGTTGATCCAACTTCATCAGCATAGCCAATAATTTCAATTTTACTGCAATTTAATTTATTGTAATTTAATATCAGTTCATCTAATTTTTTATATG
Organism: Bacteroidia bacterium; assembly: GCA_044360115.1. Lineage (GTDB taxonomy): Bacteria > Bacteroidota > Bacteroidia > B-17B0 > Aurantibacillaceae > Aurantibacillus. The sequence goes on from JBIKKW010000138.1 coordinate 5,793, forward strand.
AATTAGATGATAATTCACTTTTGTTAATTTCAAAAAAAACATTCGTCGAATATAGTGGTAGATTATACTGATTAGTACTCAGTTGAATACTTACATTATCTATATAATAATATGAACAGTTTCCACCTTCAAGGGAGTCTAATTTAAATATATTAATTTTGAAACTGGAATCATTTTCTGAATTTTTTAAATTTCTTCCAAATACACCAATATTAAAGTATTTTTCTCCACCATTTGCTAAATACAAAGCCCTAAAACAATCCCATTTTTTACTTTCATTTAATGGCTTAAAGTCATTCTTATATAGATTAATGTATTTGTTATTGTAACCTGAATCAACTTTTTCATGATTTTTTTTTATTAATTTATTTTTTGTGAATGCTACGGTTAATTTTCTTAAACTATTTGGACATTGTCTGCCAAATTTAGATGCATATATTTCAACTTTATAAATTTGTCCTTTTACTAAGGTTTCTGTAAGTTTAGTTGAAATTACCTCAGTAAAATATAAACCAACAAAGGATTTTCCGTAAGGAGTAAGAAGTTGATGATTATTAAAATATGTTTCAGGAAAATTACTTGAATAGTAATCAGGACTCCAAGCTGTTGCTTCCCACCCTTTAGGCCAAAAACCTAAGGTGTCTTCGAAACTTGGGTTGTTAATTAGATTTTGAGCATTGAAATTATTAAAATTAATTATTAAATTGAAAATTACAACATAATAAAAACGACAATTGTTAAATCTTTGGTATGCTATTGTTTTTTCCATACTAAAGTAAATGGATCATAATTACATGGTGTTTCAAAATCATAATACTTATTTTTATATTTTGGTATCCGGTCGTCGACACACGAATATTTAAATTCACAGTTTTTACACTGAATTATTTGATCTTTTGAAACATACCATAATTTCTTGAATTTTGAACTTTGTAGTACATCTTTCAAATTATCATTTAATATGTTGCCAAATGAACTTTTTTGATTATAATAGTTTTTAATTTCTCCTACTTCATTAATTACTACTTTCTTGTTGAAATAATTGTTAAAAGCCAAAGATTCATGGAATAGTAAGCTATTAACTTTTAAATCCATTAAATTTATTTTACAAGTTTCATCTTCTTCTTTAAAATTACGGTTTGTTCTAGTTAAAATAAATTTGTTTTGAATATTTTTTTTCACATTAACTTTTGAATTAAATATTGTAAATTGAAGTATTCGATTATCATTTATTTTAAGAATATTTTTTATAGGATTGGATAAGACAATATCTAAGGATAATATAGGTAAGTGCTTCGTTTTAATTAAAAACGAGTCAATTTGTTCTTTTGATGTCAAATTTTTAAAA
>JBIKKW010000039.1:0-23964 GCA_044360115.1 Bacteroidia bacterium
TCCCAATTAAAATATACGGCTCGCAGTTTATTTGTAAAGATTCATTAATAGATAGCATACACATCATTGGCAGACCAATTGCTAAGATCAATAATTTTCCGGTAACCTTATGTGATCCGGCAACGGTGGCTTTTAGCAATGGAAGTTATAGTGAATACGGTGCAAATTACAAATGGGATATCAGTAATGGTTCAAATTATTTTACTCATGAACCAACACATGTTTTTACACCGCCCGGTAATTATTCAGTAATGCTAACTGTAACACGAAATGGTATTTGTCCGGATACTGCTGTTTCATCAGTTTACAATTTAACGGTATTTCCTAGTCCTAAAGCCGGCTTTATTGCAACGCCAAGTGTAAGCAGTATTTTTGATCCGGAGATCGCATTTGAAGGTTATACAAGCGGAGGCATCACTACGCTTTTATATGATTTTGGAGATGGTTCTACTTCTAATTACCTAAACGATAAACACCGCTATTCTGCACCCGGTAATTACATGGTAACACAAGTTGTAACCAATAATTACAACTGCCAGGATATAGAAAGCAAAGAAGTGATCATACTTCCTGAATTTCGTTTTTGGGTACCCAATGCTTTCACGCCTGGTGAAGACGGATTAAATGATGTTTTTAAACCACAAGCAATTGGTGTAGAAAATTACAAAATGGAAATATTTACGCGTGCCGGTCAGCGTGTTTTCACAACAGAAGATTTAGAAAAAGGTTGGGACGGAAAATTTAAAGGACAACCGTGCAAGCAAGATGTTTATGTTTGGAAAGCGAGTTACAAAAATGTAGTGAGTAAAAAGATGGAAATAGAAACCGGGCATGTAACCTTATTTAACCAACAATAAAAAAGGCCTCCATTAATGAAGGCCTTTTTTCATTTTATGATTGAAGCAATTAGCTTACTCCTTTTAATAATCCTGCAATAATATCTTTTGTTTCGGTAATTGTTTTCAGATCTTTTTCCATAGCCGCAGTATCTTTATTCTCTTTCTTAGCTGCATCTATTTTTGATCTCATCTCCGATTCTTTTTTGGTCCAAATGGTTGTAAGATCTTTTAATCCTTTAACCGCTCCCATTTTTGAGAATTTTCCGCCTTCCTGAGCGATCACTTCAAAATCACGTGCTGCAGTGATAGCAGGCGCGTATGATTCGCATTTCTTAGCTAACTTAATGTAATTACTTAAGAAAGTGATCAATTCAAAACCACCAAAGTTTTTCATGTTGTTTGTAAAGAAAGCGATATCCATTTCTGTTCCGTGATTAGCATATAACGAAGCAAGTGTGTAAAGAATGGTTTTGCCCGCTTCTTTCTCAAACCTTTTTGCTTTAACCAAGGCATCTTTCGGATCCTTCTTAGTAAAATAATCTAAAGCTTCAGCATCAATAGCGTAAGATGGTTCTTCTAACGCTTTTAAATTTAACGCCGCTAACTCAGGAGCAGATTCGTAGTTCTTATTTAAAAACTCAAGGGCGCGGGCGCGTGTTGTTGTTTTAGCATCCTTTTCATAGATCTTCATCATCAACGGTTTTAGGTCTGCTTCCTTATCTTTAGCAATGCCATTTAAATTATTAATGGCCGTTTCGCGCAAGCGATTATACTTATCGTTTTCTGCAGCCCACTTAATTGTGTTGTATGCCAGTTCACTTGATTTTATTTCTTTTGCCAATTCTTTGATGGCTTCGTATCTATCACCATATAAAGGAGCGTTTTTGTATTGATAAGCATATTCCTCCAACGATTTCTTATAAGTGATCTCAGCCAATAACTGACGCTCTGCATCAAAATTCACCAACTCAGGTTTTGCAGATGATTTCAATTTAAATGTTTGTTTTACATCTGAAACGTGAATATGATGACGAGTAGCTTTTCCATTTACATAAACATCAATTTCCAATGGTAATTCATACAAAGGCACATTTTTAAAATTCTGCTTTTGTTCCACTGTTAATTCAACAGCGCCATCAGCTGCATTATAAGTTTGTGTTACTTCAATAACCGGGTGGCCTTTTGATAAGAACCATTGGTTAAAGAACCAGTTCATGTCCTTACCGGTAACTTCTTCGAATGCCAAACGTAAATGATGGATCTCTGCTGCTTTAAATTTATTGGTCTCTAAATATTTTTTCAATGAAGCAAAAAATGCATCATCACCAACCGCTTTACGAAGCATATGTAAAATTTGTCCGCCTTTATTGTAGCTAAATCCATCAAACATATCCTCACGGTTATCATAATTAAAGCGGATCATATTCACCTGCTTATTTGAACCCATGTAACCGGCACGGCTTTGCATGTGGTGAAGATCGGCAGCGTCTCTTCCAAACTTATATTCTTCCCATAAATACTCACCATAAGTAGCAAAACTTTCATTTAATGGCAGGTTACTCCAGCTCTCGCATGTAACAAGATCACCAAACCATTGGTGGAACAATTCGTGCGCTATAATATCTTCGCCTTTATTTCCATCTAATATCTCTCTTCCTGTTGCATACACTGCAAAATCGCCGTGCAAGGTTGCGCTTGTGTTTTCCATAGCACCGCTCACATAATCGCGTACTGCAATTTGAGCGTATTTTGGCCAAGCATAAGGCACACCTAATTTTTTCGAATAGAAATCGATCATTTCTTTAGTGTTGCCAAAAATACTTTTAGCATGCGCGTAATAATCTGCTTCCACATAATAACTGATCTCCTTTCCATTCCAAGGCTCATCAACAAACTTTTTAAATTCACCAACCGCCATCATTGCCAAATATGGCGCATGTGGTTCATCCATTTTCCAATGATCGGTACGTGTACCATCAGCATTCTTTTTTGAATCAACCAACAAACCATTTGAAAGTGTTGTAAATCTATCCAAAACGGTCATATAGATCTCCTGCGTTGTTTTTTGATTCGGACTATCAATTGTTGGGAACCAAGCAGAGTTTGATTGTGTTTCGCCTTGAGTCCATATTTGAGGCATTTTGTAAGGATTAATACTTTTCGGATTAATAAAATACAAACCTTTATCACTGCTGATCGCGTTGCTACCGCCTTCTTTCAATTCATCAGGCTTTGACACGTAATCTATCATAAGGATAAAATTTTCGGTATGCTTATATTCTTTTCCTAAGGCAATTTTAATTGAATCATTCTCATACTTAAATGTACAAGGCAATTCAACACGCGGATCTGCCGCAACACCCGTTGGCTTTGGTTTTGTTTTATCAACCGGAGCAGCTGCTTTTAATTCAAATAATTTTACTGATTTAATATCCATGCCACGTGCATTTAAATAACACATGTTGGTAGGATAAAAATGAGGTTTTAAGGTTATGGTTGCCTTTCCGTTCAATCGGGAATAGGTCCAGTCAAAACTCACTTCTAACTTGGTATGAACCAGGTCGCAGATCAAAGGATTGGATGCGCGGTAGGCCTCCTTTTTCGGAGGAAGATTCTTCTCAACTTTTGGCGTATCGGCCACTACAACTGCCGGCGTTTGTGGTGCCGGACTAGCAACTGTTTTTTTATTGGAAGTACACGCAATAACCACGGCGCTTACCAAAACAAAATTTGAAAATATAAAACGACTCATTAGATAGGATTTAGAACACAAAAATGTAATTAATTTACTGTAAACCAAAATAATATACCCTAAAATACGCTATTGGTTGAAAACAGGGATGAAATGCAAATAAATCAGGTTGAAAACAGTCTTTAAATTGGCTTTTGATTGCGCACTACATAACGCGAAACAAAAATACTTATCTCGTACAGTAAATACATGGGAACAGCAACCACCATTTGTGATGTAACATCCGGACTTGGTGTAATAACCGCTGCGGCAATTAAGATAACCACTACTGCATGCTTGCGGTATTTGCTCATGAACTCAGGAGTAAGCAAGGTAAGTTTGGTTAAGAAATAAACAAGAACAGGCATTTCAAAAATGATCCCAGAAACAAGGGTCATGGTTGAAATTAGGGAGATGTAATCATCAAACGTATTGTTGGTTTGCACGATGCCGCTGGATGAAACCTGGTAACTGATAAGGAAGTTATAACTCATTGGGAACAACAAGAAGTATCCGAAACAAATACCAATTAAAAACAGAACAGAAGCAATAACAATGAACATTTTAACCGGACCAAGTTCTTTATCTTTTAAAGCCGGGCGGATGAATTTCCATAATTCCCATAAGAAAACCGGAAAGCCCAAAATAATGCCCACTAACAAAGAGATCCACATGTGATTGAAAAACTGTTCGGAAGCGCCTAATGTTTGTAGATGGGGGTCTTTAACTGTAATACACATCACATCACCAGCGCCTAATTTATAACCAAGTGAACAAAGTGTGCGGTATGAAATAAAATCTTGTTGAAGGGGCCCGAAAATTACGGTATCAAAAATAAAATCGTTCAATACGAAAGCCGCGATCGCAAAAATAAATATTACGGCCGCGCTGCGAACCAAATGCCATCTTAATGCTTCAAGATGCTGAAGAAAAGACATTTCTTGCGGTTCGCTACCATCATTATTTTTTGATCCGAATAATCCCATGAACAGGCCACAAAGGTATAATTTAACGTGGCTTTTTCAAATATAAAAAGAGTGCAACTAAAACAGTTATTACCATTTACCGCCCGAACCACCGCCGCCAAAACTGCCGCCACCAAAGCCGCCAAAACCGCCGCCGGAAGATCTGCCACCGCCAAAGCTGCCACCAAAACCACCACCATAAAATGGGCCGCTACTCCACCCTCTTCGTCCGTAACTGCCACCACCACTATTTGATCCGCCGATGAGCACAACTAAAATGATCACAAAAATGATGAACGCCAAAATAGGATGCTTTTTAATGAAAGCAAGAAGGTCGTTCTTGTTTTTCTTCTTTACCTGAACATTGTACTCTCCCTTTGCTGCTTTTTCAATGGCATCAACTGCTGCAAGAAGTGCTTCGTAATTTTGACCAATGCGCAAAAATGGCATCATCTCATTTTCGCGTATCGACATGGTAGCCAGATCGGGAATAGCGCCCTCTAAGCCATATCCTACTGCAATAAAAAGATCACGTTGTCCGTGGCCACCGGTTGGCTTAATTAAAATAACCACACCGTTCCTGAATTCCTTACTTCCTACGCCCCACTTGTTTCCAATATCAAAAGCGTATTGCGAAGCATCCATGCCATTGAGATCATCAACGATCACAATGCAAATTTGATTGGAAGTTTGATGGTAAAATTCTTCTAATCGCGTTTCGAGTTGCTGCGCTGATGACACATCAATAAAACTTTGAGAAGAAGTAAGATCGTTGTACAACTTCGGTGGAACAGGTTGCTGTGGCACTTGCGCATAACCGAATAACCCGATCAAAAAGAAAAAGAAAAATATGAGTGATCTGGTCTTCAACGTATCAATACGAAATGTCGTTCTTTAATTCATTTTTATCACTCGAAGAAACAGGAAAATAATGTTTCAATTGTTCGCCGCACATTTCAATGCATTTACCAAGGCCTTCAATTACCTCGTCGTTTTTAAAATGATTTACGGCTGTTTCTTTAATGTTATCCCAAAAGTTTTCGGGCACATTTTTATTTATGCCTTCATCGCCCCAAACAGCAAACTTGCGTTCCTTAAAATTGATGTAAAATAAGATGCCGTTCCTTAATTCGGTTTTATGCATTTTAAGCTTGGTGAACATTTCCTTTGCTCTTTCCAAAGGCTCAGTTACATGAGCTGAATCAACATGCACCCTGATCTCTCCGGATGTTTGCAACTCAGCCTTTCGTATAGCCTCCAGCAATTGCTGTTCCTGTTCGCGAGTAAAAACGCGCTTTTTAAAGAACATCATTAAAACTCAACTTTTGGTGCTTTTTCAGCGCCTGCTTCTGCCTCAAAATAAGCTGCATCTTTATAACCCCAGGCGAATAAACTTCCTGGTATCTTTTTGATCGACGCGTTAAAGTCTTTAACAGCATCGTTATATTTCATACGTTCAACCGAAATACGATTTTCGCATCCTTCTAACTCAACACGTAATTCTGAAAACGCCTGATTTGTTTTTAACTCAGGGTAATTTTCGGTTACCATTAATAATCGCGAAAGAGCCGATGAAACTTCACCTTGCGCCTTCTTAAATTGCTCCATACTTTGTTCGTTCAAATTAGTTGGATCAATAGTTACCTGTGTTGCTTTTGCACGAGCAGCCACAATAGCTTCAAGTGTTCCTTTTTCAAAATTAGCTTGCCCCTTTACTGTTGATACAATATTTGGGATAAGATCGGCACGGCGTTGGTACTGACTTTCTACCTGCTGCCACTGCGATTTTACAGTTTCATTCTTCTCAACAAACGAGTTACGTTTGTTACAGCCATACATTAAAAAGAAGGCTAAAAAAAGACCAATTGCTCCAAGGGTAATTGCACGTTTCATTTTTATAAATTTTAAGCAAAATTACAGAATAATAACACATCAGATATATAACATTTGTTAAGTGTGATTTGCGGTTAATTTTAAGGCTAAACGCTCAAAAAAAGGTTAGACCAGTAAATTATAGCTTAAATCCAGTAGTAAACTAAATAGAACTCCTTTCATTAGTGATCTTTCAGATCATAAGCGAAGGCCTATGATGCAAACGTCATCTATTAGAGACGAAGCGAAGCTTGTCTCAATCGTGACTTTGCAAATCATAGGCGAAGGCCTATGATGCAAACGTCATCGACCTGTTCCAAATTACCTCTCCATTTTTCCAGCGTTTGATCTAATTCGATGCAATGTTGTTCCAATTGCTTTGCGCATACATTTACTAATAATTCGTTCAGTTTTTTATACATGAACTTTTTACCTTTTGGTCCGCCAAACTGATCAGCGTAACCATCGGTATATAAATACAACCTATCGTTTTTTTGATAGTTGATCGTAAATTCTCTGAAATCTTCATTTCGAATACCTTTACCAACAGGCATGCGGTCAGATTCAAGTTCTGTATAGGAACCATTTGAAACCAACAATGGCGAGTTGTTTGCAGCGCAATAGGTTACTTTTTTGGTTAAAGTATCCAGGCAAATCAGGATCCCGTCAAACCCATCTTGTTGACCATCGCGACTAATATTCTCAATTAATTTTCGGCGTACATAATTAAATACTTCATTTGGTTTTAAAATATGTTTCTCGTTAATGGCCTCGCTCAAAAACGAAATACTCAACAAACTCATAAATGCACCGGGCACACCATGACCAGTGCTATCACATACAGCTAAATAAAATAAATGATCTTTTTTGGTAGCCCAATAAAAATCGCCACTCACAATATCTTTGGGTTTAAACAACACAAAATTCTCTTCAAGATGAGTGTCGATGAAATCTTTGTGAGCTAGAAGTGTAGTTTGAATGCGTTTGGCGTAATGTATGGAATCTAATATTTCTTTTTGCTTTTCCTCGATCAACTCATTCTTTTCTTCCACTTCCTTTTTTTGCAATTGAATGATGATGTTTTGTTGACGTGTTATTTTTAACCTCTTAAAGATCACAAGAGAAAATATTACAATAATGGCAAGGATGAGGCCGATTCCTATGATCAAATAATTTTTTCGCTGTTTGTCCTTTTCATTCTCAATTTTATTTAATTGAAGTTCCATCTCTTTTCGTTCTTCCAATCTGTTTAATGAATTTTTAGTAGCAATTTCAGCGATCTTAGCTAGTTTTTCGGAGCTGTTTATTGAATCTTTACTGATGTAATATTTGTTCTGAAAATACATCACCTTAGCAGGATCTTTTTTTATTTTGTACAATTCATTCAAATTTTGCGACGACTTCATTATTAATTCGATATGGCCAATAGTGTTAGCATAATTAAAAACCTTTAATAAATAAACTTCAGCATCTTGAAGCTCATTCATTTTAAAGTAAACAGTACCTAAACGCAAATAATTATAATTTACACCCAATTCAGAGTTATTTCGTTCATGTAACTCTTCTGATAGTTTTATGAATTTAACTGCTTTATCATACTGTTTCAAATCAGTATAGTAGTCGCCCAAGTTGCCGGATGCAATAGCCATACCATCATTATCCTTAAGTTCGCTAAAGATCTTGTAGGCCATTAAGTTTTGATCAATTGCAATTTTCTTATCGTTAAGCTTACTATAAACAGAAGCCAAGTTTACTGCAGCTTTGGCAATTGCCCGTTTATCACCTGATTGTTTATGTAACTCATAAGACCTCTCAAAATAAGGCTTTGCCCCTTTTGGGTCATTCATTATAAAGCTATGTATATAGCCTATCTTATTATTGATGTTTGCAGTAAGTTCTTGGAGTTTTGTTTGTTCAGAAAGTTTAAGGGCCTTTTGAAATAGTTCGTATGCTTTTATATTATCCCTTTTTTTAAAATACAGATTGCCCAATTGATAAAAACCTTTTGCTTCACCTTTAATGAATTTGATCTCTTGGCTTTTTTGGATGGCAGTTTGAGCAAACACTAACCCTTCTTTTATTTCTGATGTATCTACCTTAGCTTTTTGATAGATCAATTTAGCTCAATCACAATAAGCATTAATTTGAACAGTGTCGTACTTTGAGGTTAAAGCAACATTTTTAATTGAGTCAAAAATACTTTTTTGAGAATAAATGAATTGATTAAGAATGAAAACGGCAATTGTTATTCCAATCCATTTTTTCATTTAAGCAACTCTTAATCCAATCACACAAACATCATCTACTTGCTCTAAATTACCTTTCCATGAATCGAAATTGGTGTTTAAGGCATCGGTTTGTGTTTCAAAAGGCTGATCGGCAATATTGATCAAAAATTCATGGAGTTTCTTATACATTAATTTTTTACCCTTAGGGCCGCCAAACTGATCGGCATATCCATCGGTGAACAAATACAGGGTATCATTTTTTTGTAGTTGAATACTGTGGAGTGAGAAATCTTCTTTACGCTCGCCATAGCCAACCGGCATGCGATCAGAAGCCAATTCCATTAATTTATTTTCGGCAGAAATAACCACCGGCCTGTTGTTTGCAGCTGCATAAGTAATTTCCTTGGTATCCTGATTCATGCATAACAAAACGCCATCAAAACCATCTTTCTGACCTTCTTTACTAATATTCTCAATTAATTTCTGACGAACATAATTAAATACCTCGTTTGGTTTCGTAATGTTTTTTTCGCCAATGGCTTCATTTAAAAAAGAAATGCTTAACAAACTCATGAACGCGCCCGGAACACCATGACCCGTGCTATCACACACCGCAAGATAGAAGAGATTATTTTTTTTAGTGGCCCAGTAAAAATCGCCACTCACAATATCCTTAGGTTTAAAGAAAATGAAATTCTTTGAAATATGATCGTCGATAAATTCTTTATGTGCCAATATGGTTGTTTGAATCCGTTTGGCATACATGATACTGTCCAGGATCTCTTTTCGGCTTTGCTCAACTAATTCTTTTTGCTGCTGAAGGATAATGTTCATTTTCTTCTGCTTCTTCAAATTCTTATAAGAAATGTAAGAGAAGACAAATACCAGTATCAAGATACCGGCAATGAAATAAAATAAAATGCGTTGCGCTTGTAAAGATTTTTTAGCGATCATCTTATCTTGCTGTAACAAGCGATTTTCTTTTTCCTTTGTTTCAGAATCGTACTTTGTTTGCAATTCATATAGCTTACCTCTGCTATCACTGTTATAGATCGAATCTTTTAATGAAATAAATTTTTTGTAATAGGCTAAAGCCTGCTCGGCATTGCCCTTTTTCTCAAAAAGTTTGAAGATCTGTAAACAAACTTCCTTTTGATTATCAATGGCCTTATCCTCTTCAGCAATTTGAAGGGTCATAAAATAATAATTTAAAGCGGAGTTCAATTTATCGCGACTAAAATCAATATTACCCAGTATTTGATAAGTTAACGATTTACCATAGCGCGAATTATACTTTTCCATGATAGGGAGCGATCGTTTTGCATAATAAGTGGCCGAATCCAAATTGCCCATACTATTGAACAATTCTGCCATGTTGGAGTAAATAAATGCTGCCTGAAGATCTTTATTGGCATTTTCAAAAACCATTTTAGAGAAACGTAATTCGTCAATAGCCTCTCCGTATTTCCCTTGGCTTGAATACACACTGCTAATACCTGCAGAGGCGTATGCTTTCGCCAATTTACTATTGCCTTGCTCACCTAATGAAAAAGCCAACTTATAAAATTCAAGTGCCTTATCATTTTCTTTTAATCCTAAATAGGTATTACCAATGGAGTTTGAAACAATAGATGCTTTCTTGTAATCTTTAAGTTTCTCATATATTTTTGATGAGACCAAAAAGTTTTCTAAGGCAAAACCATAGGCACCTTTAGCATTGTAAAATTCACCTAAACTTTGCGCGGCCATTGCTTCGCCACGGGTGTATCCAATTTTTTTTGCGAATGCGAGGTTCTTCTTACCATATTCTTCAACCTGCGTTGGATCGGTAGATTGAAAATAATTTACAAGTGCGTTGTAATGTATGACCTTTTGAGTATCAACTTTGCAGGCATTGATCAGCGCCATTAATGAGTCTTTGATCTTATCTGACTGTGCAAAAAAGATAGAATTGCAAAAAAGCAAGACCAATATTAATTTATTTCTGACCAATGAATTGTTTAGCTAAGCAAATTTAGAATTTTAAACCGATTATACAAACATCGTCGATTTGCTCTAAATTTCCTTTCCACTCCTCGAAATTGCGGCCAAGCAATTCCCATTGCTTTTGAAGAGGCATGGCGCTAATAGCTTGTATATACTCATTGAGTTTTTTATACATGAACTTTTTGCCACGCGGACCGCCAAACTGATCGGCGTATCCATCTGTATAAAGATATAATGTGTCGCCTTTTTTGATCTCTATACGATTCAATGAAAAATGATCTTGCTTTTCGCCATAACCAACCGGCATGCGATCAGATTGAAGCTCAACCATACTGTTATTTGAGACTAATATTGGTGAATTAAATGCAGATGAATAGGACACTTCATTCGTAGTGCGGTTAATGCATAATAAAGTGCCATCAAATCCATCTTTCTGGCCCTCTTTACTGATGTTGTTGATAAGTTTCATGCGCACATAATTGAATACTTCATTAGGTGCCGTAATGTTTTTTTCGTTTATTGCTTCATTTAAAAATGAAATGTTCAACAAACTCATAAAGGCTCCCGGTACACCATGTCCGGTACTATCGCACACAGCTAAATAAACCAACTCATGATTCTCAAGCTCGCCGTGTGCATTTACAACAGGTGCGATTTTTTTAGTTGCCCAATAAAAATCGCCACTCACAATATCCTTTGGTTTAAAGTATACAAAACTTTCATTAAAGGTATCGTTAAACAAATTGGTCTCGGTCATTAAGGCCAACTGAATTTTTTTAGCGTATTGTATACTATCGGTGATATCTTTATTCTTCTCTTCGATAATAGCTTTTTGTTTGAATACTTCCTCGGTTCTTTCTTTTACTTTTTCTTCAAGATTTTCGTAAAGATTGGCATTATCAACGGCTATTGCAACCGCGTTAGCCATGTTACGGAAGAGGTTTACTTGATAATCGCTATATGCATTTTTCGTAAAACTTTGTATTGAAATAACCCCAATCTTTTTATTTTTGGCCTTTAACGGTAAATAAATAATTGATTCAGGTGATGAGCCTGCAAGTGGTGTTTTTAGCGTTTTTATATATTTGATATATTCTGTTTTATTGTCATTGATAATGATCTCTTTATCTTCATCAAAACAAATTACAGCATATCTGTCCTTATCATTCAGATTAAATTCAAAGAATGGCATTTTTTGTGAGCGCTCAATTGAACCAGGGAATTGTAAACTTTGTGTTTCATGACTATACAATCCAATACCAAATGATTCAGCTTTCATTAAACGATTAACATTTTCATACACGGTGGAAATGATGGTTTCAATTGAAAGAGAAGCAGTAATGTCTTTAGAGATCTGTGCAATGAGTTTTGTATCATTAAAATTTTTCTCAAGTTGTTCTTTTTGCTGCGTTACTTCTTTGGTACGTTCAATAACACGCTGTTCCATGTTCTCGTATAAGGAAGCATTATCAATGGCAATTGCCACATAAACCGCTAAATTCTTTAAGATCTGAACATGGTAATCGGTATAACGGTTACGCTTAAAACTTTGTACGGTTATTACACCTAATTTCTTGTCCTTTAATATGAGTGGCAAATAAATGATCGATTCAACATTTTGGCCCATTAAAGGCGGTACATAATTAGAGATGTAATGTTTGATCTCGCGCAAGAAATTATTGATCACAATTTCACGGTCTTGATAGAAACAAACATTTGTTAATCGGTTCACATCTTGTTTTTCGTAAACAATATTCTCAAACTTCTCGGTGCCTTCAATATAGGATGGATATACAATTTGTTCGGTTGCCGGATTATATACACCAATTCCAAAACCGGTTGCATCCATTAAATTATTTACATTGGAGTAAACTTTTTCAATGATCTCAGAAATAGATAAAGTAGAGGTGATGGCTTTTCCTATTTCACTTAATAAACGTGTATTCTCGTTCGCTTTCTCGATCTCTTCTTTTTGCTTTACTACTTCTAATGTTCGCTCTTTAACCTTTTCTTCCAGGTTTTGATATAATGAAGCGTTATCTAATGCAATACCAACTGAAACCGCAAGATTTTTAAGAATATTGAAATGGTAATCATTGTATACATTCTTATCGTAACTCTGCACAGTGATAACACCAATGGCGCGATCTTTAGAATAGATAGGTAAGTATAAGATGGATGTTGAATCTTTTCCGGAAACAGGCGCTTGAATTCCTTTAATATAGTTTACATACTCAACCGAGTAATCGTTTATCAATATTTCCTTTTCACTTGAAAAACATTGTGCGGCTAATCTATTAGGATCATTGGCTTTGTATGCAAAATCTTCCATGATCACATCGTTCTCAACAAATCCTTTAAATTCAAGTTCTTTTGTTTTTTCATTGTAAACACCAATGCCAAAGCACGTGGCATTCATTAATTTGTTTACATTTTGATACACCTTTGAAATAATGGTTTCCACCGAAAGGGACGAACTTATATCTTCTGCTATCTGACCCAACAAGCGCGTATTTTCATAAGCTACTCGAATTTCTTCAGTTCGCTTTTCCACGCGATCTTCCATACTTTGGTACAAATTGGCGTTTTCCAAAGCACTGGCCACATGAACAGCTAAATTCCTTAAGATATTCAAATGGTAATCGTTATAGGCATTAGTTTCAAAACTTTGCACCGATAACACGCCTATCACTTTACCCTTTAATGATAAAGGAATGTATATGATCGATTGCGGACTTTCGCCGGCAACAGGCTCATAATCGTCTTTAATGAATTTCTTGTATTCATTTATCCAATCATTGATCACCAACTCTTCGTTCATTTTAAAACAACGAATGGCAATACGCTCGCTATCCAATGCATACGAAAATGGTGGTAATTTTTTTCCCTTTTCGATCACGCAAGGATGATACAGGTCATTTTCTTGTTCGCGATAAATACCAATACCCAATGCGGTTGCATCCATTAACTCGTTGATGTGATCATAAACTTTAGTAATGATCCCCTCAATAGATAAGGTGCTTGAAATTTCTTTTCCAATTTCGCCAAGCAATCGGGTATTTTGGTAGGTTCGCTCAATTTCTTCTTTTTGCTTAACCACTTCAAGGGTGCGCTCGTTAACTTTCTCTTCAAGTGTTTCGTACAACGAGGCATTGTCAATTGCTATACCAATTGAAACCGCCAGATTCTTTAGTATGCTTAAGTGGTAATCGGAATAAGCATCTTTATCTAAACTTTGAACCGTAATTACACCAATGTTCTCATTTTTAGAATAAAGCGGTAAATAAACAACCGACATGTTATCATTACCTAAAATTGGTTTGCGTTCGAGTTTAATGTATTTTGAGTGCTCGTTAACAAAATCATTGATCACGATCTCTTTGTTCATTTTAAAACAAATAGCACCTAAGCGATTTTGATCATCCACATCAATGGTAAAATCAGGGATAACACTTTGATTTTCTCTGAAACCATTAAACTCGAGTTTGTTAGTTTTCAGGTTAACAATACCAATTCCGAACGAATCGGCCTTCATTAACTGATTGATGTTCTTATAAACAGATGAAATGATGGTATCAACAGACAATGATGAACTCAACTCTTTAGAAATTTCACCGATCAAGCGGGTATCATTGTAGTTTTTCTCGATCTCCTCAGTTCGCTCTCGCACACGATCTTCGAGGTTATTATAAAGTGAAGCGTTATCGATAGCAATGGCAACATACACCGCTAAACTTTTCACGATCTGCAAATGATAATCCTTATATGCATTTGCCTTAAAGCTTTGCACAGTTATTACACCAATGCGTTTATCATTTTGTGTGATAGGAACATAAATGATCGATTCTGGATTATCGCCCTCTTTTGCCTGATAATCCTGCACCCTATTGCTTTTGACAAACTCCTCGCTAAAGTTATTGATCATATAATCTTGTTGTGAGGTAAAACACCAAACAGCAGGACGATCAGCATCCTTTAAGCTATAGGTATAAGGCATTAAGCTTTTCTTTTTTTCAATAGTTGACGGAAAAACAATTTCATTGGAACGCTCACGGAATACGCCAATTCCAAAACACGTTGCATCCATCAGGGTGTTAAGATTTGCATAAACCTTATTAATGATCTCTTGAATAGAAAATGTTGTAGAGATATCTTTTCCGATCTGACTTAAAATTCGTGTATTCTCGTATGTTTTTTCTATCTCTTCTTTTTGCGCCACAACCTCTGCCGTACGTTGATTAACTTTTTCTTCCATTGTTTCGTAAAGGGAAGCGTTATCCAATGCAATGGCAGTATACGATGCTAAATTCTTTAAAATATCTAAGTGGTAAGCGGTATAAACATTCTTTTTAAAACTTTGAACGGTAATTACACCCAATACGCGCTCACCGATCATTATAGGATAAAACATTAATGATTCTGGCATATCACCGGCTACTACCGACATTGTGCTCACATACTTGTGGTACTCTTGTTCATGATCATTGATCATGATCTCTTTTTTATTTCGAATAACCCAACCAGAATAATTTCCTTCAGATGAAGCAGGTAATAAGATCACCTCTCGATCACGTACTCCTCTTTCGATCTCGAATTTGTATTCGATCATATCGGTTTCAGGATGATAAATACGTACGCTGAATATTTCAGCATCCATTAATTGATTAATGTATTTGTAGAGGCGTTCAAAAATATTATCGAAGTTTAAAGTTGAAGTGATCTGTTGACCAATTTCACTTAACAAACGGTTGTTTTGATATGCCGTATTAATTTCTTTGGTACGCTCCTCAACACGTTCCTCTAAACTTTCATATAAATTGGCATTTTCAAGAGCAATGGCAACATATACCGCTAAGTTCTTCACAATTTGTAAATGATATTCGGAATATGCATTTTCTTTAAAACTTTGAACAGTTAAAACTGCAAGTTTATGATCTTTATAGGTTACAGGAACGTAAATGATCGATTCTGTATTTTCACCAACAACCGGTTTTTGCCTGATCTTACCTTGTTTTAAAAGTTCATCAGTAAAATTATTGATGTAGTAATCGGTTTGAGATAAAAAACATTTTATGGCAGGTCTCTCCGGATTATCTAAGCCATAAACATGCGTTGGTAATTTTTCGCCTTTTTCAATGGATGAATGAAAGACGATGCTATTTGTTTCAGCCTCATATTGGCCAATTCCAAAAACGGAAGCATCCATTAATGAATTAATATTGGCGTATACTTTTTCAATGATCTCAACTACAGATAAGGTAGATGTAATATCATTTCCAATTTGGCTTAATAATTTTGTGTTGTTATAGGTTTGCTCAAGTTGTTCCTTTTGCTTTACCAACTCTTCAGTTCTGAGTTTAACTTTCTCTTCGGTACTTTCATACAAAGAAGCGTTTTCCAATGCAATAGCAATATATGATGCTAATGATTTTAAAAGATCAAGGTGATGTTCTTTATAGGCAAATTTTTTGAAACTTTGTATGGTAATTGCGCCAATTACTTTTTCGCCAATGATGATCGGATAAAAGATAAGTGAATGAGGCATATCCCCACTAACTACTTTAATTTGCTTTACATATTTGGTGTATTCGTTTTGATTATCATTTAAAAAGATCTCTTTACGGTTTTTGATACACCAAACTGTGTAGTTATCATCATCTTCCATTGATACAATGGCCACACCTTCATCTTTAACACCGCGTTCAATACCGTACTTATACTCCACTACATTATTTACAGGATCATATAAACGAACACCAAAACAATCGGCATCCATTAACTGATTCACGTATTTATGCAAGCGTTCAAATACATCTTCAAAATTTAAGGTTGATGTGATCTGTTGACCAATTTCGCTGAGTAACTTGTTGTTTAAATAAGCTTTTTCAATTTCTTCCTTCTTGGTAATAACCTCAGCAGTTCGTTTATTGATAATACGCTCTTGCTCCTGATACAAATTGGCATTATCGAGGGCAATGGATGTATAAGAGGCCAGGTTACGCAAAATGTTTACCTGATAAGGATTATAAGCATTTGTTTTAAAACTTTGAATGGTGATAACGCCTAACACACGGCCTTTAACCGTGAGTGGTAAATATAAAATTGAACTTACTTTTTTTCCAAAATTAGGAGAAGTAGATCTTTCAAAATAACGTTCGATCTCTTTATCAAAATCATTGATGATGATCTCCTCCTTGCGCTTATAACAAATGACAGATAACTTCTTTTCATCTGCAATATCATACGTGATATTATTGAACTTTTCGCCACCTTCAATAAATAGCGGAAATATGATCTGTTGTTTCTCACGATTAAATAAACCAATCCCAAATCCGGTGGCATCCATCAAGCGATTAACCTGATCATAAACCGTTTCAACAATTGAAGCCACGTTATGTTGTGAAATGATCTCTTGGCCGATCTCACTCATTAAAACCAAGTTATTAGAATAGCTTTCTAATTCCTTGGCTCGCTCTTCCAGCAAGGCGCGCTCTGTTTGTGATTGTAATACTCTGTTTTGTAACTCGAAGTTTTTTGAAAGTTGTGCACTTTTATGATTACGCACATCTTCCTTTGCCTGATGAAAGATCTTGTGATATTGAAGCGCTTTTTCTATCTCACCTCTTTTTTCAAACAGATCGGCCAGTTTTTCGCTCGACTGATAAACGCCTTCTTTTGAACCTACCTGATTGGCCATTTCAAAAGCCTGAGTTAAATAATCAATCGCATTTTCCTGATCGCGTTTTTGGATATAAAGATTTCCAATATGATTTAATGTTGTAACAACACCAAACTTAAAATCAATATCCGTACGGATCTTTAAGCATTTTTGAAAATAATCTAAGGCCTTATCAAATTCCTTAAGTGCTAAATAAGTATTACCTAAGCCATCGTATGAATAAGCCTGTAAATTTAAAATTCCAAGTTCAACCGCGGTATTTTTACATTTCTCGTAATACTCCAGTGCCTTTGTAAAATGTCTTAGGTTTAAATAACTCTCCGCGATACTATCCTGAATATTCCCTAAACCATCAATATTATTGTTTTTAATGCAAAGCTCCTCACTTGCCAATAATGATTCGAGCGCTTTATCATATTGTTCAATTGCGCAATAAACTGCACCAATTCCGTTCAAAGAACTGGCCGTTCCCACCTCATTGGCAATTTCATTATTTATATCTAAACTCGTTTTATAAAATTTAATTGAAGTATCGTAATCCGATAAAAAATACGAGTTGGTTCCAAGGTTAACATAAACTGCTGCTTCGTTTACCTTATCATTTAATATTTTAAAAAGAGAAATTGCTTCAAAACAATATTGGGCTCCTTTTTCATTTTCAGAACGCCAAATGTAACATGCCCCAATTGTTTTTTTTGCTTGCGCAATACCGGCCGAATAATTAATGGCTGTTGCTTTTTGCAATGCAAGTTCAGCTAATTCTAAAGCTTTATTACCATCCTTTCGGTTGATCTTCCATGCTTCTTTATTGAGCTTATCAATCTCTGATAAGGAATTATTTGCAGCTGTATCTTGCATTAGACCCTACAAGATAAGGAATTTTTTTTGAAATACTTAATTCTAAAGCTTTGTAATGTATTTATAATCAATGCTTTAAAAAGGTGGTTTGCTTAATTAAAAATGTTTTAACATTTAATTTGCTTCATTGGCTTTATTCCATACATTAAAATCCGATGCCTATGACACAAACATCATCAACTTGTTCTTGATCACCTTTCCACTGTTCAAATGATCGATGCAATAGATCACGTTGTTCGCTTAACGGCATTTCAGCAGAGTTTAATAGTAACTCATTCAATTGTTTGTACATGAATTTTTTCTCTTTGGGCCCGCCAAACTGATCTGCAAAGCCATCGGTATATAAATAAAGTTTATCGCCTTTGTTTATTGGTACATTTTGCTTTGTGAATTTTTCACTTCGCTCGCCCATACCAACCGGCATTTTATTGCATGGCAATTTGGTCATTTCTTTTTTACTGATCAGAATTGGCGAATTGTTTGCCGCTACATAATTCAAGTCTTGCTTTGAACGATCAATGCATAACAAGATCCCATCAAACCCATCCTTCTGGCCATCTTTACCTAAATTTTCAATGAGTTTCTCACGCACATAATTAAATACTTCGTCAACCTCAACTATGTTCTTTTGATTTATGGCCTCGTTCAAAAAAGTGATGTTCATCAAACTCATAAAAGCGCCCGGAACGCCATGACCCGTGCTGTCGCATACAGCTATATAAAACTTATTATCTTTTTGAGTTGCCCAGTAAAAATCGCCACTCACAATATCCTTAGGTTGAAAATAAATAAAGTTATTTGGTATACTTGCATCAATAAAAGCCTTGTTAGTGATCAATGTGTTTTGAATACGTTTAGCATAATGTATACTGTCTAAAATTTCAAGTTGTTTTTCTTCAACTAATTTCTTTTGCTTTGAAATGATCTGATTACTTTTTTGTTTTTGCAAGAAAGCGTATATCGATATAGAAAGTAAAAGCACTGCAATTAAAATCCCGTAAATTAAAAAAGTGCGCTCCTTACTTTGCAATTCAATCAAACTGCTTTGACGTTCCAATTCTCTGTCTTTTTGAGTAATATCATACTTCACGTCCATTTCCAATGTTTTAGCTTGTAACTGCAATTCCGATACACTGTCGCTGAATTGCTTATACAGCTTATGGCTTAAGAATGCGTTCTTATCATCGGGTATGGCATGATATAAATTTGATAATTCAAAGTACAGATCGCGCTTTACCGCGTAAATAGTGAATTTCTCGGCAAGCTTTAATGCCTCATTGATCTGTATTATTCCTACTTTTGCTTTTCCTTCCAATAAGTTGATCTTAGCTAAAACCAAATTTGCATTTATCACTCCAAGTTCAACGCCAATATTCAAATAAATATCTTTTGATTCATTGGCTTTCATTTTAGCATTTGCCAGATCATTTTTCTTCAAATAAATTTCGGCAATTCCAAGTATCGAATTTGCCATCTCCGATTGTTGATTATTTGAACGGAAGATCTCTAAAGCTCTCAGCTGATAAAAAAAGGCGCTGTCTAACTCGTTCTTTTCGTTATAAAGAATGCTAATGTTGTTTAATACATTCGCATAGCCTTTGTAATTCTTCTTAGTATAAAAATGATCCAATGATCTGTTATAAAACTCCAATGCCCTCTCACTCTTACCTTTTTTACTTAACAAGGTAGCATAGGAATTGTAAAGCTCCATAAGGTCATCGTTAAAACCATTTTGATTCAAATACGACATGTATTCGATACAATACGCATACGAAATGTCATACATGTTACGATGAAGTAAAACGGTTATCAAAGTGGAATAACTGCGCTTTACACCATTACTGTATTCTAATTGCTTTGCTAAATTAATGGCAGCTACATATTGCTCTATACGTTCACTTGATCGGAAATAATCTAAATAACGGGCGTAATTTAAGTGCAAGTTTACCTTATTGGTGTCGTTTTGTGCTTCGTTTAATAATGTCAATAACGAATCGGCTTTGACATTCATTTGCGCATTAACTAAATGCAAACTTAACAACCATAAAAGAATCGTATATCCGACTTTGAACTTCACTTCGTAAATTTTTGGTCTTATATAAAATTAGTAATTAAAATGGTTACCTGTAAAAATAAAAAAGGACCATATTACTATGGCCCTTTACTTATTTTAGTTCTTCATATCATCAAGCTTCAACTGTTTCGTGCATATACGCTTCAATTGGCGCACATGAACAAACCAAGTTTCTGTCGCCATACGCATTATCAACACGTGCAACACTTGGCCAAAATTTATTAGACTTCACCCACTTCAAAGGATAAACTGCTTTTTCGCGACTGTAAGGCTTATCATAATTATCAGAGATAACCAGTTTAGCAGTATGCGGTGCGTTCTTAATAACGTTATTTGCTTTATCTGCTTTTCCGTCAACGATCTCCTGGATCTCTTTTCTGATCTGGATCATGGCTTCACAAAAACGATCTAATTCCTCTTTACTTTCACTCTCTGTTGGCTCAACCATTAAAGTATTAACAACAGGGAAAGCAACTGTAGGAGCGTGGAAACCATAATCCATCAAACGTTTAGCCATATCAGCTACCTCAACACCACTCGCCATTTTAAAGTCGTTGCAATCTAAGATCATCTCATGCGCACAACGTCCTTTTGTTCCGGTATATAATATCTTATAATGATCCTTTAAGATCTCCTTCATGTAGTTTGCATTTAAAATAGCAATTTCTGTAGCTGCCTTTAAACCATCACTACCTAACATTTTAATATAACCGTAACTGATCAATAAGATCAATGCACTTCCGTAAGGCGCAGAGCTAACCGCGTGAATACCTTTTTCGCTACCAGTGTTTACAATGGTATGTGAAGGTAAATACGGCACTAATTTTTCAACTACCCCAATAGGGCCCATGCCAGGACCACCACCACCATGAGGAATAGCAAAGGTTTTATGCAAGTTCAAGTGGCATACATCGGCACCAATATTTCCGGGAGATGTTAAACCAACTTGCGCATTCATATTTGCGCCATCCATATATACCAAACCTCCATTATCATGAATGATCTTTGTGATCTCGGTGATACCTTCTTCATAAACACCATGTGTACTTGGATAAGTGATCATGATACAGCTTAATTTATCTTTATGCTGATCAGCTTTTGCTTTCAGATCATTGATATCTACGTTACCTTTTTCATCACATTTCACAACCACAATATCCATGCCCGCCATTGCAGCACTTGCCGGATTTGTTCCATGAGCAGATTGAGGGATCAACGCTACATTGCGATGCGCGCCACCATTTGCAATGTGGTACTGACGAATAACCATTAAACCGGCATACTCCCCTTGAGCACCAGAATTTGGCTGGAAACTCATTTTTGCAAAACCGGTAATGTTGCTTAGATCTTTATCTAATGTTTGAATTAACTCACTGTAACCTGCTGCCTGTGCAACGGGAACAAATGGGTGAATGCTTGCGAATTCAGGCCATGTTAATGGTAATAATTCAGTTGCTGCATTCAACTTCATGGTACAAGAACCCAAAGAGATCATGGAATGAACCAATGAAAGATCTTTATTCTCCAAACGTTTGATGTAACGCATCATTTCACTCTCACTATGATAAGAATTGAAAGTTGGATGTGTTAAGAATGATGACTTACGATTTAAGTTTGATGATGCGATCAATGTTGAATTTACAACCTCAGCTTTTGCAGTAATACCAAATGCGCTTAAAACATCATTGATATCTTCTTGCTCAACTGTTTGATCTAATGAAATACCAACGTGTTTATCATCTACCTTGCGGAAGTTGATCTCCTTTGCTTCGGCTGCTGCCATTACTTTAGCGGCATCACAAGCAACAACAATGGTATCGAAATATAATTTTGTAGTTACTGTAAGTCCGGCTTTTTTTAATGCTTCAGCAACAGTGTGCGTTGCTTTATGTACCCCTTGTGCAATGGCTTTGATGCCTTCAGTACCATGATACACCGCGTACATACTAGCCATGATAGCCAATAGCGCTTGTGCAGTACAAATATTAGAAGTTGCTTTATCACGCTTGATGTGTTGCTCGCGTGTTTGCAATGCCATACGCAATGCTGTGTTACCTTCAGCATCAACACTCACACCAATGATACGGCCAGGTATTAAACGCTTGTAATCTTCCTTACATGCGAAGAAAGCAGCGTGCGGACCACCATAACCCAATGGAACGCCAAAACGTTGTGAGTTACCATAAACCACATCGGCACCCCACTCACCCGGAGGTATTAATAAAGCTAATGCCAAAAGATCTGATCCTACGGCAACTTGAATTTCCAATGATTTACATTTTTCGATATACTTGCTGTAATCAACCGCTTCGCCATTGATATCAGGATATTGAATGATTGACCCAAAGAATGATGCATCTAATGTTGTTGAATTGATATCACCCACAACAACTTCAATTCCTACAGGATTTGAACGTGTTTTGATCACATCGATCACCTGAGGGAACAAGGTGTTGCTAACAAATAATTTATTTGCCTCTGCCTTTTGTTTTTCGCGACTGCGGTTGCTGTAAAACATGAATACCGCTTCAGCAGCTGCTGTTGCCTCATCTAATAAACTTGCATTGGCAATTGGCATGGAAGTAAGATCCATTACCATCGTTTGAAAATTAAGGATCGCTTCTAAACGACCTTGCGCGATCTCGGCCTGGTATGGCGTATAAGCAGTATACCAACCCGGATTCTCTAATATGTTACGCTGAATTACGGCAGGTAAAATGTTATTATAATAACCTAAACCTATATAACTACGAAATACTTTATTCTTTTTACCCAATGCACGTAAATGCTTGTGGTATTGAAATTCGCTCATGGCAGCACCTACTTTTAAAGGCTCTTTCAAACGAATATTTGCAGGTACTGTTTCGTTGATCAATTCATCGATGCTTGCTACACCGATCTTGTTCAGCATTTGCTTTACCTCTTGTTCTCGCGGACCATTATGTCGCGAAACAAACTTATCTGTGGTCATATTAAAGGAAGTTTAAAATTGAAGAACAAATATACTCATTTTAACACCTAATTAGATGAAAAGTTGTACTAAAATCGTGCAATATTAAACCATGGTATATTTTATAACTGATAATTAGGTTCATTCATTCAAGCAAAATTTAGGAATTTTAAACAGACAATAAAACAGGAACTCAAATTTCTGTTTTTAGGCAGGGGCTTTTTAATGCATTCCATTAAAATATAAACAATTACCCTTATTTAACCTTTATATATTAAAGACTTAATATTAATCAATAAAGCAACCTATAACTTAGTTTAATGAATAGAAGGATCTATTTAAAATTGATATTTGGTGGTTTTGTATCGGTATTGATCGCTGCGTGCAAAAAAGAAAAAAAATCACCAATCCAAAACCAGGCACAACCCAGCCCTTTGCCTGTAAAAAAACTAGTTCTCACCAACAGGTTTCCTTCCACAGTTTACAGCAACGAACAATTAAAAATCACGTGGATAGCAGAACAAATAAGCAGCATTGCAATAGCTATTAGATACGGAAACGGTAATTGGGAAAATATTGCCTATAATTTACAACCCAACATTGGCGAATTCACCATATCATTTCCTACATACTTTGCAAATACTGGTCCAATAACTATATCCGTTAAAGGCGATAATATTGAAAGAGTTAGTCCGGGTATTGAAAAATGGAACACCTTTATTATTGATGCAAATGTTGAAACGGAACTCCTCACTATTGGGGCCATTAAACAATTTAATATA
>JBIKKW010000139.1:0-6996 GCA_044360115.1 Bacteroidia bacterium
GTAGAAAGCTTGAGTTCCCATTGTTTGGACGAGGGTTCGAACCCCTCCGACTCCACAACTACACTGGTGTAATCAATTGATTTATAATTGATTACACCGATAGTGTGAAACAGATGTGTTAAACAATTTTCCTTTTTTTTCTACTTTTCGTATGGACATGGACATACGAATGAGATTTAACTCATCTATAAATAATCCATATTCACCAAAAATACTTTTCATATTAGATATATATTTTATGTTTCGATTTGTTTCGAGACAATAAAATTATTTTATAACTAAATGAGAAAAAGTAGAAAATTCCTACAAACGGACTTCATCAAATTTATTTTAGAGAAATACTCCAATCAAGAAGGTCAAGGACTTCCTGATGATGATGAAATTGAAAACCCTGATGAAGAACAAAGAAAAAGAAAATCAATAAGAAAATTAAATGAATTTGATGATGAGGTTCAAGGTGAAGAGGAACCTAATGATGATGAGGGAACAGATGATGAGATTATTAATGAACTCTTAAATGAGTATAAAAGATTAAAGAAAAAATATGAAAGTAATAGGGTTCGTTTTAGACGAAAATAAAAAGTTCTATGATGTTAATACAATGACTCAAATATTGGGTATTTCCAAAACCAAATTTCAACGAGAAATTAAACGAAACAACTTTTCTGAATATCATAAATATAAGAATCAATATTTGTATCCAGAAAAGACTTTATTTAATCTTATGGAAATTGTTTTGATTGAAAAATTGGAAAACGATGGACTTAAATAAGATTAATAAATTGATAGGACAAAACAAGATTAAAAAGGATAAGTTGAAAATTGAAGATGACTATAAGAAACGGGAAAAATTAAAATTAGAAATTCAGATTAACGAGATTAAAATAAAATTGGAACGATTAAAATAAGAAAATGAAAGAGAGACAACTCTTCAAATAAACAACTCCCAAAACCACTATATGAACTTATTTCAAGAACAATGAATCCTTTGAATTCTTTTTAGGGTATTGGTTGTTCTATATAAAAGAAATACAATTAAATATGTTAGAATATGAATACAGAAGTAGGGTAAATAAACTAATCAATAACGATCCATTTTACATTACAATTCGTCCAGACTATGGACTGAACTCTTTTGAACAATTTAGATATTTGATAAAATTATGTTTTAGAAATATTTCCAAATACTACAATCAAACCTCATCAAAAAATTACTTGAAATATGTTTCAATTATCGAAGTGAATAAATCCATATCAAGTGAAAAGAATTTAACCTCAAATAAGTTTTTTATTGAAAGGATAAACCGAAAAAAGAAACTCCCTGAAAACTTAAACGAACGAATGTATGAAGTTCGAGAAATGGGTTATCACACCCATATATTTTTAAACTCATCATTAAAGAACTGGATTATAGATGAGGTTGTAATAAAGAAAATAATCAATGATACATTTAACCAACACCATATTTCAATTGATTATTATTTCAGTAAGACATTTTATAACAAAGAACGATTCGTTGATTATCATGTTAAACAAATTGAAAAGTTGGATAATGATTTTGTTTTGTCAAACATTAAATTAAGAAAATAGTCGTTTTTAGAGGTTTTAAGAAGGTTTCAGTTTCAATTTAATAAATCACATTCTCAAAGAGAGAAAAGGTCCCAAAACCTCTCAAAACACAATCTCCAATTATTAGAGTTTAATGGATTGTTTATCAACGAACAATTACTAACTTTCCTACCTAAAATCAAGGAAATAAAGAAAGAAATAGTTGATGAAAATAATAATTAATAGTCCCTTACAATCAATATCAGGGACATACAATAAAGAAATTGTTAATCACAAAGAATTTAATTTGTTTAGAATTAAATTAAAAACATTTTATGAAAGTATCGTTTCGTCGAATGACAATAGTCAAACCGAGAAACATTTAGAAAAGTTATTGAATAATTTCCTTACAGAAGTATTTTATAAACAAGATTATTACATTAATTCAAAATCATATAAGGGATTAAACGAAAGTGATTTAGTGATTCATAATGGAGGGACATTTGAAGACAAGGTAGGTGTTATTTTCGAGTTAAAAACTCCACGAAATCTCGAAATGATAACCACTGATTCTTTTGATAAAAAATCATTTAATGAATCGGTATTATACTATTTATGGGAAAAGTTTTATCATAAAAACAATGAGATTCACAATATTGTAATATCTAACTTTTTTGAATGGTTTATTATTGATTCAAAGGAATTTGAAAAAATGTTCAATAACAAAAAGGTTGAGAAATTTTTTAATAATTGGAGAAAGGGTTCAACAGATAGTAATTCAACAAAACAAATGTATAGTTTCATTGAAAACTATATGAAAGAGAATGATTTCGAAATTAAATCAACACATTTTCTATTAAAGGATTACATAGATATTATTGAAGAAGAGGATGAAAGTTCCATAGTTAAACTCATAGAATTATATAAGATACTTTCACCAAAACACTTACTGAATTTAAAAACGGAATCAGATAGTAATTCCTTAAATAAAAACTTTTACAATGAACTTCTTTACATTATTGGTTTAGAAGAAAAAAAAGAAAAAGAAACCGGAAAAATACTTTTAGTTGAAAGGAAAAATACAGGTTCATTAATAGACATTACCAAGAACATATTACTTTCTGAAAGTCTTTTAGAAAATTTAGATTATACCACTGAAAGTAAAGAGGAACAATTGTTTAATGTTTCATTGGAGTTATGTATAACATGGGTAAATCGAATT
This sequence comes from Bacteroidia bacterium, assembly GCA_044360115.1. GTDB lineage: Bacteria > Bacteroidota > Bacteroidia > B-17B0 > Aurantibacillaceae > Aurantibacillus. The sequence goes on from JBIKKW010000139.1 coordinate 2,771, forward strand.
ATATTCTTAAAGTTATTAGAAACTCAATTAATAAATTATAATGGAGGAAAAAGAGAATTCTCCTTTATCAGTTCTGAAAAGATTGAATCATTTCAGAATTTGAACCAATTGTTTTTTGAAGTATTATCTGAAAGACTTAAAAACAGAAAACCAGAATTAAAATCCAAGTTGAAATTCATTTCAAAACTTGACTCAATACCATATCTAAATAGTTCATTGTTTGAACCAACCAATTTGGAGAAAAAGACTTTGAGAATTTCAGGTCTGGACGATGAAAGTGAAATTGAATTACTTCCAAAATCTATTGTTAAAAATTACGATTCCAACTTAAAGAAAACAACTACTATAAACTACTTATTGAAGTTTCTTGAATGTTATGATTTCGGTTCTTCAAAAAAGAAATTACTCACAGATAAAAACAAAACAATCATTAACTCATCAGTTCTTGGTTTAATCTTTGAGAAAATAAATGGGTATAAAGATGGGTCTGTTTTTACTCCCTCTTTTATTACAAGTCGAATGTGTGAGGATACATTAGAAAAAATTATTCTCAAAAAATTTAATGAAACTTACAATTGGAATTGTGAAAATTATATTGAACTCTACAATCATTTTGATTTCAAGAAAATCAAAGATTACAATGAGTTAGTTAATAGTCTTAAAATTTGTGATCCAAGTGTCGGTTCTGGACACTATTTGGTTTCTATGTTGAATGAAATTATTCGTGTAAAACATAAGTTAGGATTATTGTGTAATCAAGAATATAAAAGACTTAACGAAATAGAAATAACCATTGAAGTTGATGAACTGATTATTCGATATTTCGATGGAATTAATTACGAATATGTTGTCAATGAAAACGGAACAATAAATCCGAATATTCAAGAAATTCAAGAGACCATCTTTTATGAAAAGAGAATTCTAATTGAGAATTGTTTGTTTGGTGTGGATATTAATCCGAATTCAGTTCAAATATGTCGTTTAAGATTGTGGATTGAGTTATTGAAATCATCTTATTACACGAAACAAAGTAATTTCAAAGAACTTCAAACCCTACCTAATATTGATATCAATATTAAACAAGGAAATTCTCTCCTACAAAAATTTAGTTTTGATGAAAACTTAACGTCTGTTTTCAAAGGAAAATTTAAGGTGAATGATTACAAGGACATAGTTAAAAAGTATAAAGAAACTAATGATAAGTCTATAAAGGAAACTCTTAAACAATATCTCAAAGAACTCAAAGATGAATTCAAAAGTTCAACACCAGGTAAATTAGTTGAGAAATTCACCAAAGAACAATTGGAGTTCAACTTATACAATGACCAATTAAAAAATCTTTTGTTATTCAATGAGAAAGTTTCAAAAGGAGAAAAAGAAAAATTAAAGGAATTAGAAAATAAAGTCCTATCAAGTCAATCAAAAATTGAAGAAATAAAAACCAATAAAAACTATAAAGAATCATTTGAATGGAGATTTGAATTTCCTGAATTAATGAATGACAAAGGAGATTTTATTGGGTTCGATGGAATAATTGGAAATCCACCCTATGTTGTAATAAAAAAAGAAAATTACCTCTCAAAACTATACAATTGGAATACTGATTTGTATTTAATGTTCTTTGAATTATCAATTAACAAACTACTTAAAGATGGTGGTTTTTTATCTTTTATTACTCCAAGGTTTTATTTAGTAAATAAGAATTGTGGAGATTTGAGAAAGTTCTTTGTTGATGATATACATACCTATACATTGATAGAAACGAATCCTTTTGAGGAAGTAAATACTGAGTGTGTTATAACCTACATCGAAAAGAAAAATCCAACAAGTGAGATAATTCCAATTTATCAAGAAACAAATAAAGAATTCACTTTAACTAATCAATTAGAAAAACCACTTATAAGAAAAAGAGATTCACACACTATCATAACTTTTATTACGAAAGAAATTGATGAGGTTTTGGATTCAATTGAAGAAAAAAGTTCAACATTGAGTTCTCTTTATGATGAATCATTAAGAGGATTAGAAATCGGTAAAAAAGAACTTACACAACTGGATAAAGGAATTAAATGTTTAATCGGAGAGGATATGAATTCGTTTGAAATTAAATATCAAAATTCGTTTGTGGATCCTGAATTCAAAGATTATAAAAGATTACAAAAATTCTTCCAAAAAAAGAATATGGTCCTATTGAGACGAGTTTCAAAAGATTTGAAATCTACAATCAATAATGAAAACTATTCCTTCAATAAAAACATTTACGGAATTTCAATGAAGGATGATTACTCAAATGTTTTTATTTCGGGTCTATTGAATTCCGAATTACTAAATTTTTATTACAAATATAAATACTCAACTAAGAAGGGAGATTTGTTTCCAGAGATTCAGAAGTATCTATACGAACAACTTCCAATTAGAAACACTCCCAAGAAAGACCAAAAGAAAATAATTGATATTGTAAATAAGTTGTTTTCTAAACCAATGGATGAAGATTTGATGAAGTTGTTAAATGATGAGGTTTATAAATTATATGAAATAGAACCTCATCAAATAAAGATTATTCAAGACTTATTAAAATAAGTTCAAAAAAATATAATCATCTGAAATTAAGGTGATTATATTTTTTTATTTTTATTTTTTACTCAATCGAAACAGGGTCAAGTCATTCGATATTTCCAAATTTTAGAACACTTTTTTAGAAGTTTTCTTACTCTTATATTTGTTTAAGTCAATCAGTCAGAGGTAAATCCTCACTCTACACAAAGAGACTTTTCACAATGATCCGGACATTAAAAATACTCATTCTTTGAGGTGGGATTGTATTGACATTTTTTTAACCAATTATTAAAAACAAATACTATGGGAACATTATCTATTTTCAATTCGTGGGACACTTATCCTACTATTTTCTTAAATGTTGAGAAATCAACTAAACTGATTACATCAAGATTAAAATTAAGTCCTTTTTATTCTTGTCCTAATCAACTTTACGACCTGTCAATGATAAAACTATTGAGTTCGAGGTTCGGTATTCTTAAAAATGGTAATAACACATTTAAAACGGGTTCTATTAATACAAAGAACATTACTTCATTCAATAGTTATTTGATGAGGTTAAAACTTCAAAATAAAAAAGTGATTTTGGAAGTGTTTGTTAATAATAAGTTTATTCCTTTTTGTGATTGGGATATTATTACTCTCACAAAAAGGTTGAAATCTAAAAACAACAATAATAGATTGATTACTCAAAAATCAGTAATCGAATTAATTGAGACTGGGAAATTATCGGTTTCATTTAATGTTAGTGATATAAAAGACCACGGAACGAAATGGACAATTAGTAAATAGAAACATAATAACAAAGAAGGAACGATTTAGATACTTCTTTGTTAAAAGTGTATCAAAATCACAAGTGTATCATTTTAATCTTTTAAATTAGGTTTATTGATACACTTTTCCGTATCTTTGTAATATAAAATATTAAAATGATACAAATTGTAATTTATTCTCGAGTTTCAACCTTATCACAAGACTATAAGAGACAGACAGAAGAGTTAATGGAATACTCTCAAAAAATGGGATTCAATATCGTTAAAACATTTGAAGAGAAAATTTCAGGTGGAAAGAAAAACGAAGAACGACCAAAACTGATGGAGATGATAAACTTCATTAAAGAAAACAAAATAGATAAAGTTCTTTGTTGGGAATTAAGTCGTTTGGGTAGAAATACAATTGAGGTTCTTAAAACAATTCAATTGTTGAATGAAAATTGTATTTCTCTTTTTATCAAAAACTACAATATTGAAACATTGAATGATAAATGTGAGATTAATCCTTTATCTCAATTTATGATTCAAATTCTTACATCAGTAAGTGAAATGGAAAAAACAACAATCAGACAAAGAATTAAATCTGGTTATGAAAGTTATAGAAAGAATGGTGGAAAAGTTGGTAGAAAAGTCGGTTTCAAAAAAGATGAATCTCAACTACTTTCAGAACACAAGGATATTGTTAAACTATTGAAACAAGGTTATTCAGTTCGTAAAGTAATGAAACTGACAGATAAAAGTAGTGGGACAATTCAGAAGGTTAAGAAACTTCTATGAATGTTATTCAAAACTAATAGAAGTTTTTTCAGTGGGTCTGACAACAAAGTATTCAATTTCATCAAATCCCCCATCAATACAAACATCTTTGTAATGACAACTTCCAACTTGAACTTCTTT
>JBIKKW010000040.1:0-23696 GCA_044360115.1 Bacteroidia bacterium
AGTGATGCGTTTGTTACTGCTTATAAAGGCGGTAAACGTATTCCAATGACGCAAACGAAAGCAACCGTTGAAAAGGGTTATAAAGAAGATTTGAACGAGAACAAAATGTTTAGTTCGGTAAATAAGAAATTGGTGGCATTTAAGATACAATTAGGTCCAAATAAGCGCCCGGCACAAGTTGCAGCAGCTGAAGAACGCTTTAAAGATCTTAAGCAATTGGAGAAGCAATCAACCACAACCGGCAATGTACGTTTTACAACAGGAAGCTTTACAGGATACGATACGGCAGAAAAATACCGCAAAGAATTAGAAGCAAAAGGATTTACGGATGCGTTTATTATTGCAACTTTTAAAGACGAACTAATATCTATTCAAGAGGCTTTAGAACTTTTAAAATAAGTTAAAACCGTTTTGATTGGCCCGATATTTGAAATTAATAATTAACTTTAATAAAAATTTAATACCATGAAAAAAATTGTTTTTACTGTAGCTGCAATCACTGCTTTAACATTAGCAGGCACTGCTCAGAATGATACTAAGAAAAAAGAAACAAAGCCAAAAGAAAACAAAGAGACTGCAGTTCAACCTGAAAGCGCAACAGCAACAAAAGAAAATGGTCCTGGTACCAAAAAAACAGCTGATGAGCCAAAAAAATCAGGAACTAGAATGGCAATTAATGAAAAAGGTTTGCCAGGCGAGAAAAAATCAAAACAAAACACAAATAATCCTAAGTAATTTCAAAACCACCCAAAAAGGTGGTTTTTTTTTGTTTTAAAAGCTTAATTTAGCACAAAAATAATTGTGCTCAATCAGTATATTTCTCAGGTTTCTACGCTCTTAAAACGTTTACTATTAATTTACCTTGTTAATTTAATATTAAGACAAGTTTTTTACATTGTTAATTACAACTATTTTAATGAACTCGATGTTTTAGGCCTATTATCTATAAATTTTTATAGTTTATTATTTGATACTTTTAGTGTTTTAGTTGGTAATATCCTATTCATTCTCTTATCCTTATTGCCTATTAACTTCTACAATTCTGTTTTTTACCAAAAGCTTATGTTATGGGTGTTTGGTATTTGTAATGCTATTTTTATTTTATTAAATATTATTGATGTTGCATACTTTCCATTTATAAAAAAACGCTCTACTGCTGATCTTTTTAAACAAGTTGGAGGGCAAACCGACCTTAGCACCTTATTACCACAATATTTAAAGGAATACTGGCTATTGCTAATTATTTATTTTGTGTTGATCTTCCTTACAATTAAAGCCTATAAAAAAATAAAACCTAATGTGGTTCAATATTCCTATGATCTTAAAAGCATTTCAATACTCAGTTTATCGTTTTTAATAAGTGCAACACTTGTTATAATTGGCATTAGAGGGGGTGTACAACGCATTCCATTAGATGTGGTTGATGCTGCGAGATACGCAAACCCAAAATATATTAGCTTATTGGTCAATAGTCCGTTTACAATTATAAAATCCCTTGAAAAAGAAGAGCTCAAAGAAATTGAATTTGATTTTGGAAACCGGCAAATCAATAACTTATATGACCCAATCCAACATTTTGATAATGACACAACACTAAAGGATAATGTTGTAATTATTATACTAGAAAGTTTCTCGAAAGAATATACAAAACTAGGCAATTCAAAAAGTTATACCCCATTTTTTGATAGTATAATGGATCATTCGTTAGTATTTACGAATGCCTTTTCAAACGGACACAAATCCATCGAAGGAATACCCGCCATACTTTCTTCAATGCCTTCGTTTATGGAAAATCCCTTTATAAACAGCGCATATGCCGATAATCAATACAACTCTTTAGCCGGATTATTAAAAAAGGAAGGGTATTCAACTGCTTTTTTTCATGGTGGAACTAATGGTACTATGAATTTTGACAGTTACGCCATTCAAGCCGGTTACGACAACTATTATGGAAGAAAAGAATATAACAATGATGAAGATTTTGATGGGTTTTGGGGTATATGGGATGAACCATTTTTTAAATATTCGATCGATAAAATGAATCAAATGAAAGAGCCTTTTCATTCAACAATCTTTACTTTAAGTTCACATCATCCCTACGTAATTCCAAGCCAATACAAAAACAAATTCCCCAAAGGCCATTTAGAAAATCATGAAAGTGTAGGATATGGCGATTATGCTTTACGCACCTTTTTTGAGCATGCTAAAAAACAAAAATGGTACAAAAACACCTTATTTGTTCTGTTGGCCGATCACTGCAGCATCAGCAACCATCCTTTCTTTAGCAACAATGTGGGACAATTTTCTATTCCAGTTATGTTTTATAAACCTGATAACAGTTTAACCGGAAAATATGATGCCGTATTTCAGCAATCTGATGTGATGCCAAGTATTTTAGATCATATAGGATATTCTAATGCTGCCTTTTGTTTTGGAAATTCGTATCGTAAAACCAACAACAGATATGCTTTATATTTCGCAAATTCCTCTCATTATCTTGTTAATGATTCGCTAGCCTTTGTTTTCTTTGATTTTAAATTAAATTCCGTTTTTAACTATAAATCCGATTCACTTTTAAAATATAACCTCTTAAGCAAGGCAAATTACAATTCGGAAGAACTTTATTTTAAAGCTTACATTCAAACCTATAACAACAGCATAATCAATAATAGCTGTAGAATAAAATAAATTAACCGTATTTTCGTTATCATTTAATTGGCTATAAACGTAAAATATTTAATTCTTTTTATCGTTTGCGGTTTTTCTTTTATAAAATCGCAAACCGGATCTATTAAGGGTGTTTTAAAAGACTCTGAAGGTAATGTGATCGAAAATGTAAGCATTGGCATTAAGGAAGATTCGAAATTTGCTACCTATTCGAAGGAAAATGGCGAATATTTTTTAGTTGTACCAACAAACAAAAGTATTACGGTTGTATTTAACTCCATTAGCCATATTACTTTATCAAAACAGTTTTTTATAAAGGAAAATGAATCCATTAGTTTTTCGCCAGTATTAACGTTTAAGAACGATCTTCAGATTGTTGAGGTAACAGATACCAAAACGCGCACAGAAGAGATCGTACGAATTGATCCAAAGGTTTTTTATCAATTACCTACTCCAACCGGAAATATAGAAGACATTATTAAAACACAAATTGGTGTAAGCAGTAATAACGAATTAAGCAGCGGATACAGTGTACGCGGTGGTAATTTTGACGAGAACCTCATTTACGTGAATGATATTGAAGTGTATCGTCCGTTTTTAGTGCGCAGCGGTCAGCAAGAAGGATTAAGTTTTGCGAATCCATACATGGTTCAAAACATCAATTTTTCCGCAGGTGGATTTGAAGCAAAATATGGCGATAAATTAAGCAGCGTTTTAGATATAACTTATCGCAAACCCTTGAAATTCTCAGGCAATGCTTCCGGTAGTTTTTTAGGCGGCAATGCGCAAGTTGAAGGCATATCTGATAACAGATTGTTAGCCTGGAGCCTTGGCGCGCGCTATCGTACCAATTCATATCTTTTAAAAACATTTGATACAAAAGGTGAATACCGACCAAGTGCACTCGATCTTCAGAGTTTCATCACCATGGATGTGAATCCGAAATTTAAACTTGAATTTTTAGGGAATATTGCCAGCAACAAGTTCTTGGTAATTCCAACTTCGCGTCAAACAAATTTTGGAACGGTTAACAATGCACTACGTTTAACGATCTACTTTGACGGACAAGAACTCATGCAGTATGAAACATACATGGCAGGCCTTAGTGCAACCTACCGACCAAGAAATAATTTGAAATTAAAATTCATTACATCGGCATACAATGCCAACGAGCGCGAATTGTACACGGTTCAAGGGCAATATTATATTGATCAGCTGGAGGCCGACCTAGGTAAACCAAATTTCGGACAAGTTGCCTATAATCGCGGAATTGGCACATTTATTAATAATGGTCGAAATTACTTAAATGCAAAGGTTTACAATTTTGAACACAAGGGTACACGCTTTTTTGAAAAAAACGCTGAATTACTTTGGGGTGCAAAATTTCAATTAGAAGAAATTCAGGATAAATTAAGCGAATGGAAAATGGTTGACTCAGCCGGTTTTATTGTGCCTTACAGCCCCGTTGATATCAGCTTAACGGATGTTTACAAAACAAAAATAACGCTGCCGAGCTCGCGTGTTCAGGCATACACACAATACAATAAAAGTTTGAACTTACGCGATTCAAGCACCTTAACGCTAACAGCAGGTGTAAGAGCACATTATTGGACCGTGAACGAACAGATGGTTTTTTCACCACGAATTACTATGGCGTATAAACCAAACTGGAAACGCGATTGGTTGTTTAAATTATCAGGTGGAATGTATTACCAACCGCCATTTTACAGAGAGTTGCGAAACATTGATGGCAACATCAATAAAAACGTAAAAGCACAACGATCAATGCAGTTTGTTTTAACAAGCGATTACAATTTTTTAATGTGGAATCGTCCGTTTAAATTAATAATGGCTGCCTATTACAAGGAACTAACAGATGTTATCCCTTACGAAATAGATAATGTTCGTATCCGTTATTTTGCAAATAATAATACCAAAGGATATACAACAGGAGCAGACTTTAGAATAAACGGCGAATTTGTAAAAGGCGTTGAAAGCTGGGCTTCCATGGGCTTTTTAAGATCATACGAATATTCAGCAGATAACATTCATTACAAATATTATAACAAATCGGGTGAAGAAATTGTGAAAGGATTTACGTTTGATCAGGTAAAAGTTGATAGTGCAAAAATAGATCCGGGCTATATTCCTCGTCCAACCGATCAATTGATAACATTTGGATTATTTTTTCAGGATTACATCCCGAACCTACCATGGTGTAAATTCAATTTAAATTTACAATTTGGTACGGGCTTACCTTTTGGTCCGCCTACTCACCTCCGCTACCAGCAAACACTGCGCATGCCGCCATACCGCAGAGTTGATGCAGGATTTGCATTTAATATTTTAAAGGAAGACCGAGAGAAAAAACCAAAGAATATTTTAAATGGTTTAAAGGAAATGTGGGTGTTTTTAGAAGTGTTTAATATGTTACAAATACAAAACACCGTTTCATACACATGGGTGCAAGATGTGACCGGAAATAAATATGCCGTACCAAATTATTTAACGAACCGCCAGATAAACCTGCGTTTACAAATAAGATTTTAATTACCATGAGACACTATCCTGCCGAAGCCATTGAGATGTTCGCAAAGCATGTGAACCAACACACCGAAGGATTTAACTATTTGGTAAATAATGGCTACCCCGAATTATTAGCAACAATTGATGCCATTAGAGATAATAAAAAATCGTTCAAATATTTAATGGATAACAAGCATTATGAATTGGCTGCCTTTGTAAATGCTATTTGGGACGATTCGGTTGCCTTTAAATTATTATTAGATAAAAAAGCTTATGATTGGGCTGCCTGTGCAAATTTTATTAATGGAGATGATAAAGCAAAAGAAGCTTTGTTGCGTGTTCATAAGCCACATTTCGTGAATTTGGCTTATGCCATTCAAAGGCGCATACATGAAGATGGTGATAGAAATGTAAGTCCGTGGGGCGTTTTACAAAACATGTTTAATTTTAAAAAAATATTTAAAAAAGATGAGGATAATTGATAGCATTCCGCACCCAAGCATTACGATCAGTATTTTTCAAATGAACGATAAATACATTGTAAAGTTTGAAGCAGGACCAATGGAACAAGCCTTTAAATTTGATATTCAACAAGCTAAGAGCGTTGATAATTTAAAGAAAATGATCAACGATAGTTTTATTGAAACCGTGCGCGAACGCTTTAATCAAATGTACTTGCAGCTAACCTCTTCCTTAAAAACAGCATGATCATTTTACACAATAACCGATGCTCAAAAAGTCGCGAGGCCTTGGCTTTACTTAATGATAACAATTGCGAAGTTGAAATACGCGATTATTTAAAAGATCCGCTTTCTAAAAAAGAGATAAAAGAATTATTAGCTAAACTCAAATGCAAACCTTTAGACATCATTCGCAAAAAGGAAACAATTTTTACAGATAAGTTTGCAGATAAAAAATTAAGCGATGATAAATGGATAGATGTGATGGTAAAATATCCAATTCTTATTGAAAGGCCTATTGTAATTAATGGAAAAAAAGCAATTGTTGGCAGGCCACCCGCATTGATCAAAGATATAATCTAGCTTTCAAACGGTATTAATAGAACTAGATCTTCACGCCAATAAGCAAGATATCATCTACCTGCTCATGTGTGCCTTGCCATTGCATCAATGATTCATCTAATATCTTCTTTTGTTCGGTAATTGGCGCCTCACTCACTTTCAATAACAACTTTCTGAAATTACCAACCATAAATTTCTTACCCTTTGGTCCACCAAACTGATCGGCATATCCATCGCTAAATAAATAAATGGTGTCGCCTTTTTCTAACTGTACCGTTCTGTTATCAAAATCTTTTCGCTCGCCAACAAAAGCACCAATTGGGAATTTATTAGCAGGATGTTCTATCAACTCACCATTTCTAATAATGTAAAGCGGATTATAAGCAGCGGCATATTGCAATTCAAGAGTAGCGTAATTAATGGCGCATAAAGTCATATCCATGCCGTCCTTTGCTCTGTTCTCATCCGTATCGGCGTGTAAGGTCTTAACAACCATTTCACGCATTTTGTTAAGCATTTCGCCTGGCTTCTTTAATTTGGTATTGTTAACTATATCTTTTAAAACGTTGTGGCCAACCAAACTCATAAAGGCACCCGGCACACCGTGACCGGTACAATCAACGGCAGAAAAATAAACCATTTCCTCTTTTTTATCGAACCAATAAAAATCGCCACTTACAATATCTTTTGGTTTAAATAATACGAACGAATTTGGCACTAACTCTTTTATATAACTCTCCGGTGGCAAAATTGCTTCCTGAATACGTTTCGCGTATAAAATACTATCGGTAACCTGCTTGTATAAAACTTCCAACTCACCATTCTTTACTTCGATCTCCTCCTTCTGACGAACAACTTCCTCAGTGCGCTCTTTAACTTTTTGCTCCAAACTGCGTTCATTCTCTGCCAGATTATCACGCATCTTTATCAATGAATGCCCGAGGTTATCATCCTTACTTAATGGTGTATATGCAGCATCAAAATTTCCGGCACCAGTTTCTTCGGCAAATTTTGTTGTTTGATGCATGGAGTTGATCAATTCATTTAAGGCATTACCCATCTCACCTATCTCATCTCCACGTGGACGAATGCGTTCCTTAGGCAAAATGCCTAAACCCATTGATACCAACATCTTTCTTAATTTTTGAATTGGTCGGGTAATTGATTGTGTAGTGAATAAGGCAATTAAAATACCTCCTATTACAAGTGTGGCACCGAGCAATTGAACAAACCACTGTAAAAAGTCAAATGACTTAAACATGTCGGTTTTTACCGATTCAGCGGCATTTTGTTTGGTTTCAATCAAGTAATTTAATTCCTTGTAAAGCGATTCCAGGCTAGCCTGACTGTCTTCATAGGAAATTCGTGCTATACTCGTTTTTAAAGCATCCTGGTAATCGGCAGCCTCGGTAAGCTGGCTCATGATATCTGCTTTGTACAATCTAAAAATACTTTCAATTCGCAAGAACACGCCTTGTAAACGCTTGCGCTCATCATCATTCCAACTAACTTCTGATAATTTCTTGAGTTCTTCTTTTTTTACAGGATAATCTTCTGCGATAATATGTTCCAGTTCTCTTCTAAAACCAAGGTCGTTGGTTGAGCTGTTGAACATCCATTGTGTAATGTTGGTTCCAGATTTTTGGATCAATAAGTTCAACTCCTTTAATTCGGCAACACTGGGTGCTAATTGACCCACCACCGATTCGGTTTTTGATTTACTGTCGGTTAATGTGAAAACGGTTAAGAAAAAGGCTATGGAAGTTAAAATAATTAACACCGCAAAGCCCGCTCCGATCTTCCTTCCAATCGTGAATTTGAATGCCATGTTAATTTATTTTTGTTGTTTAGGAGCGCTGTCGGTTACTTCGATCTTTAGCTCCTTACATTTATTTTCGAACTGTGCTTTTTTAGCATCATCGCTTAATACCCTGTAAACATAGTATAATGCAAGTACTGCCTTACGATTTTTGTTGTTTTGATCGTAAACCTTTAAAAGGAATTGTTCTGCTTGTTTTGCAAGCTTTACCGAATTATCCAATACAACATCTAACTTTTCTAAAGGTGTATCACCGGCATCTAAACTTTCAACCAGATCTGTTGCCTGATTCAAATACATTAAGCCCATGTTCATGTTAGCCGATGTATCGTTCGGATTGATCTCCAATACTTTCAATAACGAAACCTTTGCAATTTCAAAAGCTTTGGTATTGGTTTTATTCATGTTGAACTTTTGCGAATACTCACTTCCAACAGCAAGGAAGTACTCGGTATCTTTTCCTCTCAAGTCAATAGAAGCATCTGCCAAACGTGAGGTTTCTTTGAACTTTTCGTATGCTTTGATACTTGAATCATAATTAGCTGAATCTAACAAGTAAATACTTGCGATCTTATGGTAATTAGATGCAACTGCCATTAATACCTTCTTGTTTTGTGAGGTAAAATCAGCATCTGCCTTTAATTTATTAGATGTTAGGGCCGAACTAACTACAGTATCGCGTAATGTTGAATTTAATTTAAATCGGTCGGTTTTCTTATAGATCTCAAAGTAAATAAATGAACGCATGGTCCATGCTTCAAAACGACCTTTTGTTTCAGGATGTGCAATAACACTGTCAATGCACAATTTAGCTTGCTCAGGCTTCTTTTCGTTGTATAACGCTTGTGCCCTTGCTAGTTTAGCTTCTTGTGCATTTAAAACCATGCCGCTGCCGATCATGGCGATCAACATAGCTAGTTTTAAATATTTACACATCGTTTTCATTTTATATTTTTTAATCAACGTTTATGGCTAATGATTTAAAATCGTCATTCGTTTTTAAACCGGCCTTTATGGCGTTGTTTTTACTGTACTCAAATTTTGGTTTATTATCTACTACTATAAAATTGATGCTTGATCCGCTCTTGGCGCCACCATTATTCTCACTGATCAATAAAACACCTTTGCTTTTTGATTTGCCACTAACCTCACCAATTGATTTTGAAGCCTCAGGCAACAAAAACACCATATTGGAACTTACGTTAGCATCAAATGTTGGGGTATTCTTAACTTCAATATCTTGGTTACCAACCTTTTTACGGGAAGCAAGTACCTTTAATTCATTAATTAAATTATCATTCTTTCCTACGATGTAAATAATGAAATTGCCTGTTTTTTTGTTGTTAGGCCACTCGAAATACTTGGTAAAATTGTAAATAAATACTGCTTTGATCTTGGCATTGGTATCATAGCTCGATGGTTGCTGAAAACTTAATGAAAAGGCAACAACCAAAAGGATCAAATATTTTAACTTTTTATTCAGTACTTAAAATTGATATGGACACACAAATATACATTTTTAGGTCATAATTGCAAGGAATAATTTTATACATTTACATGAGATTATTGCCTTGGCTCCCCAATCTAAATACAAAGATCATACCGACGCCCAAATCATTAACATTTTTTTAGAAAGTGGTGATAATTCCTATATAGGTGAATTGTATTCAAGGTATGGCCATTTAGTATTGGGTTTGTGCATCAAATACTTAAAAGATAAGGATGAAGCAGAAGATGCCGTTATGACCATTTTTGCCCAACTTATAAACGACCTAAAAAAACACAAAGTTGAATATTTTAAAAGCTGGTTATATACGTATAGCAAAAACTACTGCTTGATGCAACTTCGTAAAAAGCAGACTGTTCTAAAGAAAGAGCTCGAAATTAAAGAAAATGAGATCTTTCTTATGGATTATAATAACATTGAGCATCTAAATGAAAAAGAAAGTCAAATTCAATTAATGCAATTGGCGTTAAACGAATTAAATACGGAGCAACGACGGTGTTTGGAGCTGTTTTACCTGGATAACAAATCCTACACCGAAATAATGACCATTACCGGTTATAATAATAACGAGGTAAAAAGTCATATACAGAACGGGAAACGAAATTTGAAATTAAAAATGGAGGCAAAGCTAAATGGGCAAGCCAATAAATAAACATACTAAAGATCTGAACGAGCTTCTTGACCATATCAAGAATCCGGCTGATGACCTCGATGCCTTTGAACAGGATGCATTGGAAGGATTTGCTTCGCTTGAAAATGAACAAGAGGCCTTGAACATGAAGGCTCGTTTAGATAAACGCATAAATGAAGAGTTGTTTGAGAAAAAGAAACAACCGCTATTTATTTATTGGTCGGCCGCAGCCGGTGTGGCACTTTTAATTGGATTGATATTCCTATTCAAAACAACAAACACGCTTGAAAAACAAGATATGGCAATGAATATGCCTTTAAAAGAGGAAGTTCAGCCACTTGAATTTAAACCTGCGCCCGGCACAACAGATGAATTAAAAGAACAAACGAAAACAGTGGTTGCAACCGAAGGAAAAAAACTGGAGGATGCACGAAAAGGAAATGCCAGAAATGATCAGGCGCCAGCAACAACAAAAGCTCAGGAAGATGAAACTTTTATTACCATTGCCGATTCGGAAAGTAAAGATCTGCCTGATTCACCTGAAGAAGCAATGGGAGGTGCAATGCCTAAAAAAGCGGCTGAAAAGGAAAAAGATGCGGATGATAAGCAAAGTAAACCAACTGATGCCACACTAGCTAACAATTTTAAACAAGAAAGTGGTGCCGCAGCAACATCAAAATCGGCTCCGCTTGTAATTACAAAAAATGATGAGAACCGCGAGGAAAAAAGCAGTTCAACAAAAGAAAGATTAATAGAAAAATCTAAAAAGAAATCGGCTTCCGGTGAAGCTGCTGCCCCGCAATCAATGGAAGCGCCATCAAGAGCAGAAGATATGGGGCCTTCGCAAAACACAATTAAGCCTGCTGTTTTAAGTATACCTGTTAGCGAATTAAATGACAAGATCTCAAAATTCATGAGCGGTACAGATTATAACCGATCTTTTGTTTGCACTTTAACCATCAATAATGCTAACGAGGTTGAAACAGTTGTTTTCGAAAATAAAAACCTGTTCAAGCGTTCACAGGAAAAAGAGATCGTTGCCTTCTTTAAAAAATTAAAGTGTTTCAAAAACAGCGAGTACGCTTTATACTCTACCTATAAGATCAATTATACCACAAAGTAAATAATGTTAAATGGTTCCCTTTTTTAGCGTTTTATTAGTTAAATTTGTGTGAACTTATGAGTAACGTTATTTCCCTATTACCAGACAATGTAGCCAACCAAATTGCTGCCGGTGAGGTTGTTCAGCGCCCTGCCAGTGTAGTAAAAGAATTATTGGAAAACGCTATTGATGCAGGGGCAACACATATTAAATTGATCATTAAAGATGCCGGAAAATCGCTCATTCAGGTAATTGATAACGGACGAGGTATGAGTCCGTTTGATGCCAGACTGGCCTTTGAACGCCACGCCACTTCGAAAATAAAAAGTGCCGATGACCTGTTTAATTTGCACACAAAAGGTTTTAGAGGAGAAGCATTGGCGAGTATTGCAGCCGTTGCTCAAGTTGAATTAAAAACAAAACAAGCCGAAGATGAAGTTGGCCAGCAAATAACCATTGAGGGTGGCGACTTTATTGAACAAACAAATTGCCAATGCCCTACGGGTGCAAGTTTTACCGTTAAAAATTTATTTTATAACATACCGGCGCGCCGTAATTTTTTAAAAGACGATAGTACAGAACTAAAACATATTGTAACCGAGTTTGAACGCGTGGCATTGCCGCATTATGCCATTCATTTTTCGTTACACAGTAACAACAACGAAATTTACAACCTGCCTCCTGCTCCATTAATGCAGCGAATTATGGGTTTGTTTGGCAATTCATACAATCAAAAATTAGTAACGGTTGATGAACAAACACCTTATGTAAAGATCAGTGGATACGTTGGTAAACCTGAAATCGCAAGGAAATCAAAAAAAGACCAATACTTTTTCATCAACAATCGTTATATCAGAAGTCCGTACTTAAGCACTGCCATTTACGAGGCCTATAAAGAACTGATCTCTATGGATTCGCATCCTGCTTGGTTCTTATTCATTGATATTGATCCCAAACAAATAGATGTAAATATTCATCCAACCAAAACAGAGATCAAATTCATTGATGAACGTACTGTTTTTATTACTTTAATGAGTGTTATCAAACGTGCTTTAGGAAAGGCAAATGTTGGGCCGTCGATAGATTTTAATACAGAAGAGATCACACAAAATAGCTATTTCGGAAAAGACAGAGTGCCTGTTCAACCAACCATCTCTTACAACCCTGATTACAATCCATTCAAAAGCAGCAGTGGCACATCTTACAAGCAAGAAGATAAGAATGTGAAGCATTGGGAATCGTTATTTGAAGGCTTTAAAGGAAATATAGAGACCGATCATACGCAATCGCATCCGCAGGAAGTAATTGAATCGGTACAACAGGAATCTATCTCTTACAAAACATTTCAATTATTGAATAAATACATTGTTTGCAATACAAGTGATGGTTTATTGATAATCGATCAGCAACGGGCGCATGAACGTATTTTATACGAACATTATTTTAATACTAAAATACAAACACCGCTTCCAACGCAACAAATATTATTTCCTGAACAGATCGAATTGAGTGCAAAAGATTTTTCATTGATAGAAACCTTATTGCCTGAATTTAAATTATTAGGTTTTGATATAGAGATATTTGGAAAGAACAGCATTGTGGTAAATGGTGCTCCGAGCGATCTTGAGAACATGAACATTTCAAACACCATCGAAAACATCATTGAATCTTTTAAGCTGAATACAATGGATACAAAGATGGATGTGCATGATAACATGTGCCGTGCTATGGCAAAAAACACATCCATTAAACAAGGCAAGGTTTTAGATGATCATGAAATGCAATTGATCATTAATCATTTGATGAATTGTGAAAGCCCAAGCTATACGGCAGATGGCAAAACCATTTTTATGAACGTAGATAAAGAAACAATTGACAAGCACTTTAAAAATAAATGAGTTTCAATAATCAATACCGCCCTAGTGGATTTAACTTTTTGCCTCCGGTAACCAAAAACATTATTATCATTAATGTATTGGTTTACCTATTAACCTTAATGCTTTACCAAACGCAGCACATCGATCTGAATAAATATTTGGGATTACATTATTTTACGGCACCCGATTTTAAACCACACCAATTCATCACCTACTTGTTCATGCATGCTACTCATGGCCCATTTGGTGGTATCGAATTCCGTCATATTTTATTTAACATGTTTGGTGTATTTATTTTCGGACAGGTTCTAGAAAATGTATGGGGGCCAAAACGTTTTTTAATATTTTATATTTTAACTGGATTAGGTGCAGCTCTTACACAATATGTGATCATTCATTTTTCAATTAGTCCGGTTATTGAAAGTATACAAGCCGTGCAGGATAATTTATCGATCAAAACTTTTGAAGCGCTTGTTAACTCCCGTGAATTTCAAAGCAATGTTTCCTATGATTTTATTGGCAGTTATGATATTTTTGTAAATCAATACAACGCTGCCGTAAATACAAACCCTGCGAAAGCATTAAGTTTAGCATCGCAATTTTTATTAGATTATAAAAATGATTTCCTCAATTCACAAGTTGTAATTGGTGCATCAGGCTCGTTATTTGGTTTATTGGGCGCTTTTGGTTTTTTATTTCCTAACCGAATGCTTTATCTGTATTTTTTCATACCTGTAAAAGCAAAATGGCTGGTAATAGGTTATGGTTTAATTGAACTGTTCACTGGCTTATCTAATAAAGCAGGCGACAATGTGGCGCATTTTGCACATTTAGGAGGCCTAGCGGTAGGTTTATTAATAGTTTATATTTGGCGACGCGATAGAACACATTTTTATTAAAATGAGCAGCTTTTTAGAAAGATTAAAATACAATTTTCAGCAACAAGGTATACTTGCCCAAATTATCATTATTAATGTGGCCATATTTTTAACCTTGAATTTGGTTGGCAATTTATCTCATTTGTATTTAACGCCATTTGTGGCCTTGCCAATTGGTGGCACCGATTTTATTTTCAAGTTTTGGACCTTGTTCACATACATGTTCACGCACGAAGGTTTGGGGCATATCTTTTGGAACATGTTCTTACTATATTTTACGGCACAAATTTTCTTTACCATATTGGGCCAAAAAAAATTGCTTTACGTTTATGTAATGAGTGGTATAAGCGGCGGCGCTTTGGTTTTGATCTTAGGTTTACTTTTTCCAGACGCCTTTGGCAATGCATTGTTACTTGGTGCATCGGCAGCTGTGTTAGGCGTTGGCGCTGTAATGGCCGTTTATGCCCCTAATTACAGGGTTTACTTGTGGGGTATCGTTGAAATGCCTTATAAATATTTTTATCTGCTAACGTTTGGTGTAAGTACAATTATTGACCTATCGGTAAATACCGGCGGAAAGATATCGCATATTGGCGGTGCATTATTTGGATTGCTTTATGGTTATCAGTTAAAAAAAGGGATCGATCTTTTTGATTTTGCTTTTTTGAAACGAAAAAAATCAAAATTAAAGGTAGTGAGCTACAACCCTAACGTTAAAAAAGATTCGGCTGTTGTGAACGAAGAGGCAACCATGAATAGTTTATTGGATAAGATCAGCAAAAGTGGCTACGATAGTTTAACAAAGGCAGAAAAAGATCTTCTATTTAAACTATCTCAAAAAAAATAATTAGTTTTTACAAAGTACCATAACGGAGTAGCCTCCTAATGTTTTGGTACAAAAGCGCGGACTTACTTTAAACAACACCTTCTTTAAACCATTAACTAATTTTTGTTTCAAAGATGTTGAGGAATAATCAGGCTCGGTGTATTGCTTATCTATAACCTTATACCCATGATCTTCCAGCACACTGAGAATAAAATCCTCAGAAAAATTATGAATGTGCCCTACTCTTTTTTTGCTTTCAATGAGCATTTTTTCGCGAAACAAACTCCAAACAAACATATCCAAAGGAATATGAAAAACAGTGTATGAACTTTTCCGGCGTATTAATTCCAGGAATGAAAAATAATTTGGTAAATGCTCGATCACATCAATAATTAATAAAACATCAAACCGATCCTGATCAGAAGTTTCAGTTATATCTTTTAACTCAAAGCGTAAGTTTGAAGTTGTTTTTTGCTGAGCAATGCCAATGGCGTCTTTAGAAATATCAAACCCAACATAATTAATGGCTGCATTGTTATTGCACTTGTTCAACTCCTCTAAAACCGCTCCAGATCCGCAACCAACTTCGCCAACTGTTTGATAAGATATATTATTTCGCTTTAATACAGAAAAAACAAAACCCGCTTTAAAAGCGGCATCTTCTTGATGCCAAAGCGGGTTTTGTTCTAAATACGTTTGATTATTATAAATATCATCCATAAAACCTTATTATTTCATGGATAACATCATTAAGCAGCCATAAAATCGGCTTGCCCTAACATTTTTAATTCCTTGGCATGTAATTTCACAGCCTGACGGAAAGAAGGTATCTCCAAATACATTACATTGAATTCCTTGGCGGTTTCCTTAACTATTTTTGAAATTTCATTATAATGAATATGGCAGATCATTGGAAACAAATGGTGCTCGATCTGATGATTTAATCCACCAACAAACCAACTTAAGATCTTGTTCTCACGAGCAAAGTTTGCAGTGGTTTTTAATTGGTGAATTGCCCAATCATCTTCCATATTACCTTTTTCATCCGGCATTGGGAAATTCATTTCCGGTACAACATGTGCTAATTGAAATACAACTGAAATAATAACACCACAAACCAAATGCATGCTCACATATCCAATTAAAATAACCCACCAACTTGCATCAACCAACAACAATGGTGCAACAACAAAAATGCTGTAGTACATGATCTTCGCAAAAATTAATTTACCAATCTCTTTATTGAATGAAGTATTCTTTGTTTTGAGTAAGCCCATTTCTTCGTATCTGCTTAATTGCTGGAAATCCTTTGTAATTGACCACATAATGGTTATCAAACTATAAAAGAACCAAGCATATAAATGCTGATATTTTTGGATCTTATAATGAGGAGAATGCGGAGAAAAACGTAATAACCAAATTGGCGCGTCAATATCCTCATCTTTACCCGTGATGTTGGTAAAGGTATGATGTAAAACATTGTGTTGAATTTGCCAATTCAATGGGCTTCCTCCCAATAGATACATGGTAAAAGATAAAGCCTTATTCACTTTTTGGTTTTTTGAATAACTGCCATGATTTGCATCGTGCATAATTGAAAATCCAACACCTGCCATACCTACTCCCATGATCACGAATAGACCGATGATCATCCAGGCATTAAAGGTCAATACATTAAAGATCATTAAAAAATATGGTACTAAATAAATAGAAAGCATGGCTATTGTTTTAATAACCATTTTGGCATTGGCATTCTTTGAAATGTTGTTGGTTTTAAAATAACCATCCACTCGCGCACGAAGGGTATTAAAAAATTGGCGATTCGATTGATTAAATTTGATAATTTGTTCCATTGTTGTGTTTAAAAATTTACTTGGTAAAGATACAACATAAATATGGATAATTTATCTTAATAAAACAATGTATCAACACCTAAATAGTTAAGAAAAGTTGTTTAATATTAAACACTTACATTTAACATGACCAATATCATGTTTAAACCGACGAAAGAGGACTTAAACAAAATTACGTTCGTATTTTTCTAATTTTATTTTAGATTCTTCGCTTACCTGAATGTGATTTTTTTTCATCCAATCGGTAAAAGCTTTCAAAAATTCGTCCTTACTTTCAACGTTAACCAAACGAATATCGTGTGATTTTTTGTTTTTCTGAATCACATAAAAAATATCGTGTCTAAATTCAACATGGCTAATATCATTGGCAAAAACCTTATAAATGATGTTTTGTGAAAAAAGAAGATAATTAGCGTATAAACTAATGAAATTTAAGCGGCGTTGATGTTTTAAGATCATAACTACCAACTCTGTTAAGGCTATTACAATACAAATTGGATATAAAAATTTAACCCTTGTTCCGGAGGTGATGAGCATGATGGCAAAAGATGTAAAAAAACTTGCCTTTATGATCTTGAACATGTAAAAACTGTAAGGGAAATAACCAAATCGTTTCACCGGCAGATCGGCCTTATATGCTGCATTTAAAAACTCATAGCAATTTAAAAAAATATAAACAGCACCCAATATTAACTGAAGCGCCAGCAGATCGGTCCATTTAAGCAAGCCATTCCAAAAACTAATAACCGATACAACAACCATTGAAATTAAAATGATGTTTTTATAAAGAGAAATAAATACCGGCTTAAACATAGGATACAATATTTTTTAGTTGCTAAAATTAGCGGATACAAAGTAACAAACAAAAAAGCAGAAATAAAGTTTTTGTGTAAAACTGCCTTAAAAAAAAGGCCCTGGTGTGTTTGCAAAATACCACAGTTTAGTTAATTTTAAAGGCTATGATGTTTGTTTACCCTTCGTTTTTATGGGCCTTGGCGGCCATAAGTATTCCAATCATCATTCATCTTTTTAACTTCAGACGCTATAAAAAGATCTATTTTACCAATGTACAGTTTTTAAAAGAATTACAACTCGAAAGTCAATCCAAATCGCGTTTAAAAGAATTACTGATCCTGTTAAGCCGAATACTGGCAATAACGTGTTTAGTGCTTGCATTTGCACAACCCATCATTACTAATAACAACAACACGAATGCAAAGGTTGGTCAGAAAACAATTGGTATTTACCTTGATAATTCCTTTAGTATGGAAGCGGTAAATAAGCAAGGGCCTTTACTCGAAAATGCTAAAAAGATCGCAAAAGATGTTATACAATCTTACCGATCAATTGATCGTTTTTACCTTATAACAAACGATTTTGAAGGTAAACATCAGCGACTTTACTCTAAGGATGATATTTTAAACGAGATCAACGAAATAAAAAGTACCCCGTCGGTTAAACTTTATTCGGAAGTATTAAAACGACAAAAAACATTTTTAAGCAAGGAAGAGCCCGACAATACTTTTTTTTACGCTATTAGCGATGCGCAAAGATCATCCTTTAATTTGAACGATATTAAGAATGATAGTACAAGTAACTTAACAATTATTCCAATTGAGGCAAATGAAACAAACAATGTGTATATCGACTCCTGTTGGTTTGATGCACCGGTTCAACAAAAAGGCTTTGTGCAAAAATTAAATGTTTCCATCAAAAACAGCTCTCAAAAAAACATTGATGCCGGTACCGTTCGTTTGACCGTAAATGGCAACCAAGCTTCTATTGGCTCATTCAGTCTTGAAAGCAACTCGTCTAAAAGCTTAAGCATATCCTTTACTGTAAAAAACGAAGGACTAAGTTATGCTTCCGTTAAGCTGGATGATTACCCAATTACATTTGATGATGAATTGTTCTTTGCATTTAATTCCAAAGTAGTAATTAATACACTTTTAGTAAACGGACAAGAAAGCACTTCACAAAATTATTTCAATTCACTTTTTTCGAACGATAGCTTATTTCGTTTTGTTTCGTGTTCTGAAAAAGCAATTGATTACTCCAAATTTAAATCATCTGACCTGATCATACTGAACGAATTGCAAAACCTGTCAAGTGGATTATTGGATGAGATCGTTAAATTTTGTGCTAAAGGCGGTAACGTGGTCATCATTCCTTCTGTAAAAGCTGATCCTAAAACATATAATACATTTTATCAATCATTGAATTTGCCTGTAATGAATGTATTAGATACACATGCACTCAAAATAAACAAACCCGATAAAAATGATCCGTTCTTTGAAGGTGTTTTTGAAAAAATGGACCCTCAGTTAAATCTTCCTACAGCGCTTTCGCACTTTTCGCATGTGAAAAATTCACGCAGTACCTTACAGAATATTTATACACTGCAAAACAACGAGTTCTTTTTAACCAAAAACAAATTTCAAAACGCATCTGTATTCTTATTCGCATCATCCTTTGATGAAAAACAAAGTAATTTTTGCAAACACGCGTTATTTGTTCCAACGTTCATAAGAATTGCGGTTACAAGTTTAAGAACACAGCCCTTATTTTATTTCATACAGCAAAGCAATAGTATTGTGTTGCGTCAATTATCATCTGCCGGCGAACAACCACCTCATATTATTGGAAGATCATCTAAAATTGACCTTATTCCCGAAATGCGAATGGTAAACAACTCCTTAAATCTTTTTGTTGATCAGCAATTAAATAAATCGGGCTTTTACGATGTTGTTTGGCAAAACAACGTAGTTCAAAATCTGGCATTTAATTACAACCGAATGGAATCAAATTTAATTTTTTATACCTTAGATGAATTAAAAGAACTCATAGAAAAGAACGGCTTAACAAAGTACAGCTTAATTGAAGGTAAAAACACGCAAGATGTAATGCGAGCAATACAACTGAATGCAAGCGGTATAAAACTTTGGAAATGGTTTATTTTACTTACATTATTTTTCATAGCAATAGAAATAGCATTAATTCGTTTTATTAAATAAGATATTATGGCAACACTGATCAAACAGGCAACCGTGCTTAACAGCAATAGCGAATACAATAATAAAAAAGTTGATATTTTGATCGAAGGTGGAAAGATCGCAGAGATCAAAAGATCAATTACTCCTAAGGTTAATTGTAAAACCATTGAAGGCGACGACCTTTATGTTTCGATCGGATGGATGGATATGCAAGCTGTATTTTGTGATCCGGCTTTGGAACATAAGGAAACGATCGAATCTGGCACCAAGGCTGCCAGTGCAGGTGGCTTTACCGCGGTTTGTGTACATGGTTACAACCAATGTTCGATCAACAATAAATCAACCGTTGAATATATTTTAAACAAGTCAGATAAGTTGGTTGATCTTTATCCCATCGGATCAATTACCGTAAAAACAGAAGGTAAAGAACTCGCCGAAATGTATGATATGCAATTAGCAGGTGCAAAGGCTTTCAGCGATTTTAAACATCCGTTAATGCATGCGGGTGTATTTATGCGCGCCATGCAATACGCCAATAATTTCAATTCGTTTGTAATTGCACATTGCAACGATACAAATCTTTCACATGGCGGTCAAATGAATGAAGGTGCAACATCAACATCACTTGGATTAAAAGGCATGCCGGCAATTGCTGAAGAGATCATGCTTGAAAGAAATATTAGCCTGTTGGAATACACCGGTGGTAAATTACATATACCAACCATTAGCACCGCCGGAAGTGTTGAGCTCATAAAAAAAGCAAAGGCAAATGGCTTAAACATCACTGCGGGTGTGGCTGCCATTAATTTAATGTACGACGATTCGGTTTTAAAAGATTTTGATTCTAACTATAAGGTTGATCCACCATTACGTACTAAAAAAGATGTGGAAGCACTCCGAAAAGCCGTTGATAATGGCATTATTGATGTAATTGTAAGTGATCATAATCCTCAGGATTCAGAGAGTAAAGATCTTGAATTTGATCTTGCTGATTTTGGCATCATTAATCTTCAAACAGCATTTAATTGCGTTGCAGAGGCCTTTAAAAATAAAGATATACATAAAGCCATTGATGCCTTAAGCGTGAATCCACGTAATATTCTGGGTGTTGAAGTTCCTAAGTTCAATGAGGGTGAAGAAGCAAATTTAACTTTGTTCAGTCTTAAACAAACTTCACAGCTAACCGAAAAAAACAATCAATCACGCTCTAAGAACAGTCCGTTTTTAAACAAAACATTGCAAGGCAAAGTTATTGGTGTAATTAATGGCAGTAAAAGTTTTATAAACGCTTAATGAATTTCAAACTCATATTAGCTTTTTTACTTTCTGTTTTTATTCAGCTGCATTTAAAGGCAGAAAATAAGATCTATTTGATCAACGAGAGTGGTTTTGTTACCGATTCAACAAGTATTTCAAATGAACAACTTGAATTACTGATACAAGGTTCAGAAGAAAGTAGCCAAAGGCCAAACCCAATATTATTTAATTTTAAAAGAAAGCAACGAATGAATAAAAAATTGGTTGCCTCTGTTTTAGCATTTCCTTTTCCGTTTGGCATTGTTGGCTTACACCGCATTTATTTGGGAACCGCGCCGCATGTTCCGGTTGTATACATAGGAACATTTGGAGGCGTTTTAGGCATATTGCCTTTTATTGATTTTTGTATTTTGGTTTTAGATAAAGATTTTGATCGTTACTTGAATAACAACAAAATTTTTATGTGGGTGAAGTAATTACTTCAATTAAATTATTTGTTTATGTGTGGCATTGCCGTTATCATTCTTAAAAAAAGAAGCTCTATCCCAATAGCGCATACTGCTTTGCAAATGAGTAACGCCATAAAACACCGTGGTCCTGATGGCGAAGGTTTGCTCGCAATAACCAATACATCTTGCCAACCATTTAAAACAAATTCAACTCCAAATTTTCAAAATAAAACAATTTCCTATTTACCAAGCACGGTATTTAGTAATGAAATTGAAAATACCCAGGCAGTTTTTGCACACAGACGATTAGCCATTATCGATCTGAACGATACCGGGCACCAGCCAATGTGTGATACAACAAATTCAATTTGGATCACTTACAATGGAGAAATATATAACTATAAAGAGTTACGTGAAGATCTTATTAAAGCGGGACATCGTTTTGTTTCAGAAACAGATACAGAAGTTGTAATTAATGCATACAAAGAATGGGGCACTCATTGCGTTGAAAAATTTAATGGCATGTGGGCTTTTTGTATTTATGATAAAACCAAACAACTTTACTTTGCTTCGCGTGACAGACTGGGTGTAAAACCATTCTATTACATAAATAATGAAGATTATCTGGCATTTGCGAGTGAACAAAAAGCTTTCATTAGATCACAACTCATTTCGGCAAGGTATAATGAAAGAACGGTACACAACTATTTAACCAATAACTTACTCGAAAACGAACACAATAACTTTTTTGATGGCATCACCGAATTGTGGCCGGGTGAAAATTTGATCTATACACCAAGTACTAATACATTATCCATTGAAACTTATTTTCATCCAACGGCATTATTGAATCATGAGAACGATCAGGCTACAGATGAACAATTAATAGAAAAGTTTCATGATAAGGTTACAAAAGCCATTAAACTGCGTATGCGTAGCGACGTGGAAGTTGGCACTTGCCTTAGCGGTGGGATTGACAGCAGCGCCATTGCCGGATCCATCTCAAAATTTAACGATCAACCCATTCATTGTTTTACATCTGTTTTTAAAACCGGAGCCGTTAACGAAGAAAGTTTTGCCGATCTGGTAGCACAAAAAATAAATGCTAAACACCATAAAACAGAACCAAGTTTAACGGAATTTGAGAACGACCTTAATGATCTGATATACGCTTTAGATGCGCCGATATGGGACAGCAGTACCTACGCTCAATTCAGAGTGATGCGCCTTTCAAAAGAAAACAATATCAAAGTTGTTTTGGATGGTCAGGGTGCCGATGAACTATTTGCAGGTTACCATCATCATTTTATAAGCCTTTGGGATCAAACAATAAACGAAAGTGGATTTATTAAAACACTCGGTTTAATTAATGAATCAAAGATCACATTCCCCTCCCCGCTTCTGTTTTATGTGAAACAACAGCTTAAAAAGCACTTTCCGCTTTCAACACAACATCATTTAAATTTGCTTCGATCTTCCTTTGTAAATTCAAATGAACTCATTAATTCAAATGATCACAAGGCTAATGTGAACAACCAATTGATCAACGATCTTGGAGCTGTTCGTTTAAAATCATTTTTAAGATGTGAAGATCGTTGCGGCATGTGGCACAGCGTTGAAAGCAGAACACCTTTTAGCGATGATATTGATCTGATGAAATTGGCCTTTAGTTTTGATGGAAAACGTAAAATAAAAAATGGCCGCTCAAAATACTTTTTACGTGAAGCCATGAAAGATGTTTTACCGGAACAAATTTATAACCGGTATGACAAGGTGGGCTTTGAAACGCCTATGTTCACTTGGATAAAACAATTAAAACCAAAAATTCATGAGGTTATTTCTGATGCTGGTTTTGAGTTTGTTGACCCTACTCAATTAAAAAAACTTAAAGAGTGTAATGATCCTTCACACTTGAAATTACTGTTCAAATTGTACGTTTTAGCAAATTGGAAAAAGGTTTTCCAAACTGTTTGAACTGCACACCATCCTTTTGTCAATTAAATGTTCAGTATTAGCCGCTAATAAGGCTTTTAAGCACTTTTAATACTCATTTTTTTTACTCATATTTACTTCTTAAAATCACATCCCATGAGCTTAAAACATATAGTACTTTTTCTTTTTTTACCACTTTATTTTATTTCGCAAAACGAGTATATCGATTTCAGATCTGCCACAAATCCATTATACTGGAAGAACAGAAAACCCTATGAAGGCTATTGGCAACAAGATGTACATTACAATCTCTTTGCAGACATTAACGACAGTACCGATATTGTTAGCGGAAAAGAA